>CALXUR010000020.1 GCA_944391735.1 uncultured Alphaproteobacteria bacterium | reverse complement strand
ACTATATTATTGAGCGAATTGCTAGATAGGTTTATGGAAAAAGAGCGGTCGTCAGAAAAGGTGTAACGGAAAAAGGGTCAATAAAAAGTTATAGAAATGTATAACATAGGGGCGGATTTGAAATCAAGAAAAAAATGAGAATATAAAAAGACTTCCTGTATTTTGAGAGAAAAGGGGGATGGGATGAAAAAATGTAAAAATTAAATGACCATTAAATTTTTACAGGAAAGGGAAATGGGAATGAGAGGAAAAAGAGAGGCGGGAAACCGAGAAGAAGCGGGGTTGCCCCAAGGAACCGAAAAAGAAGAATTATGTGTTACTGGATTCCCGTGTCGGAGCACGGGAATGACACCTTATAAAAAAGCGGGAATGACCCCCGCTTCCCCGTCATTCCCGCGCTCTGACACGGGAATCCAGAGGCAGAGATTCCGAATCCGGCCGATCGATGGTGGAGATGTTGGGTGTTCTGGCCATTATGGGGTTATTGGTGGTTGGTGGGATTATGGCTTACCGATACGCGGTGGACAAATACAATGCGAATGAAATCATCAATGAAGTCAAAAAACGGGCAATTGTTGCCAGTCAGCAACGGATTCAAAATCAACAAATCGATTTAAAAGAGTTTCATCCTACAACAGATCGAGACTTGATTCAAAACAGGTATCTTGTGTCTGTTTCCAACGAATACAATAATAACTTGGACTTCTTTTCCATATCACTTGACAGTATTCCGGAGAATGTTTGTAATGCTCTTTTAAATATGGATTGGACTCTACCCGTGGAAATCAAAATCGAAGATGTCATTGTTACGGATAATACGACATGTCCGACTGAAACCGACACCAGCATTCTATTTGCTTTTCATAACTTACTTAATCCCGATGCCGTTCCGACAGATCCGGCTTGTGAAAACATAACCTGTCCCGTGGGAACAACGTGCTTAAAGGGAAAATGTTTGTGTCCGGACGGATACGAACAATGCGCCGGACGGTGTTGTCAGGATGGGACAATCTGCTCAACGAATGGTTCCGACGGCACCTGTATTCAAGCCGATGGTTGTACCCGAAACGAAGATTGTAAAGATAATGACGGTAACAGAGACACCGGTAAATATTGCAATATTACAACAACGTATAACGAAGCCGCGCCCAGTTGTTATGAAAATTATATCGGCCGTTGCGTCAATAAAGGCAGTTTACCATCCCCCATAAATATTCCGGGATTGGGTGCTACTTGGCGCGGCGGATATATGACGTGGTGGAGTGCTAAAAATTGGTGTCTGTCTCATGGGAAACGCTTGATTGAACTGGATGACTTTGAGTGTGCCCGTTTAAGCGGGGAGCATTTGGGATATTGTTGCAATTCGGATCACCCTGTCTGCACCGCCGATAAATCGACACTCAGTATCATCATGCACCATTTTTCGGAGGCCTATTCGGGCGAGCCGAGTTGTTGGACGGGAACAGACTATGGTTCCTGCTTTGTATATGATTTCGCTGTAGATGGCCGGTTCGCTCATGGCAGACGCAGTTACAACGGCAGTGTTCCTTTGTGTGTGAATCCGTAAATACAACTCATCGCAATATAACTCTTCGCTTGCTTTTTTGTGATTTTTCGGATAGAATGCCTTAAAAATTAAAAGGAGATCTATGTCACAGTTGAATCACATTCGCAATTTTTCTATTGTTGCCCATATTGACCACGGCAAGTCGACCTTGGCCGACCGTTTGATCCAACGGTGCGGTGCCGTATCGGATCGAGAAATGAAAGCGCAATTGCTTGACAATATGGATATTGAGCGCGAGCGCGGCATTACCATTAAAGCGCAAACCGTCCGGTTGAATTACCGGGCACACGACGGGCAGGATTATATTTTGAATTTGATTGATACCCCGGGACACGTGGATTTCGGATATGAGGTCAGCCGTTCTTTATCGGCCTGTGAAGGTTCTCTGCTTGTCGTTGATGCCTCCCAAGGGGTTGAGGCGCAAACTTTGGCCAATGTTTATAAGGCGTTGGATGCCAATCATGAAATTGTGCCGGTCATTAACAAAATTGATTTGCCGGCGGCGGAGCCGGATCGGGTTAAGGCGCAGATTGAAGATGTTATCGGTATTGACGCGTCGGAGGCCCCCCTTATTTCCGCGAAAACGGGAATCGGAATTGATGCGGTTTTGGAAACAATCGTAACCAAGTTACCGTCTCCGTCGGGTGATGAAAATGCGCCCTTAAAGGCCATGCTTGTCGATTCATGGTATGACCCGTATTTAGGCATTGTCGTTCTGGCGCGTGTTGTGGACGGCATATTGAAAAAAGGCATGTTCATTCAAATGATGGCGACAAAGGCCGTCTATAAAGTGGATCGCTGCGGCTACTTTACGCCCAAGATGACGGATACGAATGAAATCAAAACAGGCGAACTCGGATTTATCATCTGCGGTATTAAATCAATCGGCGAAACCCGGGTCGGAGACACAATTACCGATGAGAAAAACCCGACGGCTGAGGCTTTACCCGGATTTAAGCCCAGTTTGTCCGTTGTGTTTTGCTCACTGTTTCCCGTGGATATGAGCGATTATGAACTGTTGAAAGAATCGTTAGCCAAATTACAATTAAATGACGCCAGTTTCCAATTCACGCCGGATAAATCCATGGCCTTGGGGCAGGGGTTCCGTTGCGGCTTTTTGGGATTATTGCATATGGAAATCATCCAGGAACGACTCAGCCGTGAATTTAATCTGGATTTGATTACGACGGCACCGTCTGTGGCTTATAAAGTCTATCTGACAAACGGAGAAATGCTTGTTATGCACAATCCGGCCGATATGCCGGATGTCAGCCGGATTGCACGTATCGAAGAACCGTGGGTTCGGGCAACCATTATGACACCGGATGAATATCTGGGCGGCATTTTACAATTGTGCACCGAGCGACGGGGGATTCAGAAAGACCTGACCTATGTGGGGGACAGGGCTATGGCCGTTTATGAATTACCTTTGAATGAAATTGTGTTTGATTTTTATGATCGTTTGAAATCTATTTCCCGCGGGTATGCCAGTTTTGATTACGAATTATCCGATTATGCGGCCAGCGATTTGGTGCGGGTCAATATTATGGTTCACGGGGAGCAGGTCGACGCTTTGGCTTTTTTGGCGCATCGATCCCAAGCGGAGCGGCGCGGCCGCCAAATTTGTGAACGCCTGAAAGATTTAATTCCGCGGCATCAGTTCAAGATTCCCATTCAGGCCAGTATCGGTGGTAAAATCATAGCACGTGAGGACATTGCCGCTTTCAGGAAGGACGTGACCGCCAAATGTTATGGCGGTGATATCACCCGAAAACGCAAATTGTTGGAAAAGCAAAAAGAAGGGAAAAAACGAATGCGACAATTCGGGGAGGTAGAAATTCCTCAAAATGCATTTATTCAAGCCCTTAAAATCGGTGACGAATAACGCGTTTGAACGGTTCCCTGTTATAATAAAACATTTCCCGTCAAAAGAGCCATTATTGATTGACGTTTTTCTTTTTTACATGTAAACTGCCGACAGTTTGTCATTATTAACAAAAGGAGAACCATATGACACAGTTAGACGAATTGGAAAAATTGCACGATTTAAAGGAAAAAGGCATTATATCGGAAACGGAGTTTGAAGTGCAAAAAAGCACTTTATTAAAAGGGAGCACAAACCAGGGAACGGATGAGATGGTTCCGATGAAGGAGGCTTATATCTCTTATTGGAAGAAAAGCTTTGTTTGGAGCGGACGGTCGACACGCGCCGAGTATTGGTGGCCGTATTTGGTTAATTTGTTGATTAATATTGCCACTGCCGTTGTTGGCGCAGTTATTCCTTTCTTGGGTTTTGCATACATTTTGTTTGCGATTGCGAATATCTTCCCGGGATTGGCGGTTTATGTTCGCCGGATGCATGATGTCAATAAAAGTGCCTGGTTTGCATTCACTCCGGTTTGGTTGATGTTAATTTTGATGATTTTCGGTATGGGTGCCGAAGGTGAGATCGGCGCAGTTCGCGGAACTATTCTTATCCTAACGGGGATCGCTTTTTGTGTTATCAGCATTGTTTTGCTTGTCTATACCTGCCTGTCCGGGACGAAAGGGCGTAATAAATACGGAGAGGCACGATAAAAGCGCAAATCCCCTCTTGACTTTTAAAACAATGCATACTATTTGATACATCAGAAAAAACATTATAAGGAGAAAAAAAGATGAAATTTAAACCTTTATTGGATCGTGTTGTTATTAAACGGGTTGAAGAAGAAAGTCGGACAGCCGGCGGTTTAATCATTCCGGATACGGCGAAAGAAAAACCGTCTCAGGGTGTGGTTATTGCCGTTGGTCCGGGCGGACGTGACGATGACGGAAAGTTGGTTGCGATGACTTTAAAAGAAGGTGACCGCGTCCTGTTCGGAAAATGGTCCGGCACGGAAATCAAGATTGACGGTGAAAACCTGTTAATTATGAAAGAAAATGAAGTTTTAGGTATTCTGGAATAAGATTAAGCGAAGAGGAAAGAAAAAAATGACAGCAAAAGAAACTGAACACGGTTGGCGTTAATGAGGTGCGTTGTTAGCACCGAATGATACAACAACCCGTTC
>CALXUR010000019.1 GCA_944391735.1 uncultured Alphaproteobacteria bacterium | reverse complement strand
GCAGTCTTCGCTACCAGATTAAAGAACAACCCGAAAGGGTTGTTTTTTTATTTCCGCTCGGAGGTTTCCAATTCCGCCTAACGCTTTCCCTGCGCAATCCGACGATTGCTGGGGAACGCCAAGGCTCATTGCTTTACGCGACAGAAACGTCCACTGGACGCTTCTGTCTTGCGCAGTCTTCGCTACCAGATTAAAGAACAACCCGAAAGGGTTGTTTTTTTATTTCCGCTCGGAGGTTTCCAATTCCGCTGCCACACTTTACTTTTTAAAAGTATTCGCCCTATGATGATATTTTATGGTAAAATGTTTTTGGGTGTCTATTTGAAACCACGTTTCAAAAAAACAAAAAGGTTGCCATTTAAATAACTTTTGACAGTCTTTTTAAAGCGATGTATAATAGATGTAAAAGAGGATGTAAAAATTACTTAAAGAAAGTATTTGACAAAATAAAAAAACGAGGGTATACTGAAGATATTAAGGGTTAGGAGCAACACAATGACAAAAATAAGGAGAGCAAACATGAGTTTAAAAGACAAATTAAAATACAATGCACGTGGTATCGCTATGGCGGGCGCTGCCTTAGTTGCTGGAATCGGTTCTCAAGCAAAAGCAGGATGGACGGATTTCTTTTCAGCGAAAGGAGATGCGGGCAATCTGATCGAAGCCGTAACATCAACATCAAACTCATCGCAAATTAAAGCCGAATATCAGGCTAAAATTCAAGAAGCCTATATGCAAGCGGCCTTAAAACACCAACAGAATGAAAACAACTTCATTCGTGATTTAACCAACGCCGTCGGTGTCCCGAACAGTGCCGGGTTAAGTGCCGCTTTTCCGAACTTTGATAAATGTATGCAGGCTAAAAACCTGGATGAATTTAAACAAATGTATCAGGAGGAAACGGCTAAATACGTTAAATTGGTCAGATACATGCCCGGAAAACTTCGGACATACCTGAACAGTCAAATCAGTGCCAGTAACCGTGGTAGTAGTCAGGCCACGCGATACGTTAAACAGATGGACAAGAAGCTGGACAGAAACGCCAAATGGGGAACGAATCAGTTTAAAGGTATCAGTGCCGGAACGATTTGGAGCGAAAGTTCCAGAACAAGCAACTCCCGTGTTTCCAAAGGGTTCCAAATTGCAGGCAATGCCGCCTCCGCTTTGCGTGCAGCCATTGCTTTGGGTGATGAATCGACCTGGAGTGCCGAAACAGGGCATGCCATGAATTTTAATCAGACAAAATACAGTGATATCATTGTCACACAATCTCTTGTTGAATGGTTAAAATCCGAGGCGGAAAAATTGCCGGCGGCAGCTAAATACGGATACGATATGGCGGTTCGGGCCGGTGATACCTCTTATCAACAAATCATGGCAAATGAAATGAATCTGCCGGATCAAGAATCGGTTATTGACGTCAAATTCAACACACTGTATGAGCGTCAAGAAAAAGAATTAATGAATATTGCCTTAAGCACACAAAAACTAACGGGTAGTTACAATATTCAGCTGAACCGTGAAAAAATGTTGCAGACGACAGGTTTCCTCAGCAAAGCGGCCAGCGGTATCGGCGGATATTTTAATTCAAGAAAAAGCAGATAAGGAAAGAGGTTTTCGAAATGAAAAAAGAAATGCAAAAATTGCTATATTTATCCGTCGTATTATCAGTCGGATTAGGGGTTACAGGCTGTCAATCGCGGCAAGCATCCCCGCGGGATGAAATATTGAATCGGTCGTCCGAGATTATGAGTCACAAAGCAAAAGGAAAATCCTATGTTTTCTATAGAGAGACCGAGGACGGACGGGAAACCTACGTTCACAACCAATATATGACTCCTGATAATCGACCGGTAACAGAGCATTTAATAGATCGTCCGGACGGAACATTCACGTTTACCCGGGAAACAAATGCCGGCATGAGCGGGGAAATGCAAATCCGCCAACCGCAGCTCAGACCCATCTTTCCCAATTTTACAGAGCGAAAACTCTGGCAAATGAAACAAGAAATGAGCCGTCACTAATTAAAATCCCCGGTTGCGAATCGGGGATTTTTCATATCGGCTCTTGATTTTTAAGACTAACATCCTATGTTGAATAATAGAACAAGAATTTTTAAATGAAAGGATGAAAAATGTCTCATAAAAACATATCGCACCGGCAAAAAGGAAACTACCCGACAAATTTCAGGACTTCCGAAGCCGTCCAAAATGAAATCAACCGAATCGTCGACACCCACCTTAAAAACTGGATGATACCGTATGATGAAAATGAGGATGAAATCGATGTTTTTGAACCGAATATTGAGATTATGGACTCACCGACAGCCGTTCAGGTTTCCGCCGAACTGCCGGGTATGGACGCCAAAGATATTGAAATCAATGTATCGGATGACGGATATTTGACAATCAGCGGTGAAAAAAAGCATCAAACAGAGGAAAAATCAAAAGGATATTACTTTTCGGAACGTTCTTACGGTATGATTCAAAGAACGGTGCCGTTGCCACCCGACATCGATTCGGACAAAACAACGGCCGAATTTGAAAAAGGAGTTTTAACAATTCATATTCCGAAATTGGAAAGTGCGAAAAAGAAAATCAAAAAAATCAATGTAAAATCAAAGTAAACTTCTTGATTAAAGATAAGAAGCCGGTTATGTCGGCTTCTTTTTTTTATTTTTAAATTGACAAGGCTTTTTTTTCAGATTATGATGTTATCATTCTTGAATAGGAGAAGAAGTACATGTTTAAAAACCCAAAATTTTATTTTATTGTTTTATGTGTTTTAGTCATCATCACGGGGACAGCTTTATTTATTGTTGAAAAACAAAAAATGGCTATTCCTCAAGAGGAAGTTGTTATTACATTCAAACACCCCTCCTGGACGGATGAAATGATTTTAGAGGGGAAAAATCGGATTTATCGTAACTCCTTACCGGGAGAAAAAGCAACGGTTGTTGAAAAAACGGATAATTCTTTCACATTGGTTTGGGATAATTGGGGCACGGAAACATTTGTCAAACAAGCCGATGGAACGTATACTTTACAAAAATAAACAAAGCCATCTTCGGATGGCTTTTTTCATAAGGAGTCTACCATGCTGGGAGCCGTTATCGGAGACATTATCGGATCGTCTTATGAGTTTAACAATATCAAAAGTAAAAACTTTCCGTTATGGACAAATCAATCCCGAATAACGGATGACACTGTTTGCACAATTGCCGTGGCGGACAGCCTAATCCATAACAAAGACATCACAAACACATTGCGATCGTGGTGCAGACGCTACCCCGTCGGATACGGTCAAAAATTCAAAAACTGGATAGATGCCCCCTTGCCCACCCCATATAACAGCTGGGGAAACGGAGCCGTTATGAGAATCAGTCCCGTTGGTTTTTTATATGACGATTTCAATACCTCTTTAAAAAAAGGAATGGAAATAACCAACATAACCCACAATCATCCGGACACCGCAAAAGCCGTCGAAGCCTACCTGATGACAATGGCTCTGATAAAGAGCGGTGTCGCCACACAAGCAATTAAAGAAGTTATACAAACCAAATATCAATACAACATGAATCGATCGGTTGATGAAATCCGAAGCACATATGACAAATTTTATGTCCGCTGTAATAAAACCGTTCCAGAAGCCATCATTTGTGCATTAGACGCCGTCTCATTTGAAGACGCGATTCGAAATGCCATCTCTCTGGGTGGTGACAGCGATACACTTGCTTGCATGACCGGTGCGTTGGCCGAGTTAAGATTCGGCATTCCGCCCGAGATGACACGATCAGCATTAAGGTATCTGGATACCGGGATGAAACAGGTGTTACGGAAATTATACCAAACCCCGACCCAAATCAACACGCGCCGCACCCCCTGCCCTTTTCCGATCAATAACTACGAACGGTTATTTTAGTTTCCCGTATCGTTAACCCCGCATTGGGTTTGCTGTTCGGGTGTTAAAGTCGATAGGTCTTCCGGACATTTTTTACACATATTGCCGTCCAGATATCGCACACCGGGGCAGGCGCACTTGTTTTCCGGAACACCTTGCACGTTAAAGTCCGCTTCTTCATCACAGGTGTGACACTCTCCTCTGCTGTCCCATATTTTTCCATCCTCACAGTATTTGGCACAGTAGTGATTAAATGATCTCCGATTGCCGCAAGCTTCACACATAGCCGGATAATCCGATCCAGCATAGCTACCTAAATAAACATATTGTATATCCGAATCGCAATGATAGCACACTGTAGACCAATTCGGATCTCCTTTTCCTGGGTCACCTTCATAGGGATTCTTTGCCCCTAAAAATCGTTTTCCCCAGCATTTTTGACATTCACCAACATCTCGATGCATTAATTTTCCATCCGGCTGAATACCGCGTGTATCAATTGTTTCGGGAACATCACAAGCATAACACTTTCCGACCATTGACATAATATCAGCCGGATTTTTGCATGGCCAAGCACAATAATACCCATATCCTGTTCCAAAATAAATCCGCCCAGGACATCTATCACAATCCGCTTTATTTTTGACAGGAAATGATTTATCATCTATTTCACATTTTCGACAATGATTAACGACTTCATGGGTAACGGTTCGTCCCGGACAACTTCTGCAAATTTGATTTAGATCTGATTCTTTTGTATACCATGAGGAACCCCAACTAATATCTTCATCGCACGTATAACAACCTGGACTTCCCATAATGGGGGTCTCCGCGGGACAAGGGATGGCACAAAAATCCGTATATGCCGTATAAAATTCCCGATTAGCGCATCGATGACAGGCTTCCTTTGTTATGCCCGTAAATCTTGTTGTTTCATCACAATCATGACACCGACCCTGACCGTCAATCAAAGGTTTCTCGGGCGGGCAACAATTGCCGTCATCGTCGCAACAGTCTCCGGCTTCGTTTACCGTCTCGCAACAGAATTGCCCTTTGACGCTTCCACTCGGACAACACACATATTGCCCGTCATTGAAATCCTTAACACAACTTTCCCCGTTGCTGCAACTTGTCCGACACGTCCCGCTCTCACACGTTCCGCAAGGACAATCCGCGTCCGTTTTACATCCCCCCATTTCCGTCTGGAATCGGAACACAAGGACGTTCTCTTCCCCGCAAGCCTCCGGATTTGTCCCGACCACCACACCATTCACTCGCGTCTGTGTCGGTAGCGTCCAGCCCGTCCGAACCATCTCTCGACAGAGATTATTATCAATGTCTTGCAATGTTAATTCGAAAAAGCCGCTGTCCACACGCGCAACGGCTATCGGATAGCCCAATTGCGTTGTCTCTCCCATTTCCACTTGAGACAGAGGTGTTCCGATAATACTCTGTTGAGAATGCACCACCACCCGGCGGCGCAGTTCATTAAACGTCTCATTTGCTTGATATTTCGTAACAGCGTATCGGTAAGCCATAATCCCACCGACTGCCAACAATCCCATAATCGCTAACACACCCAACGTTTCCACCATCGATCGACCGGATTCATCCCCCTTTCCGGATTTCCGCCTGCGCGGGAATGACAAAGTGGAAATACGACCTGATTCCGAATCGGCTCTTCTGGATTCCTTGTTTCTGGATCCCCGGGTCAAGTCCGAGGATGACGTGGAAGAGGGTGTCACTCCCGACCCTTTCCCTTCGTCATTCCCGCGTCCCCCTCTAGCGTCATTCCCGCGAAAGCGGGAATCCAGTAACACATAAGACCCCTCTGCCGAAGGCTTCCCTACAACACCTAATTCCTTTTTTCTCATTCCCATTTCCCTTTCCTGTAAAAATTTAATGGTCA
>CALXUR010000018.1 GCA_944391735.1 uncultured Alphaproteobacteria bacterium | reverse complement strand
CGGATCAGGCGTTTGTTACCTGTGTGACGGAACGGTCAGTGCCGACGGAACGGCTTGTTTACCGAAAAGTGAATAAAGGAAGAAAATCTATTTGGAGGTATTCGCTTTTTCAAGTAACGGTTTGGCTAATGCATATAGAAAATCCACGAATGTCGGGTAGGAGGCAACGGATTCATAGGTATACCTGTCTAGTATTTGATATTCTTTATTTGCGGCGTCGTAGACAATAAGCGTTTCCAATCCCCAGCCAAGCAAAATTTTACGTTTCATAACGGCGTTATTCTGACAAAAGGCATAATTTTGCATAATTCCCGGATGAAAAAAGGCGCCTTTTTCACGTTCAATACTGTTTAGGGAAAACAAAGTAATACCGTTCCAGGACAGCCCGTTTGTTGCCGTTAAAAATGTAATATAATCCGTTGGAATGGCCGGGACACCGGCTTTAATCAACGTAACAGAGGCTTGAGGTGCTTCTTTGGCATCAATTGGTGAAAACACGACGGCGTAATGTTCATAAAGGCATTTTAAGATTTGATTTTGCGTCGGCATGATTACCTCCCCGGCATGCTTTTGATGGCAATATCCCGCAGGGCACTTTGCGAATATCCGGCCAGAACACTGCGGTCTTGTTTGTTTTTACCACCCGATCCGGTAAAAAGGCCCGTCGGAACATACACTTTGCCGGTTGGCACGGGGACAAACAGCTGTCGCGGCGTCAAAGGTCCGTCCGGTCCGATCAGTTGACGATTAATATAATGATGAATTAATTCATGAAACGGGCTTGATTGAATCAGAACCATATTGTTAAAATCGATATTGCCCCCGTAATTCAAAGGATATTTTAAATGAATGGTGAAATTTTCGGGTAATTGTCCCTTTTTCATGTAAAAAATCCCTTCTTCCGAAATACCGGCAGAACGCAGATCATTTGTATAATTATAAGATAAAAAGCGCGTGAAGTCCCTAATCGTTCGGCATAAAATTTTGTGTCTGTCAAACGGATCGCTTTCTTCTTTGGGAAAGTAGACAACGGCCATTAAATCCATGCCGGGGAAATTCATGCTGTTAAACAAAGATTCCCAATAAGCCTGCCCTTCCTCTTCCAAAGTCATACCGGCGAGCGGATCTGCTTCACTATCAAAAGGCGTTTGCAACAACCGGTCCCAATCCGCGAAAACATCTGCGGCATTTAATGATGTTTCAAGCGATAATTCTTCCGGTTTTGTATTCATACGTTATCCTTTTAATTTGATGTCAATATCCTCTTCTATATCCAGAATGTCGCCTTGCATTAAGGATTTCAACGCCGCCATATCCGTTTCTTCACGTTGGGCGACGATCCAGTAAGGAACAAACGGAGCCGCCGGTAAGGAACATTTTTTCCGCATACTTTTATCCATATACCAGCGTGGTGC
This sequence comes from uncultured Alphaproteobacteria bacterium, assembly GCA_944391735.1. Lineage (GTDB taxonomy): Bacteria > Pseudomonadota > Alphaproteobacteria > CAAHEQ01 > UBA3637 > CALXZG01. The sequence goes on along the minus strand of CALXUR010000018.1, from coordinate 7,022 downwards.
ATCCGCCATAATCGGACGATTCAAAAAGCCCTGAAATAAAACCACTTGTTTTAACATGTCCAAACTCATTAATGTGGAAGCACCGACCACGTTTGAGCTTTGAAGCGAACGGGAGACATTTGCCGCGAAGGGGTTTGTCTGCATGGATACACCTTCAGTTCGGGAAGAACTGGCTACCTCAATGGTTTTTGAACCGATCATCTTTGAAAACCGTTCGGCCGTCTGTTCGTTGTTTTGAGCCAGAATAACCTTGGCAGCGGTCGTTGTAATAATGGTTTCCAAATCATCCTTACCATATTGTCCGGAAATCTGTCCCAAATCCTGTCCGATCAACAGATAGGACACTTTTTGTCCACGGCCGACGGCGGGGCCGTCTTTCACGGCGGCCAGTTTCGGCATTTGAGGGAATTCGTCAAGCACGAACAAAACAGGGTAAGGACCCGATTTTAATCCGTCGGATCCGACGAAATTGGGCGGGTTGGAAATTAAGAATGAACTCATTAATTCGACAAACACGCCGGTAATAACGTTCAATGTCCGGGCGTCAACCTGATTAACGGACAGGTAAACGGAAATCGGTTTCATTTCCCCCGTAATCGGATCAACCATACCACGCAAATCACGGAAAGTCAGATCACTGAACTTTGTCCGGGATCGCACGGCCGAGTTTTTAAAGATATTAATACCGGAAAAGGCTGTGGACAAAATGGATCCGCGTTCTTTATCCGGTGTTCCGGCCAGCTGGCTGAGTTCAACCGTTGCCCGGCGAGCGTAACCGAATCTTTCACTTTCCGCGATAGCCAATTTTAACGCGTCGGCACCGGCATCCGCGAAAGCGGCGGCCTGATCCCCTTCATCCGCACGGCGTTTTAAATCCGCGTTAATTTTCATCTGGGTATCCGTCCACCAATCAAAAATCATGGCAATACAGGGTTCAGAGCCGTGCCAGCTTTCCGGAAGCCCTTCCCATGTGCCGACGGGTGCGTAATTGTCAGATGTCAATTTCCCTTCTTTTAAAGCGTCGAGCGCGATACGGGCACTGGGATCCGTCATATCCAGATAATACGTTTCCAAAACCTCGGCATCTTCTTTATCAAAGGAGCCTTCGCCGAGTTTTGAGACAAAATAATCATTGGCGCGGGCACGTTCACATTTACTACAGATGAAATGCAAGAAGCCGGACATAGCGTTTCGCCCTGTTTTTGACCAGTGCGGATCCGCGCCGCCTTTGGGTTCTTCAACCAACACGGCGACCATTGAGTCGATATACATGTCGCGGCCGGGACCGAGCGGCGGCAAACAAGTTGGGGACAGCGGGTTCCAGCTTGGGTAATAAATACCTTTATCGGGATCGTCTTCGGCACCCCAGTTAATGACGAAAACGGGGCCTTGTGTGGCGCGATATCCCGACGTATTATAACACAATTCCGGTTTCGGGTCGTTAATGATTAAGCTGAGCCCCGGTGATTCCAGGATAGTTGGGATAACGACGCCCACGGTTTTACCGGTTCCCGGAGGTGCGACGACCAAAGCGGACAAGGTTTCAGGCATTTTCAACAATTTCCCTTTAAACCGACCGAGAACAATAACAAAACCGTCGAACAGTTTCATTTTCTTAATATCCGCGTATTCTGCCATTCGTCCGCCCCCGAACACATTCGGCATATACTTATACGGATTGGTGACAATCCGAACGACAAAGAAAATCATGGGAATGATAAAGGAAAGCCAAGGCAGATACATGGCATAGTCATTTCTGGGGGTGATTTTAAATACTGCCCAGTAATTCCCGAAAGCATTGAACATGGCACCGGGTTGGAAAATATTGAAAGTTTTCTTCCAAAATGCCCAAGCCGCGCTTACTTGAGCGAAGCTGAAACCTTGTTTAATCCAATTTGTCATCGGCAGTAAAACCATCAGTAACAACCAACAGATGATGATTGCCCACACAATACTCCACCCGACCCAGGCGATAAACTTACCTTGTTCTTCGTATGCTTCGTCTCGTTTAAAAGCCATTTTAATTCCCCTTTATCCGATTAAAACAATCCTCGTGTTGATTCTAAATCCCGTGCCGTTCCTCTGTCGGTGGCTTTGGGCGGAACCGATTTGAAACCGGGCAGCTCATCCGGGGCGCCGAACACATTCGGCATATACTTATACGGATTGGTGACAATCCGAACGACAAAGAAAATCATTGGAATGATAAAGGAAAGCCACGGCAGATACATGGCATAATCATTTTTGGGGGCCATTTTAAATGTCGCCCAATAATTGCCAAACGCGTTGAACATAGCACCGGGTTGGAAAATATTGAAAGTTTGCTTCCAAAATGTCCAAGCCGCGCTTAATTGTGCAAGGCTGAAACCTTGTTTAATCCAATTTGTCATCGGCAATAAAATCATCAGTAACAACCAACAGATGATGATTGCCCACACAATACTCCACCCGACCCAGGCGATAAACTTACCTTGTCCTTCGTATGCTTCGTCTCGTTTAAAAGCCATTTTTGATCCCTCTTTATCCGATTAAAACAATCCCCGTATTGATTCCAAATCCCGCGCTGTTCCTCTGTCAGCCGCCTTGGGTAGGGCAGCTTCGAAACCGGGCAGTTCATCCGGACCGCCCAAATCCGTTCGACAAACGATAACCCCCAACTTTTGCCATGTTTCCGTCATGTCTTCGGCATTGATGATTGTGCCTTCTTTTTCAATTAAAATCGGGGTAACCGTTTGTGCAAAACCGCGGTCTTTGACTTTTGCATCAAATGCTTTCGCCGTTGTCAGCAGTTGATAAACCGGTGAAATGCGGTGAGAGGTTTCCGAAAACCAAAGAGGTTCCTCATCGTTGAAAAACTCTTCGTCTGCCAACCAGTCACCTTTTTCCGTATCCGCCATGCATAAAACGACTTGATCAGCCGAAATACCGACATAGGCCAAATGGATTTTATCTAAAGTAATATCTTTGACAACCTGATAATTTGATTCGGACAAGATCGTGACCAAATCTTCCTCCAAGCGAACACGCTCGGGCATTTTTATGTCTTCCAGCGGTATATCATTTATATCCTCATCCAAAAAGGCCGGATGCAGTTCCGTTGATGTGTTCAATGTTTTTGCGAGACCTGCTTCGGATTCGGGCGCGGCGGATGTTAAAGCGGCATCGGTGTCCGCGTCCATTGTTTTCCCCGCCATTTTGGGTAAAGGGCGGCCGGTTGTATTCATGGGGCGCGGGCGCACTTTTTTATGAGATTGACGTGCTTTGACTTTTATTTTTTTCTGAATAACCTGTTTCGGATTTCTTATCATAATCAGGCGTTTGATTTGATGATAAGCGGCCAGGAAAAGTTTGCCCCAGGGAATATGACAAAAGAGGCGCCACAGAAGGATAAAGGCCGGTATGGCGCAAACGATGGAGATGATAAAAATCCAGTCGCTTGTCGCGGAAATAATCCAACCGGATACAAATTCATTCCAGACATAGTCCCAATCTTTGAGAGAAAATAAATTAAAGTTCCAATTCTGGCTGTAAAACTCATAAAGAATCCAGCCAAAAAAGATGATGCCCACCGTCAAGCCGATCAGGAGTGTTCGTTTGATGTTTTTCATTCGACTCTGTCCTTTAATAATTGATTTAATCCATTATATCGAAAAAAGTCGTCGTTGACCAGTAAAAAATGACGTTGTGCTTAAAAAAACGGCGACAGACGCGGCAAGTTCGGAAAAAAAGAAGACAATGTTCCGTTTAATAATTTGATTTTATTTAGTAAAAAGACGGAGTGTTAATCTTGCTCCGTCTTGGGTTTTTATTTAAGAGGCTTGCGCTAAAACGACATTCGGATTATATTCGGGCGGAACCGTGAAGGTCGGTTTTTCATATTTGTTTAATTCGGATCTGAAATAGGTCAGAACGAACAAGCGTGTTGCCGAAGACAATCCCGATTTCCCCCGAATGCGGTCGATCTTGGAACAAAGTTCATGAATGGTGATGTGTCGTCTTGCACAGATGTCTGCCAGAGAAATCCATGTTTCACGATCCAGCCGCATGCTTGTTCTGCGACCGTTCACAATAACATTTTTACAAATTAACATTTAGTCTCCTTTCTTTTTTTGACAAATCACAGTATATTTAATAGTATGTAATCATACAAAATGCAACCAATAATAAATAAAATTTTATTCACTCAACCTTTGGTAGGTATTTGAAGAAAGTAACAATGAAAAGATATTCCTTTGAAAATAAAAAGAAAACGACGCGTTTATGCGATTATCCGGGCTGTGAAGAAGCGGGGGAATATCGGGCACCAAAGGACAGGACGTTAAGGGATCACTATTGGTTTTGTTTGAAACATGTGGCCGAATACAATAAAAATTGGGACTTTTTGAAAGGGTTATCGGCGGATGAAATTGAAGAACATTTGCAAAATGATACGACTTGGCAAAGGCCAACTTGGAAGTTAGGGCACGGCGGCGTGAAAGCGGATCCCAAAGTCAGGGATTATTTCAATATGCGTGAGGATGTCGGTCTGGGCATGGATGGAAAACATAATCCGCCGCCACCGAAAGCACCTCAATATGAACAAAAAATGCAAGAGGCTCTTACATTTATGGAGCTAACACCGCCGTTGACTTTGGCCGCGGTCAAAAAACAATATAAAAAATTGGCCAAGCAATATCATCCGGATACAAATAAAGGAGATAAGGAAGCGGAAAAACGGTTTAAAAGGCTGAATGACGCTTATCACTATATTATTGAGCGAATTGCTAGATAGGTTTATGGAAAAAGAGCGGTCGTCAGAAAAGGTGTAACGGAAAAAGGGGCATTTAATTTTTACATTTTTTCATCCTATCCCCCTTTTCTCTCAAAATACAGGAAGTCTTTTTATATTCTCATTTTTTTCTTGATTTCAAATCCGCCCCTATGTTATACATTTCTATAACTTTTTATTGACCCTTTTTTTATTATAGTTTTTTATAACATATAATTGATTTTAAAATCAAGAAAAAAACAAATAAAACAGTGTTTTTCATTACAAGGAATAAAATAACCTGAAAACTGATTTTTGTAAAAATTTAAGGGTCATTTTTTCGTTACAGTTAAACCGCTTCTTGACTTTTGAAACCTTAACGAATATACTGATTTCAATATAAAAGGAGCTTTCGTATGCAGTTTAATTCCCGACCGCTTAAAACACATCTCAAAAAAGTTCGCGGCAGAACGGCCAGTTCTTCAAAATGGCTTCAACGTCAACTGAACGATCCTTACGTTGCCGAAGCGCACCGCCGGGGATATCGGGGGCGCGCCGCTTTTAAAATTATTCAATTGGATGATCAGTTCCATTTCTTTAAACCCGGCAAACGCGTGGTTGATTTAGGCTGCGCACCGGGTGGCTGGTCTCAGGTTGCCGTTCAAAAAGTCAAATCTACGCCCGAAAATCCGCTTGTTGTCGGAATGGATCTGTTACCCGCCGATCCGATTCCCGGTGCCCTCTTGGTTCAGATGGATTTTACATCCGATGAAGCGCCGAAAAAGCTGCGTGACATGCTGGGCGGGCGTCAAGCCGACATCGTCATGTCGGATATGGCGGCAAACACAACCGGTATTCACAGTATCGATCACCTGCGTATCATGGGGCTTCTCGAAATGGCTTATGATTTTGCCGTTCAGGTTTTAACCCCGGGCGGCGTTTTTATTGCCAAGATTTTCCAGGGTGGCACGGAACATCAATTTTTAGCGCAAATGAAACGCGATTTTACAACCGTCAAACATGCCAAACCGGATGCCAGCCGGAAAGATTCATCGGAATTCTATGTTATCGCCACCGGTTTTAAAGGACGATCCGAATGAAACCGGAAGCCATTCAACAAGCGGCCGTCGAGCTGATCACACACATTCAATCAACACATCGGCCGGCAAGCGAAGAAATCAATGCTTATGTTCGAACGCGCCGATATATCGGTTCAAAAGACAGACGCAGTCTGACAGATCTTGTTTGGTCGTTTATTCGGCATACGGCTCGCTTGGATTATCTCTACCCTAACGCCGATATCGCAACGAAACTGGCCGCTTTGCCCATCGTTCCCGATCAAATCCCCGGCGCACCGTTCCCTGTCAACGCCGAGGTTCCCGAATGGCTTGTTCCGTTGGTTCCCAATGCCGAAACCGAACTACCACCGTTGTTAAACACACCGGACATCATTTTGCGCGCCAATGGTCATCGCGATAAAATTCAAGCCCTGTTGGCTCAAGAAGGCATTGAAACAAAACCGACGCCACTGTCCCCGTTCGGCCTTGTCCTGACCAAAAGAACAAACCTGTCTGTTTCCGCAACTTATCGAAACGGATTGATAGAGGTTCAGGATGAAGGATCTCAATGTGTCGCCCTGGAAACCGGTATTCGAGCCGGAAACACCGTTTTGGATTATTGCGCCGGTGCCGGGGGCAAAAGCCTGATTTTCGCCCAAATGATGCATAATGTGGGAACAATTATCGCTCATGATATATCCGATCGGAGTCTTCGGGAGTTATCTCGCCGCGCCGAACGCGCCGGTGCCTCCTGTATCCAAGTTCAAAAACCGATTCAAAAAAAATTGTTTGATCATGTTGTCGTCGACGCCCCCTGCTCCGGAACGGGAACCTGGCGACGGTGCCCCGATGCCCGTTGGAAATTGTCCTTCGACCAACTTTCCAGATTGACGCAAACCCAAGCCTCCATCTTGGATACAGCCGTGCCTTTCGTCAAAGACGGCGGATATTTGTCCTATATGACCTGTTCTCTGACCTATCCGGAAAATGAAGGGCAGGCCGATGCCTTCTTGACCCGTCATCCTGATTTTAAATGCGTTAAACAAAAACAATTTTCTCCGGCGCAAACAAATACCGACGGTTTGTTTATTGCTGTATTTCAAAAGAACGGATAACAATCCCCTCCTTCCCCTCCTTTGATTTATTCACTTTTCGGTAAACAAGCCGTTCCGTCGGCACTGACCGTTCCGTCACACAGGTAACAAACGCCTGATCCG
>CALXUR010000017.1 GCA_944391735.1 uncultured Alphaproteobacteria bacterium | reverse complement strand
CCGACCGAAGTCAAGGAATGGTGCTTTAAGAATAGTCCTCCCTTATAAAAAGGGAATATATCCTTTGGGTAAGGTGGGTCACCTACCTCTTAGTCTGGGTCTGCTAAAACCCTTTTCATGCCTTTCGGCATATAGGACACGGCACCACCCGTATCCATCCGTAAGGATATATGCGGTTTATTTGAAAGTCAATATATTTTTGTAGAAAAAAGGAATTATGTGTTACTGGATCCCCGGGTCAAGCCCGAGGATGACGAAAGAGAAAAAGAGGCCTCCGGCGGGGTGGAATTGCGTGTTACTGGATCCCCGGGTCAAGCCCGAGGATGACGAAAGAAAAAAGATATTGGAACGGTCAAAAATGAAGCCGGTTGGTTAAAAGTGTTTTTACTTGATTTTTCGAAATAAAAACAGTATGAAGAGAATATGGTGCAATTAATTCGGATTGTCTGCATATTCTTGTGTGCGGCGGTTATTTTAACCGGCTGTGCCGGAGGTGTTCGTGTTCGAAAGGGGGACACGCTTTACAGCATTGCGCGTAAAAACGACGTGCCGATGCGGGCGATTATTGAAGAAAACAACCTGAAGCCGCCTTATACACTTTATCCGGGGCAATATTTATCTTTTCCGAGTGTTCGCACGCATAAAGTGCGTCGGGGGGATACGCTTTACAGCATTGCCAAGCGGTATGACATGTCGGTTAATTCACTTGCGCGTTTAAACAGCATTCGGGCACCGTATCAGATTCAAGTCGGGCAAATGTTAAAAATTTCTTCTTGGACGGGGGATGAGGAAGCGCGACCGGCGGTTAAAACGGCATCGAGCGGAAAAAAGACGGTTACCCGGAAAAAGGCGACGGTTGTCAAGCCGCCCAAGAATCCGAACGCGTTCAGAGGTGGGGCGCAAGTGCCCCGTTCCCAGAAGGGAAAACGGTTTGCGTGGCCGGTGAACGGAAAGGTTATTTCCGATTTCGGCAGCGGCAACGACGGCATTAACATTGCCGGCAAGGCGGGGACAGTGGTCAAGGCAGCCGATAGCGGGACGGTAGCCTATGCGGGCAATGAATTAAAAGGGTATGGCAATTTGGTATTAATCCGGCATAAAGACGGTTGGATCACGGCGTATGCGCACAACAGCAAGTTGACTGTTAAAAAGGGGCAAACGGTCAAGAAGGGGCAAAAGATTGCCGAGATCGGCCGGACGGGAAGCGTTAAGACGCCGCAGCTTCATTTTGAAGTGCGTTACAAAGCGAAAGTGGTTAATCCGCGGGCATATTTGCCTTAAAAAACGGGATGATGTTAAAAAAAGATTTACAGAAATAGGAAAGCGTGGTATAAATAACACATTAATTCATTAAAAAATGAGGTGTTCGGATGAAGTTTCAAATTATCGGTGCGTTGTTATGTTCAACGATTTTATCGGTTCAGGCTATGGCGGGATTGCCGGAGGCGGTTCAATCGTTTGACAGGAAGGAATACAAGAACGCGTTTGCCGAATTTTCATATTTGGCGGAAGAAGGCGACCCGACGGCGTTTTATTACCTGGGGCGGATGTATAATGAGGGGTTAGGGGTTGATAAGGACAACATCAAAGCCTTGGAATTATTTCAATTAGCCGACAAGGGATACAACATGGACGCGGCGGTGCAGCTGGGTAAAATGATGTTAACCGGGCAGGGCATGGCCAAAAACACGGATTTAGGGCTTCAATATTTGAAAAAAGCGGCCTATGCCGGAAATGAGGATGCTTTGTATGAATTAGGAAACGCCTATTTAAACGGAACGGGTGTGGAAAAGGATTATACGTATGCATTCGGTTTTTATTTAATGGGGGCGTTAAAAGGGGATAAGCGCGCGCAAACAAAAGTCGGCCAAGCATATTTATCCGGGCGCGGTATTCCGCAGGATTACAGCGAATCGGTCAAATGGTATGCGCGGGCGGCGAACCAAGGGTATGTGGTGGCTCAAAAAGAATTTGCCGAAGTGCGGGAAACGAATCCGCGTTTAATGAATTTATTGGACGCCTATGCATGGTATAGTATTTTAGCGGCCTATAATTCGGACGAAATCGGGCAAACCGCGGCGGCGAAACGGGATGCGTTAGGGCTAAAAATTAAAAACGCGAAAGATTTAACGGCACGCCAGCAAAAAATTCGCGAATGGCGGCCGATATCCGCGGCGGATTCCGTTCCGGATGAGGAGCGTCGGAAAGCCGTGCTACCGGTTATTCCCGGATTTAACGATGCGGCGACGACTCAACAGATGTTAGAGGGGGGATCGGTCTTATTAACGGATGGATCGCCCTATGGTGTAACGACGGACATGATCAACGATGCGATAACGTCTCAAGACCGGACGGCGTTGGAAAAAGCCGTGACATTAGCGGGAACGGACGGTAAGACGAAGGCCTATGCCTATTACGGAGATTTGTTACGCAGTCGGTTTGATGATGAAAAGGGTGCGGTTAATTGGTATCAGAAAGGTGCCGACGCAGGTGACGCGTATGCGCAATATCAACTGGCCAAGATGTATTGTGAGGGACGAGGGGTTGAAAATCCTGATGCTGCCGTTTGTTACGGGTGGTTGTTAACATCGGCCAAAACAGCGGATCAGAATCTGACTCTATCGGTGCAAAGTGCGATTCTGGCGGTTGAGGCGGAAGCGACGGCGGACGAATTGACGAAGGGGAAAGAGTTTGCCGAACAACAGGCTCAAAAAGCCGCGGCGCAACAGCCCGAGAAGAAAGCACCGGGATTGTTTAATTTGTTCTAGTCATAACAGAAATAAAAAAAAACCTCTTCTATGCGGAGAGGTTTTTTATATCGGATTGTAAATCTATAACGATTTAATGGACAATAAAATGTTATAGATTTTATAGCATAACAAAATATCATAAAGCAAGGAAAAAAGTAAAAAAATTAAAAAGGTTAGGCGAATAGGCGGCTAACCTTGTTTTTGTGTCAAAAATATAACATTTTATTGTCCATTAAAATTTTACGAAGGAAGGTAAAAATGTATATAAAACAATATGTTAAAAAAACTGTTAGTTGTATAGCGATAATGGCAGTAATGGTGGTAGGAACAGCGAAAGCGCAGGTAAGCCAGATGATGAGACCAGACGAGTTGGGTACTGGTAACCGAACAACAGGGGTGAGTCAACAGAATACAAACTCCAGTACTCCATTTGATGTGTTTGATAGGGCTTCTATCTCTGATAATGATATCGGCAAAACCGAGGCTAAGGAAAATAAAGTTGAGCAGAAAGAAACACCAACTGAATCCAAAAAGGAAAATGTTAATTCCTCGCAAGTTCCGGATAATGAACCTGTGACTATCTTAAAAATGATAAATTCAGATAAAAATAGTGAGGGTCCTGCTTATGATGTAGACAGTGTGGCTTTCTTTTTGAAGGGGCAAGCAGGAGCAGATGCTGTAACTGTAGCTATTCCGAAGGGGGATAAAAGTCCTGAGGCCGAGGCATATCGGAAAAGTTTCGACGCTGCGTATGATCCAGATCTTCGCTATTTAGCATTCCATGATATAAAGGGGTTTGAAAGTTTTACAAAAGCGGATCTAGCCATTGCCGAAGAGGAATACAAAAAAGCACAAGATCAATTGACAGAAATGGATAAAGATAAAGAACGTCTTGAAGAACTTAAGAAAAAACAAGCAGAAGCCAAGGAGAATGGAAATTCTGTTGATTATCTTAAATATCGAGACGAAATAGAATCATGGCAAAAGAAGGTTGATGAACAAGAAGCAAACCGATCCGAGATTGAGGCACAAAAGAAAAAATATGAAGCTAAGAAAGAAATGTATGAAGAGCGATTAAAGTTGGTTGATGATCCGGCAGCTTTTGAACAAGCACAAAAGGAGGCTCAAGCTGAATATGAAAAACGTCAAAAACAAATGGAGAACTCTGTTTATGCTTATGTCCAGAAGAATCCGGATAAGTTTATGAAATTGTCTGAATACGATGTCAAAAAAAACGAAATAGAATCGATGGCCCGCAAGCGGCACCAGGCGGTGGATAACGAAATAACATCGATGGCCGGCAAGTGGCACCAGGCGGTGGATAACGATTATGGTGAAAGGGCTTCGCAACGGTTGGGCGATATGGGGATTGTGGTTAAGACCGGATCCGGATCGGGCAAGCGGCAGGTTGAAGGCAAATTCAAATAGGTGGAGAAGGGTTGATATAACGGATAGTTAAAGGGGGAGATATAAAGGAGGTATATCCGTAGACGTTTTTTTCTTGCTATGTTAAGAGAGTTGTGGTATAATTATACCGTTCGGCGCAAGTCGGACTATGATGCTAAACGAAAAGCGGAATAGGTGTAGTGGACTCGGGGGCGGTACCCGACACCTCCACCATCTTTGAGGAACGGCTTTTTGAACGGATGATCGGCGGATAGATGCGTCATTCATTCAATCCAAAAAGCGTTTCGGAAAAGAGGAACCCGAAGGGGGTGAAACAGGATCGACACGCATAGTAAAGGCTTTCTCTTGCATTCGGCATGGTACCACCGTTACCGGACTAAAAAAAATAAATGCAAATGATAATTTTGCTCCGGTGGCTTTGGCCGCTTAACAGCGTCTGAAACACCAAACAATTCCCGGACAATTTGAGCGTTCGGGTGAGGCTTCCCGGGAGCCCAGCAACAGAATCCCGGGGCTTTTATTTCCGTTTTTTGAAAGCGGGCAGGAGAAAATGACAAAGGAATACAAACCGTTTTTACAAAAGGCTTTTCGCGGGGTTGTCCGGGACATTTTAGCGGATGTGGCGCGGAACGGGTTATCGGGGGAATCCCATTACTTTATTACGTTTCAAACCAATCGGGAAGATGTTGTCATACCGGATTTTGTTCGCGCGAAATATCCGGAGGAAATCAGCATTATTTTACAAAACCAATTTTCCAATTTGATTGCCGGACCGGATTCTTTTTCGGTTGATTTGGCTTTCGGAGGTGTGATGTCGACTTTGGTGGTTCCCTATACGGCATTAAAGGTGTTTGCGGATCCGGCGGCGCAGTTTATGTTGAGTTTTGAGCCGGAGGAGGCTCGAGAAAAAAAGTCGGCGGTTTCCCGAGAATCGGCCGGTAATACGGACATTATTGATTTAACGCGTTTGCGCACCGGTAAGTAAGATGGAAAAACATTCGGTTGTGATTTTAGGACATGCAACCAGTTTATCGATGGAATCGGAGTTTTGGTCGGTTTTACGATTCATTGCGGCGCAGCGCGGGGAGTCTGTGGCAGGATTAATTCGGCAGATTGATTATTCCCGCCGCGGTAATTTATCAAGTGCGGTGCGTATTTTTATCTTGAAAGAGCTACAGAAAATAATACAAGACAATCAGTCCCAAGGCGACGCGATACACGGCGAAAACGGCGAAAGAGGCGCGCTTTAACCATTCCAGCAGGAAATAAATAACCAACAGGCCGAACACGGCGGACAGTGCGATTCCCGTCAGCATGGAGGGATGAGCAAATTGTGACAGTGTGTGGTTTTGGGCAGCTTGCCATAGGATATAACCGGCGGCGGCCATGATCGTCGGGATAGACAAGAGCATGGAAAAACGGGCACTATCCGTTCGATTAAAGCCCAAGGCGCGGCAACAGGTCATGGTAATACCGCTGCGACTGGTTCCCGGGACAAGTGCTAAAATTTGGGCGCAACCGATACACAAAGCTTCTTTCCATGTCATGGTGCGTAAATCTGTTTTCGGACGGACGGTGGCGTCGACAATCCAAAGCAAGAGGCCGTAAAAGATGGAGGTGCCGGCGATAATAAAAGGAGACCTGAAACGGGCGATGATTTCCGCCCACAAAGCACCGACCGCCAAAATGGGGATTGTGGCGATAATCAGGTTTCGCGCGAGTGTTTGATCGGGTCCCTTGTGGAACAAGTGGATTGTTATTCGCCAAATATCTTTTGAAAAATAAATCAGAACGGCGAGTAAGGTGCCGACATGCAACGCGACGTCTGTGGATAACGATTGGTTAGAGAGGCCGAATTTTTCGCTTAAAACCAAATGGCCGGACGAGCTAACGGGTAAAAACTCGGTCGCGCTTTGAATAAAGGCCAGGAATACTGTTGTCAAAAACGAAATCATCGGCGATTTCCCAAATTACGTGATTGTGGTCGGTGTATGACGACCGGTCAGCTTTTTTAAATCGGAGACGATTCGGCTGACTTCCGCAAGTGTGGCCAAAGCGTCGGCCGGCGCATCATCAAAATGTGTCGGATCCGTTATTCTTTTGTTTAAATAGACCCGCAGAGTGGCACCGCTGCTACCCGTTCCGGACAGACGGAAGACGATTCGGGTGTCGGTTCCGAAGAGGAGGCAAATGCCTTGATTTTGGGCTATTTCACCGGTAACCGGATCCGTGTAAGCAAAATTAAAGGCTTCGGTAATGGTTTCTCCTTGAATGGAAGTGCCGGGGAGGGTTGGCAATTGGGTGTTCAAACGTGCCATTAATGTATTGGCGTCTGTCGCGTCCAACCCCTCATAGCTTTGCAACATGGCGAAAACGCGACCGTATTTTTGCCAGAGTTCGCGTGTGATTTGTTCAACCGTTTTTCCGGTTTCCGCCAAAATACTCAACCACGCCAGAATCGCCCAAATACCGTCTTTTTCCTGAAGATGGAAAGAGCCGGCACCAAAGCTTTCTTCACCGCAGAGGGCTATTTTATTGGCCGTCAGCAAACTGCCGAAAAACTTCCATCCGGTAGGAGTTTGATAGAAGGGTAAGTTTTTATCCGTGGCGACGGCGTCGACCGCAAAGGAGGTCGGCATAGACCGAGCGACTCCGGTGAGGCGGCCTTTATAGAATGGAATCGTATCCAGATACTGTGTCAAGACAGCCAGACTATCCGAGGGGTTCAAAAAGAAAGACGGTGCCAAAATCATATACCGATCCCCGTCGCCATCGGAGGCGGCGGCGAAATCGGGGGCGTTTTCCGTATACATCAAATCAACCAAATGTTTGGCATAAGTCAGATTGGGTTCAGGATGCAGGCCGCCGAAATCCGGCAACGGCACCGCGTGAATGACGGATCCTTTTTCCGCGCCGAGAATTTCTTCAAAAATACGAACGGCATAAGGGCCGGTAACCGCGTTCATCGCGTCATAGATAAAGGTTAATCCGTTGTCAAATAATTTTTTAATTTTACCGAAATCAAAAATTTCTTGCATATAGGCGACATAGTCGTCAACGGAACTGATGACTTGGATAACGGTGTTGCCGAACGTTTGTTCCCCGATTTGAGACAAATCGACATCGGGCAGATCGACCGTCCAGAAATGGTCGATTGTCCGGGTGCGTGCCGAGATTTTGGCTGTCAACTCCTGTGGGGCGGGGGCTCCGTGTTCATTATCAAACTTGATACCGAAATCGCCGTCCGGGCCGCCGGGGTTATGACTGGCGGACAGGATAATGCCGCCGACGGCACCGTATTTAACGATGACATGAGATGAGGCGGGCGTTGACAAAATGCCGTTTTGTCCGACGATAATGCGTCCGAATTGGTTGGCAACGGCTATTTTAAGAATGGCTTGAATCGCGCGATCATTGTAATACCGGCCATCGCCGCCGATAACCAGTGTTTTCCCTTCAAAATTTTCAAGGCAGTCAAAGACGGATTGGACAAAGTTTTCAACATAGTTTTGTTGTTTAATAACCGATACTTTTTTTCGAAGTCCTGATGTGCCGAGTGTTTGGTCGGTATAAGGTTCTGTTTTTATAGCGGTAATATCCATCTGAAACTCCCTTTGTTTAGTTAATGACGGATTACTTTATAGCACCGCCTTTATCGGAAAACAAGTCTTCTCCCCAAATATTCTTTAACAAAAAGCCGAGCTCCCGACGGGCGATATTAGCGGACACGGAACCGGGCACATGCACGTTATTATCGCGGAAGTCCAGCATGGTCAATCCTTTTAGGAACAATTCACGGAACACGACGCGTTCCGAAATACCGCCGGCCAGAACGAAATGAATCCGGCGCGATAAAGCGTTCAGAAGGATGGACATGTTTTGAGAGTTTTTGCTTTTGCTGTATAATAACCGATTTCGGACAACAATCCAATTAATCGGCGGTTTCCGTTCTAGCATCCGTTGTTGCCGCGTACTCCAAACAGTTTGGGCGAAATGGCTCGGCCCTTTGATACGCAGGGCGTCTCCGTCGACGGCGGCCAGAATATCCAAGTCAATTAAGCTATCATTCAAAGGGGTTACCAGGCAATCGGCCATAACCATAGCCTGTCCGCCGAGATCGCTGTGTGCGCCCGGTGTGTCGATAACGATGGCGTCGACGCGGTGAATCACCTTTTCGATTTGACCGCGAAGCGTATAAATTTTAGCAATGTCATCCGTCCAGCAGGTGTGTTCGGGAACCGGCAGCGGAATATTTTTTTCTTTCGCAAAATTTTGTCTGTTTTCAATATAATGCGTCAAACTTCCCTGGCGGGCGTCCAGATCGAATGACGCGACTTTCTTTCCGGCGCGCAACAACGCGACAATTGTATGCATAGCAAGTGTTGATTTACCCGTGCCGCCTTTTTCATTGGCGAAAACGATAATTTTTGCAGTCATTTTATTATCCCTTTTATAAATAAGTGTTACACAATATACCACTTAACAGGTCTTTTGTCAAGCAGGGCGGGATAAAACGACAAAAATCGTTTGACTCAGGCAAATCGTTTATCGTTCGTCAGTGTTTCTGGGGCTACGGTTTCCGGCCGGAAAAGAATAGATGCTTTCCGGTGACGGTAGACCGTATGTTATATGTAGTTTACGGTGCAATTGTTTGTTTTTTAACGCTTTGTATTGTTGGTCATCTTTCATGAACGGATCCAAATTAGCGAATTCAAGTTCGCGTTGTTCTTTTGGAATGCCGCCGAAATTCAAGGTGCACAAATAGCGTCCGGCACGCCGCATTGTCTCAACATTCTTAAGAGATTCTGGCGTATTGGGATCGATTTGAATCATATCATGCACAATTTTACCGGCACGGGCAATAATACCGTGTGACATGCCTCTGTTCCCCGAGAGAAGAGGAACCTTTTCCATCAACAAAACAGCCTCTTCCCGAGACAGTTTGGATTGTTGAAGCATTTTGCCCAATTGACGAACTTCGTCGGCGGATAGTTGTTGTGTGTGTTCTTGAATTGTTTGTGTCAGTGCCATATTTTTCTCCTTGATTTAATCAAGTATAGCATTATTTTTATTTTTGTGCAACAGAAAAGCCTTGCAAAATATCGGCGGCTACCTATATAACCATATAAAATGGTATGCAAATAAGGAGTAAAATCATGACAGAAGAAAGAAGGGAATTCCAAGCCGAAGTCGCCAAAGTTTTGGATATTGTGATTCATTCATTGTATTCCGACAATGAAATTTTTTTACGAGAGTTGATATCGAACGCGTCGGATGCGTGTGACAAGATGAGATACGCGTTATTGGTTCATCCGGAATTGGTATCGCAAACGGGGCAGTTTCACATTTCAATCATTCCCGATCAAAAAGCGGGAACTTTAACGATTGAAGATAACGGCATCGGTATGAACAAAGAGGATTTAATCAATCATTTGGGAACAATTGCGCGGTCGGGATCCTCCGAGTTTATGAAAAATCTGACGGGTGACAAACAGAAAGACATGGCCCTGATTGGCCAATTCGGCGTCGGTTTTTACGCGTCGTTTATGGTAGCGGACAAAGTTACGGTTCGGACAAAAAAGGCGGGGGATGAAACAGGATGGATATGGGAATCGGAAGGGGCGGGGTCTTTTACGATCAGAGAAGATAAGGAAGCACCTTTCGGGACGGCGGTTTCGCTTCATTTAAAAAAGGACATGACCGATTATTTGGAACCGATTCGGATTCGGCATTTAATCAAGCAATATTCGGATCATATCGCCTGGCCGATTGTGTTAAAGGAGGGGGGGAAATCGGAAACCATCAATGCGGCGAGTGCGTTATGGACGCGGAACAAAAAAGAAATTACGGATGTGCAATATAAAGATTTTTATCAATCTGTATCCCATGCATTTGACGTACCGTGGATGACACTTCATTATAAAGCGGAAGGCATTATTGATTATACGGCTTTATTGTTTATCCCGACAAAAGCACCGTTTAATTTGTTTCAGCCGGATCGGCCGTCCGGGATTCAACTTTATACAAACAAAGTATTCATCACGGATGAGGTGCCGGATTTAATGCCTTATTTCCTTCGTTTCGTAACGGGTGTGATTGACACGAACGACCTGCCCTTGAATGTCAGTCGGGAAATGCTGCAAAAAACGCCGGTTATGTCCAAAATCAAAAAAGGGATTGTGCATCGGATTTTGGGAGAGCTGAAAAAACGAGCGGAAAAACCGGAGGACTATCGGACTTTTTGGGATAGTTTCGGTATTGTTTTCAAAGAGGGGTTGTATGAGCCGATTGACGAGCGGGCGGAGGTAGCCGAATTATGTCGGTTTCATTCAACGGCCGGCGACGATCTTGTCAGTTTTTCGGAGTATATCAATCGAATGAAACCCGGGCAGGAAAACATTTATTATTTAACCGGGACGGATTTGGAAACGTTGAAAGTTAATCCGCAATTGGAAGGGTTTGCGGCGCGCGGCATGGAAGTTTTACTGTTAACGGATCCGATCGACGAGTTTTGGGTTCAGACTTTTACGGAATACAAAGGGAAAAAGATTGTGTCCGTGATGCATGCCCGGTCGGATATTGACGCGGTTCAGGCGGCGCAATCTGATTTGGGTGAGCCGATCAGCAAAGAGGCGGGCGATGTTTTAATCAAGCGATTCAAAGAGGTGCTGGGCGATTCGGTTGGGGACGTCAGAATGACGGACAGGCTGACCAAAAGTCCGATGGCTTTAATTACGCCCGAGGGGCAGATGAGCTTGAATCTGGAACGGTTAATGCGGGCGCATGGTCAGGCCACTTCGTTTGACAGTACGCGTATTTTGGAGTTAAATCCGAGGCACCCGATTATATCTCGGTTGAGCGCATTGGCGGATGAGGCGAATGCTTCCGAAAAAGTAACGGACGGAATATGGGTGTTATTTGATCAAGCGTTAATCGCTGCGGGTGAGCCGATTCGAAATCCGGCTGATTTTTCGGAGCGTTTGAATCGATTTATTATCAGCGGATTAAGATCGTAACACGTTATTTGATAAAAAGCGTCAGAGGCACCTCTTCACGGGGTGCCTTTTGGAATGTGATAATTTGATGTTTCAGTTCAAGAAAGCGAAGTGTAAACAAAGAGTAAAAGAGGGGATAAAAAGTATGAGTAATATACATTATGCGACAAGGGCGGAAAAGCAAGGAA
>CALXUR010000016.1 GCA_944391735.1 uncultured Alphaproteobacteria bacterium | reverse complement strand
CAATACCTTTTTTATCTTTTTTTCACCTTCCTCCCTCCTTTCTTGCATCCCTCTGTTTTTATTACTCCTTTTTTAGAAAAAAACGTTTTTTATCCCAAAATTCACACCCTAAAATATCTTTTTTTGCTTTTTTCTTTCAATAATCCCACTTATTCCCCCCTTTTTTCCACAGATGAAATCTTTCTTTCCAACTCCCGTCGTAACTCGGGCGTCATATCTGCCGTTAAGTCCAAAGCCTTTCGATACTGATAAATTGCCTCGCGATATCGTCCCATAGCCGCATAAATATCCCCCAGATGACTATAGGCCACGGAACTGTATGGTATCATATCCGTAGATCTTTCCGCCAATATAAGTGCCTTTTGGTATTCCTTTTTATAATAATACCCCAACGCCAAACTATCCATAATATGCGGATCGTCCGGCATTAACTCATTCGCTTTTTGAACCATTTCAAAGGCTTCCTCCGGATTTTTTCCTTGCTCCAACCACGAATACCCCAAATAATTTAAAATTAAGGCATCATTCGGACTCATTTGTAACGCTTCCAATAACACCTTCTCGGATTTGTCCGCCTCCCCCATTTCATCATAGGCCGCACCCGTCTCAAATAAAACACGCCCCAATTCGCTGCGCCGCTCGGTTTGTCGCAAAACCGCCGCCGCCCGCTCATACGCTTTGACCGCTGACGCATAATCCCCGACTTGAGAATACGATTCGCCTAACAACCGTTGAACCAGCGGATTTCCGCGGTTACGCCTGCTAATATCTCTTAATATCGGTAATGATTGCCCATATGCCCCTTCGGTCATCAGGTTGATGGCTTTCTTGAATAAAATAATGTCCGACGGCTCCCGTATCCGGTCATACATCCGATTCGCCGCCCGATACCCTTTGATCGATTCAAATACCTCTGCGCCCCATATCTTGGGAATCGTTGCCGTTGGTGCCAGATATAAAGCAAGCTCATTAAATAACAGGCTTGTTTCTTCAATGCCTAACGGCCCTAAAGCAACCGACATATCATAAAAAACAATGCTTATCCCCTCCGCCGGCGTGATATCATTATTTCTTTTCAGCCCATCCACAACATCTCGCGCCGCCGCCTGACTGGCTATCGATTTTTGAAATTGATCGTAAACCGATTCGCCGACACGCCATTGTCCCCGCTTTTCATAAAAATCACGAATAAAGACCAAAGCGGTTAAAGACGGATACCCGCTCTCCGCCAAACGTCGAAAATCTTTGTCCGCCGCATCCTCGTCTTTTAAATATAAGTGGATTAATCCGGAATAGTATAAGTAAAACGGCTCCATTTTAGGTTCTTTTAATACCCCTTTCAAAGCCGCTTCCGCTTCTTTCCGCTTTCCCTCTCCCGCGAATAACCACGCCTCCACCGCCGGCTTTAAAACAGGATCCAACCCATATGCGGGTTTCCGCTTTAAAAAATCAGCCGCCGCCCCATAGTCCCCTTGCCGCACAGCATGCGCCATTAAAACATAATCAGCCAACAACTCCGGCCGCTTCATCGCCGCAATATCCCGAACCAAAGGAAGCATGTCGTCAAATTGCCCCTGAACCGCTTTCAAAAAATAAAGGGACGCTTTTAATTTCTCATTCTCCGGATCACCCGACAACACGCGTTCAAAATAAAAAGCCGTTCGCTCATAGTCTTGATTCTTTTGCGCCAAATATCCGGCTAAATAAGCCCCGTAATGGTTTCCCTTCCCGGGAATCACCGCCGAAATCGTCCCCGACGTCACATCGGATAACGGTACCTCCCGCCGCTGCCATAATCTCGCCGTCAGCCCGCACGCCAATAAACAAAAACAAATTCCGCCTATAATAACACTTTTCGCTATTCTCACAACAGCCTCGCTTTTTAACATTTTGGATCTTTCCTTTTATTTGGTTTTATGATACCATAACCGCCATGGGTTGAAAAGAAAAAATGAATATTCGTCAAAAATTACTTTGGCTTCTGACGGCCGGCGTTTCCGAAACCATCGGGGAAACACCTGTTAATCGATATCATACCAAACCGCGCTCGGAATCGCTTCCCGGCGTTTCAAGTAAATCCGCACCGACATCCGATACCGCTTCTGATATTTTATCGAACCGTGCACAAACCTTAGCGGCAGAAGCCGTTGATTTGAATGATTTGTATGCCCGCCGGGCAACGTTTGACGGATGCCCGTTGAAAAAAACGGCCGCCCATACCGTCAACGGCCGGGGCGTCTTACCGCCAACCGTCCTTTGCCTGACCGAAACACCCGATACCTCGGATGATAAAGAAGGACTTTTGTTTTCCGGTGAAACCGGACGCTTGCTTGATAAAATGTTGGCCGCTATCGGTCTGAGCCTGTCCGAAAATACTTATGTTTCCGCACTCATCCCCTGGCGCCCGCCCGGAAATCGAAAACCGACTCAAACAGAGGCCGCCCTCTGCCGACCCTTCTGGGAAAAGGAAATTGAATTGATTCGCCCCGGCCTGATTCTTTTGTTCGGTGCCGGTGCCGCTTCCGAATTGTTGGGTATCGATAGTTTATCCAAAGCGCGCGCCTCTTGGCACGAATATAAAGGTATTCCCGTTTGCACCACAATTGCACCGGCAACTTTGCTCAAATTACCCGCGCAAAAAAAACAGGCCTGGGAAGACCTGCAAAAATTAAAAGCAAAATACAACGGCTAAACACGTTCTTTCTGACCCATTCGCCGAATCGCCGCTGGCCGTTTGCCGGACACAACCCGCCAATTTTGTTCGTATAAGAAATATCCCAACAAAAAAAGTGCTCCTCTGTTTGAATATAAATAACAATTCCATCGCCTATATTTTAAACGAGCTAAAAACCAAATCGTATATAAAATCGGACGGCATCTACCCAAAGTATTGTCGGACATTTTGCCACCATTCCAAAATCCGATGGAATCAACTGCTTCTTCCCCATTTAACTTCTGTGACACTTTGTTCTTTTCCTGATTTTTAATTATACACCCGGTTCCGATCTTCGCTCCGAACCGTCAAAGCGCGCACCTGATACCGAATACCGGCCACATTTTTATCCGTCCGACTGAAAGTAATCGCCCGGGCTTTTGCGTATTCACCCCAAACACGGTCAATCGCCGCCGTCGAACAATTGGCGGCAAAACGCCGAAAGTCGCGTATGATAAGGATAAGTGCCGCCCGGTCATAGCCTTGTCTGACATAGTTCTTCATATCCCGGCGAAGATACTGTTCCGCACGTGTTAAAATAATCGGAACCGGTTTTCCCCGCATTTCCGATTCAACCTGCAACCCGATCCGCCGAACAAGTTTTGCTTCTTTTTGATACGTCTCCCAAAACACGGCCGGCTTCCGGTAAAGCTGCGTCAACGGGGCGGATAACGTCGAACGCGACGCCTCTTGTTCCGAAAACAAAAGCACTGTCGCACAACCACCCAACGCAACCAATGTCACAATCAACACAATGTGTCGCTTCATCTCTCGTTGCTTCAACCGCCGATAACGCCGTTCAACCTCAATCCGGCGTTTTTCTGTGTCGTTTTGATTCATTTTAATGCCTGCCTTGCCACTTCATTGAAATGAATTTATCATTTTTTCTTAATTTTGTCAAGTTATTTATAAGAAAGCGTCTCGTCATGAACAAAATAAAGCTCAACACCCGCCGCTTTCAATATATCCTCGGCTTCTCCGCCCGCCTGATACCGATATTCCGCCACAATCCGCCGGATACCCGCCGCTATTAACAACATGGCGCACGCCCGACAAGGTGCCAATTTACAATATACCGTCGCCCCCTCAATGGAAACGCCGCGTCGCGCCGCCTGGCAAATGGCATTCTGCTCCGCGTGAATCGTGCGCATACAATGCGTCGTCCGCGTCCCGTCTTCATGCGTCACGGTTTTTAACAGGTGCCCGACATCATCACAATGCGGTAACCCCGGCGGCGATCCGACATATCCGGAACACAGTATCTGATTTTCTTTCACGATAACACACGCCGTCCGCCCCCGGTCACACGTTGCCCGCTTGGCCAACGCATGCATGACATCCAAAAAATAAGCGTCCCAACTCGGCCGCACGTATTTATCCTGATTCTCTGCCATACCCCTTATTCCTCAAATCCCACGTTATTCTTCAACCAACAGACCGTTTCGGACACTGACTCGCCGATCCATCTGCGCCGCCAATTCCGGATTATGCGTCGCAATCAAAGCGGCCAAACCGGTTTCTCGGACAATTTTAATCAACTCGGCAAACACGTTATCCGCCGTCGCGGGATCCAAATTCCCTGTCGGTTCGTCCGCCAATAACAACGCCGGCCGATTCGCCAAAGCCCGCGCAATGGCTACCCGTTGCTGCTCACCGCCCGATAATTGCCCGGGTCGGTGTGTCATACGGTGTCCCAACCCGACACGCATCAATAAAGCCGCCGCGTCCGCCCGTGCCACATCTGTTTTAACCCCCGCTAACAACCGAGGCATCATCACGTTTTCCAATGCCGTAAAGTCCGGCAATAATAAATGCGCCTGGTATACAAACCCCATGGCATCCCGCCGCAACCGCGTCCGCTCCCCGTCGCTCATTTTGGACGCGTTCCGCCCCTGAACCGTTATCCGGCCTTTCGTCGGCGTGTCCAATAACCCCGCAATATGCAACAATGTTGATTTGCCGGATCCCGACGGTCCGATCAAAGCCACAATTTCTCCCGCCTTAATCGCCAGATCAATCCCCTTTAACACCCGCAGAGCCGTTTCTCCCCGACCATACGTCCGCTCAATTTTGGCCAATTCCAATACCGTGCTATTCATATCTTAACGCCTCCACCGGATCGGTGCGACTCGCCTTCCATGACGGATATACCGTCGCTAACAAAGACAACACCAAAGACATAATCGTTACAACAATTACCTCGTTTATATCCACTTTGGCCGGCAAATGCGATAAAAAGTAAATCTCCGCCGAAAATAATTCCCGCCCCGACAATCCTTCCAACCACGCTTTAATCGCATCAATGTTGTAACTGAACGCCAATCCTAATATAACCCCCGCGACCGTCCCCGCAACACCGACTGTCACGCCTGACATCAGGAAAACACGTTGAATACCGCCTCGAGACATCCCCATCGTCCGTAAAATAGCAATGTCTTTCGCCTTATCCTGAACCAACATAATTAATCCGGATATCATGTTGAACGCCGCCACAATAATAATCAACGTCAAAATTAAAAACATAACGTTTCGCTCTACTTCTATCGCATTGAAAAAAGCCTGGTTCGTATGCCGCCAATCGTAAACCTGCGCCCGATCTCCCATCTTCTCAAACGCTTCGTTGATAACCGCACTTAACCGCTCCGTCTCCGGCACAAACACCTCCAGGTGCGATACCCCCCCCTCGGTCTTGAAAAAGTGCTGCGCTTCCCTTAAAGGCATAAACATAAAGTTGTCGTCATATTCAAACATAGATGTGTCAAACGTCCCGATAACGGTGTATCTCTTCATTTTCGGGATCGTCCCGAAAGCCGTGATGTTCCCTTTCGGCGAAATTAATGTCACGGAATCACCGATACGCACTCCCAACCGACGCGCTAACCGGTATCCCATAATGACCTGAGCATCCGTAAACTCATTTAAATCCAACCCCTTGTATTTGTCTTTTAAGATCGGCCGACTTTCAAAATCCGACACTTGCATACCACGCACCATGGCCCCCGAACTGTTGTCTCCCGCCGATGCCATCACCTGCCCGTCCACAACCGGAACAACCGCCGATACCCCGTCAATCTCCAAAACGGATTTCATCCTGTTTTCATAATCATCTAACCGCGATCCCCATGCCGGATATACCCCCATCTGGCCGTTTAGTCCTAACACCCGGCTCATCAATTCGGCTCGAAACCCGTTCATCACACTCATAACGATAATTAAAGTCGCTACCCCCAGCATGATGCCTAAAAAAGAAAATCCCGCGATGACGGATACAAACCCCGTCCGCTTCCGTGATTTCAAATATCGAAAAGCCAATATGCGCTCGGTTTTTGAAAACATGCCCCTCCTTATGCGTAATCTGATTCTATCGCCGACTATACACCGATTCTAACTAAAACACAACCAAAAAGCATTTTCAATAATTAATAATCGATATTCTGTGCGCCAAACTGATAAAATACGTTCTTTTTCTTGACTTTCGACGAAAACTGTCCTATCTCTGTAACATATAATTTTAAACAGTCTAACGTTTAGGTAAGGAACTCTATGAATTTGAAAAATCTGTTTGGCTCGGCCAACGACCGTTATCTCCGGAAATTTAAAAAAGTCATCGCACATATCAATGCGCTGGAACCCGATTTCGAATCTCTGTCCGATGAAGCGTTAAAGGCGAAAACCATCACCTTTAAAGAACGACTCGCTGCCGGAGAAACATTGGATGATTTATTGCCCGAGGCCTTCGCCGCCGTGCGGGAAGCGGCTAAACGAACGCTGGGGCTTCGTCCCTTTGATGTTCAACTTTTGGGCGGTATCGTTTTGCATGATCGCAAAATCGCCGAAATGCGGACGGGAGAAGGAAAAACTTTGGTGGCGACACTACCCGTTTATTTGAATGCTTTGACAGGGCAAGGCGTCCATGTCGTGACGGTCAACGACTATCTGGCCAAACGGGATAGTGAGTGGATGGGACAAATCTATCGCTTTTTGGGTATGACCGTCGGATGTATCACGCATGAAATGAATCCGGAACAACGCAAAGCCGCCTATCACTGTGACATTACCTATGGCACGAATAACGAACTTGGCTTTGACTATTTGCGGGACAATATGGCAGACTCGTTGCAAGAGATGGTGCAACGGCCGTTTTACTATGCCATCGTGGATGAAGTGGACTCGATTTTAATTGATGAAGCGCGGACACCTTTAATCATTTCGGGACAAGCCGAAGACTCCTCCGAACGCTACAAAACGGTTGATAAAGTCGTGGCCGGCGTCCGCCCCGAACACTATGAAAAAGATGAAAAGAATAAAAACGTGACCCTGACCGATGCGGGGGTTGAGTTTGTAGAAGAAGGCCTGCACAACGCCGGTATTATGCAGGGCGGCCTGTATGATGTTAACAACGTCGCTTTTGTGCATCATGTGGATTGTGCTTTGCGGGCTCACACCCTGCTGACAAAAGACGTGGACTATATTGTCAAAGATAACAAGGTTGTCATTATTGACGAATTTACAGGACGTATTATGGAAGGACGCCGTTACCCCGGCGGGCGGCATCAAGCGGTTGAAGCCAAAGAGCATGTTCCTATTCAGCCCGAGAATCAAACCGTAGCGGTGATCAGTTTTCAGAACTATTTTCGGTTATATCCCAAATTGGCGGGCATGACGGGGACCGCCATGACTGAAGCCGGCGAATTTGACGATATTTATCGGCTGGAAGTCATCGAAATCCCAACAAATAAACCCTCCGGACGAATTGATGAACAGGATGTCATTTATCGCACGGCGGCTGAAAAATATGACGCGATTATCAATGAAATTATTGCCGCTCATAAACGCGGTCAACCGATTCTGGTCGGAACAACGTCCATCGAAAAATCTGAAGAATTGGCTGAATTGTTAAAAAAGAAAGCCGATTTTCCGTTTAATGTCTTGAATGCGCGCCATCATGAACAGGAAGCGCAAATCGTGGCGCAAGCGGGACGCCCCGGTGCCGTCACCATCGCCACCAACATGGCCGGCCGCGGAACGGATATTCAACTGGGCGGTAACTTTGAAATGCGTCTGATCGAAGAACTGGCTAAAAACCCCGATGCAGACAAGGAAGCCCTCTCCCAAAAAATCAAAGCGGAAATCGCCGAAGGGAAGAAAATGGTCCTGAAAGCGGGAGGCCTGTATGTTTTGGGATCTGAACGACACACAAGTCGTCGAATCGATAACCAGTTGCGCGGCCGTTCCGGTCGTCAGGGCGATCCGGGGCTCAGCCGTTTTTATGTCTCATTAGAAGACGACCTGATGCGCATTTTCGGGTCCGACCGAATCGGGCATATTTTGCAATCTATGGGCATGCCGAAAGGGCAAGCGATTGTGCATCCTTGGATCAGCAAAGCGATTGCCAAGGCGCAACAGAAAGTGGAAGGAGCTCATTTTGATTCACGTAAACGCGTTCTAAAATACGATGATGTGATGAATGATCAACGCCATGTCATTTATGAACAACGCAAAGAATTAATGATGGCGGACAAAGTGGATGATGTCATTCAGGATATGCGTGATGACTGCATTCAAAATATGATTTACATGCTGGCCCCCGAAAAATCCGTTCCCGCGGATTGGAATGTGGATGAATTACGCCTGAACGCCAATAATCTGTTGGGTCTGGATGCGCCGTTTGCTTCGTGGGTAGCGGAACCGGGCATGACCCCTGAAACCATGGTGGAACGCCTGAAAGATATGGCAAACACGGCCGTCGCCGCCAAAATGGCACCGCTGCCTCCCGAATGGCAACAGCGCATTAAAAAAGGCCTGTTGCTCCAAGCAATTGACCAAAATTGGAAAGAGCATTTGCAGATGTTGGATTTATTGCAAAACGTTATCGGGCTGCGTGCCTATGCGCAACAAAATCCGTTGAATGCCTATAAACAAGAGGCGTTTTATTTGTTTGAAAATATGCTGGGACGTGTTCGGGAACAGGTTACGAAATCTCTGTGTTTCGGGGAATTGCCCGCGCGGTTGGCCATGGCGTTGATGTCGGCGCAGGCAGCACGTCAAGCACAACAGGCTCAAGCCTCATCGCCCGAACCTGCCGACACACCGAAGGAAATGGAAAAGGCACCCATCCGTGACAATATTTCACGCAATGCCCCCTGCCCGTGCGGATCGGGGAAAAAGTACAAACATTGTTGCGGTAAAATCGATTAATTTTTAATATTAAACTGTTAATGGATAGTGTTTATTTTAAACAAGATGTTAACTCTAAAAGTCGTTTTTTCTGGAAATCAACTGAGCCAACCTTGTTTAACTTAGACTCTACCCATTCATATGCAGTCTTCTCAAAATAATTTTTAAAAATAACCTTATTATCAAATCCATACAAATGCCGTTCATGAATATGATGATAAAAAACAGGGATATTACCATACTGAAGATATAGTTTTTCATATTCTGCTATTTCACTTTCTAAATTACAAAGAGATTTTTCTAAGTAAATTCCAATGTTCTTATTCTGTGGATGAAACAATTTATGAATAACCCATGTATAATAAAGTGTTGGTCTAATAATTTGACGGCATACAAGATTTTCGCTTTTAATTAAATCTTTTATTTGATCAACATATTTTTGTATTAATGCATACCCATATATTAACCCCTCTTTTATAACAGGTAAATACTTTGATAGTTGAATAGCTTGATAACCAGGAAAAGACTTTTCATTATTATTTTTAGCCAAACATCTATATTCTATCCTAATCCTGTCTGTACAATCATTTATTAAAAATGGTCGATATGGAAAATAAACTGGTTGAGAGTTTTTTTGCAACAAATGAACATAGTGATTTTTTTTATTTTTTTCCGGAATCATCCCAGTAAAGCTTAAATCATAATAAGAATTTATTTTTTCCTTAAAAAAACCTAAATTAGTAAATATTGTTTCAGTATCCACCAAATAAAAATTCAAATTAGAAGAACAAATAAAATTCTCACTGTGTCCATCGCTATAATTCAATATATCACACAAAGCTAACATTGTACCTATTCTACGATATACATTCTCTAATTTTTTTTCGCTATAATATCTTTTATACGGAAGATATTCATGCCATCCATACTCCCCCTTATCAAGGACCTTAGGCACTAATATACGATGCATTATATCTAAATCCAGAATATTCAAAACCTTTTTTAAGAAAACATCTGTTTGCGATGACTTAGGCTTATAAATTACTTTTTTCTTATTTGAAAAATTTAATATGATACCTCCGCCTTGAAAATTGTGCCGATCAGACATCAAAAATTCGATATTAATAACTTTACCATCCAATAATTGAAAATACTCACAAATATCCTTTATATCCTTTTTGAATCTTTTTAAAAATAGAACAAATGCATCTATTTCCTTTTGAAAAAAAAATTTCAAATATGAAAACTGCTTTTCATACTTTTTTTCCATAAAAACAACCTCTTTACGCCACTTCTGTTGTTCTGTTAAAAAAAAGGAAGCATATCTTTCATAAGTATTCTGACCTCTTAATTCTTTTTCCTGTAAAATCATCTCATAGATAATAAACGGAGAAAAAAAAGAATCTATCAGATCTTGTAAATAAAATAAAAAACTATCGTCTATACCACATTCTCCCAAAACTGATTCCATATTCATTATAGAACTCATTTCGGAATAAAGATTTGAAAAATCAAGTCTAATTAATTCAAAAAATAATGCAGGTCTCAAACCTGCATTATCTAATTTGGACCATCGCATCATGCTGCTCGTTCAAAAACTTTAATATTCCGAACATAGTTTTTACTTTTTTTATAAGATAAAACTCGTCTCCGATGAACCATTCGCATATCACATGTCCCAGATGCACAATCTTGGGAACTTTGTGCCAATCCATCAATAATACTTGTTTTTCTTAACTGCTTATACCCTGTTCTATTTTTTACTTGCATTTTAATTCTCCTTTCTTACATACTATCTATTCACAAAACTCATACCTGTCAAGCGATGCTTTTTAAAGCCGTTTTTCATCAAACACGCCTCTCCCTCCGGCGTTGTTTGAATATACAGAACCGTCTGTCCATAGTCCTCTTTTAAAAGAGTTAACATTTTTGTTGCGATACCCTGTCGCCGGTATGCTTTTAAAACAAGACACTCTATGATTTGCGTATCATGCGCACCGTCTGATAAAAATCGAATCATACCGACAAGCCGCTCTCCATCCCAAGCCGTTATAAACCGTGATGCGCTAAATGCTTTTTCAAAAACATTTTCTCGTCCCGCATAGTGTTGTTGCCCGCCCCAGCCGGCATCTAAATATAAGGCTATCGCCTCATGCGCCTGTGGTATTGCATTATTTTTAATATGAACCATAACACCTCCTATTTTATATATCCTATTTTATTTTTAGTTAAAAAAAAATAAAAGTCAATATTTTTTTAAGAAAATATAAAATTAATTTTAACCCAACCTTATACTACCCTCCCCCCTCCCAAAAAAGCCCCTCCGTCCGGAAGGGCTTTGAAACAAGAACAACCTTGTTATCCGTTATTTCTTTTTACCTTTCGCCGGCGTGTCATCTTCAAACAACGGCTTCCCGTAATAGGCTTTTAAGAATAATTCCTTGATTTCGGGAATCAACGGATACCGTGCGTTGGCACCGGTACATTGATCGTCAAAAGCCTCTTCCGACAAAGCGTCCAGTCCGTCCAAAAACGCCTTTTCATCAACACCGGCTTCCTGAATGGAATGCGGAATGTTGACTTTGTCTTTCAAGTCTTGAACCGCCTCAATTAAACGACGCACCTTGCCGTCCACATCGTCGGCCGCAATCCCGTCCGTCAATCCTAAAATATCCGCCAGTTGCGCATATCTTTGACCGACAAACGGATACCGGTATTGCGGGAACAACCCCTGCTTCGTCGGCTTTTCCGTCGCGTTGTATTGAATCACATACGGTAATAATAAAGCATTCGCCAATCCGTGCGCCACATGGTAATGCCCGCCTAACTTGTGCGCCATGGAATGACACAGCCCCAAGAAAGCGTTCGCAAAAGCCATACCCGCCAACGTCGCGGCATAGTGCATTTTTTCCCGCGCCCGCGGATCTTCCGCCCCTTTTTCATAGGAGCGCGGCAGGTATTTTAATACCAACCGAGCCGCTTCAACCGCCTGACCGTCCGACAAGTTGTTCGCCATCACGGATGTATAGGCCTCAATCGCGTGCGTTAACACATCCACACCCGAAGCCGCCGTTAATCCCCGCGGCATACTCATCGCTAAATCCGGATCCACAATCGCCATGTCCGGCATGATCGCGTAATCCGTAATCGGATATTTGCGATTTGTCTTGTCGTCCGTGATAACGGTGAAAGGCGTGACCTCGGATCCTGTTCCGGAAGTCGTCGGAATAGCCACCATTTTCGCTTTCCGCCCTAATTCAGGGAAAACCACAACCCGCTTGCGAATGTCCATAAACCGCATCGCAATGTCTTCAAAAGCCAATTCCGGATGCTCATACATTAACCAAACGATTTTCCCCGCATCCATCGGCGATCCGCCGCCGACCGTGATAAAGACATCCGGCTCAAACCGCTTGACTTGTTCTAAAATTAACCCGACCGTCGATAAATCCGGATCCGGCTTGACGGCATCAAATACTTGATAGGCCATGCCGTTTTCTTCCAGAATCTTGCCAATCCGCGCCGTGTGCCCGATCTGCGTCATCGTCTTGTCCGTGATGATGAAAGCCCGCTTGTGCCCTTGTAATTCGGCCAAAGCAAAATCCAGACATCCCCGCTTAAAATAAATCTTGTGCGGTGTCTTGAACCATAACATGTTCTCACGCCGCGCCGCAACCGTTTTCGTGTTCATTAAATGTTTGACTCCTATGTTTTCACTGACGGAATTACCGCCCCAAGATCCGCACCCTAATGTTAAAGACGGTGCTAATCTGAAATTGTATACGTCGCCGATAGCCCCTTGTGAAGCCGGCATGTTGATTAAGGTCCGCCCCGTCGTCATCGTGTTCGTAAATAAGTCAATCCGGTCTTGATTGCACTCGTCCGTGTATAAAACGGATGTGTGCCCGGCTCCGCCTAATACAATTAAGTGTTGAGCCATGTCAACCGCCGTCTTAAAATCCGGAGCCTTGAAAAAGCCTAAAACCGGAGACAACTTTTCATGCGCGAACGGATTGTCGTCCGATACCGCGTCCGTCTCGGCAATTAAAATCTTGGTCGCCGGATCCACCTGAATCCCCGCCATTTCGGCAATTTGAACCGCCGGTTGCCCCACAATCGCCGAATTGAGTTTACCGTCAATAAAAATCGTCTTCTTTAATTTGTCCTTGTCCGCTCCCGTAACAAACACACACCCCCGCTTGATGAACTCTGCTTTAACGGTATCGTAAACCGGAGCCGTTACAATAACAGCCTGCTCCGAAGCGCAAATCATCCCGTTGTCAAATGTCTTGCTCATCACAATGCTGCTGACGGCCATCTTGATGTCCGCCGTCTCGTCAATGATAACCGGCGTGTTGCCCGCACCGACACCGATCGCCGGCGTTCCCGAACTGTATGCCGCTTTGACCATACCCGGACCACCCGTCGCTAAAATTAAATTGACATCTTTATGCCCCATTAAATAGCCCGTAATCGCCGGCGAAATCGTATCAAGCCACCCGATGATGTCTTCCGGTGCGCCGGCTTTCACCGCTGCATCCCGCACAATTTTCGCCGCTTCCGCCGTGCAGGCCTTGGCCCGCGGATGAGGCGCGAAAATAATGCCGTTCCGCGTCTTTAAAGCAATTAAAGATTTAAAAATAGCCGTCGAAGTCGGATTCGTCGTCGGCACCACACCGGCAATCACACCCACCGGCTCCGCGATTTTGCACATGCCGCCTTCTTTGTCCTGACAAATCACACCGCATGTCTGCACGTCTTTATACGTGTTGAAAATATATTCCGCCGCAAAGTGGTTTTTAATCACTTTGTCCTCAACAATGCCCATACCCGTTTCGGCAACCGCTTGCTTGGCCAAAGGAATGCGGGCGGAACACGCCGCGACCGCCGCCGCTTTAAAAATAGCATCCACCTGTTCCTGCGAATACGTCGCAAAAATCTGTTGCGCTTTCTTGACCCGCGCCACAATGGCGTCTACTTGCTTCATCTCTTCTTCTGTTAATTCTGACATATATCCTCCATTTTGAATAATAATGCCAAAATTATAAAGTATTTTTCACAAGACGCAAGCTTTTTTTACAGAAATATGACACAATTTAACCGATTTTTGAATAGATACCCCACCCTCTCTTTTTCTTTCGTCATTCCCGCCCTCTTTTTTTATGTCATTCCCGACCTTACTGCGCAAGACAGAATCTGTCCGGTGGACAGTTCTGTCGCGCAAAGCAAAACCGCGCAAACATCAAGACCCCGGGTGGGGTTTTGGTGTGCGCAAGGCAATGAGCCTTCGCGCATCCCAGCAATCCCCGTATTGCGCCGGATAAGCGTTAGGCGGAATTGGAATGAGACCGAGGATGCCTTGTCATCCGAGAGACGAATTTTAGGTGGAATTGGGGAATCCAGTAACCCCCAATTCCTTTTTTACCCCATAAAAAAAGGAGGGGCTTTCACCCTCCTTTTTCCGGGGATGGATACAGGAAAAAAATCCATCCCCCGCCGCCGACGTTTTTATTGACCATTTTTTTACAGGGTCGGCGGTTTGGGCTTGTGCATTCTGGTTTATCAAAACACCCGCGCCCAATCTTGTTCATGCCCCGTCCTATCAGGTTTATTTTTAAAAAGCCGAGAGCTACGACTCTCACTCCTCACACAAAGCGTAATAGTAGTCGTTGTAGCGATTGCTGCCGCTGACGTTGCCACCGTTCAGACCGACGCCGAACGCGCGGCAGGAATCATAACTTGTGTTCGTCCACAACCAACCGCTGCTCCATTCGCTCCGCAACCCTTGCATGATCGCGCTTTGTTTGCTGGCCGTAGAACTACAATTCGCCTGACCTTTCGCACAACAATAGCCTCTGCTTGTCCCACTATGGGGCGTTGTCCCATCACTTCGATAACACCCTAACGCATCCGCACTGATCAACCTCTTCCCCTGTGCTGCGCACCAGTTCTTCGCACTCCACCAGGTCATAATGCCATAGCTACTCTTATACACCGTCCCCAGTCCCTCAATCGTGGCTTCGCTCTGACCGCCCAATGACGCGCATGTTCCTCTTGCGCCACCCCCATAACAATCACTCGCGCTGATGCGGCAATATTTCGTTTTATCCACATTGCCGTCTGCATCCTTACAATCTGCATTCGTGGTGCACGCTCCCGTCACATCCACACATTGACCCCCGTCCCAATCGCTGGAACACATTTGACCCCCTTCACAACACTTTTTCCCACACACTTCCTGACCTGTCGGACATAAACACAGCCCGTTCGAACAACTTGTTTCTGCCGGACACGTTACATTCTCGCAAGGATCCGGTTCCTCTCCTCCTCCGGTTGCTCCCTCTCCGTCCAACGTGTTCGCAAAGGCGAATGTAATGTCATTGTTCCCTTCGATACAATCGTCCGAATCTGCCCCCACCCACGTATCGACCGCAAACGGGATTTTCTCTTTAATCACTTGATCACACACATTCTTTTCTATCCCTGACACCGTCAACGCGAAGAAAGACGTATCCCCGCCATAATTATCCGCCGCCGTGACCGGATGCCCTTGTATGGTGTTACTCCATTCCGACAAGTCTATTGTTCGACCCAATATCCGTTGCTGACTCGCCGTTACTGCCCGCTTCCGCACTTCGTTTAAGATTTCAT
This sequence comes from uncultured Alphaproteobacteria bacterium, assembly GCA_944391735.1. Classification (GTDB taxonomy): domain Bacteria; phylum Pseudomonadota; class Alphaproteobacteria; order CAAHEQ01; family UBA3637; genus CALXZG01. The sequence goes on along the minus strand of CALXUR010000016.1, from coordinate 154 downwards.
TCGCATTATATTTATCCATTGCATATCGATAGCCTGCGATTCCCCCAATCGCCAATACGCCCATAATCGCCAGAACCCCCAGCATCTCGACCATTGATCGTCCCGATTCGTTTTCCCGCGTCTTCTTTTTTTCATTAACTCTTTGTTTTCCCGT
>CALXUR010000015.1 GCA_944391735.1 uncultured Alphaproteobacteria bacterium | reverse complement strand
TGGACATTTTTTTGTTACAGTTCTTATTTCACCCTCTCTTAAAGAGATAATAAAAAGAAAACGATCCACCCTGCCGATCGTTTCCCGAGTATAATATAAACAGGAGCGGTCACCGACCGCCCCTGTTCAATGAACTTGAATACTTATCCGCCCAAAACCTCCTTAATCGCAAACTCTTTTGCCGTTACATAGTCAAATTTACCCGTTCCCAATAACGGCGGCGTATCCGTCACAATTACTTTTCCCGGAATTCCCAACTCGGTCACCCCTGCCGCTTTGAAAGCAGCGATCATCTCATCGCGGTTAATGTCCTTGCATGTCGTAATCAATACAATCTGCTCGCCTTTTTTCGGATCCGGTATATTGACGGCTCCCGTTACAAAACCCGGCCACTTTTTCTCAATAATCATTTCCACGGCCAGTAAAGATACCATTTCACCACCGATTTTGGCAAACCGCTTACACCGCCCTTTGATGAAAATATACCGATCCTCATCTACCTCAACAATATCACCCGTGTCATACCAACCGTCTTTCGGCGGATCTAACTCCATCGGTTTGTCATAACGCATATAGCCTTTCATAATGTTCGGCCCTTTAACCCATAACTCACCGCCTTCTTTAATCCCTTCAACAGGCTTGACCTGATACATCATTCCGGGTAAAAACCGCCCGACAGAGTTCTTCCGTTGGTGCAGGAACGTGTTAACCGAAATAAAGGGAGAACACTCCGTCGCCCCGTATCCCTCAAAAATCCGGACACCAAACTTTTCGGCCCAAATCTTGCGCGTTTCATCCTTGACTTTTTCGGCACCTGCTGCCACAATGCGTAAACTATTGAAATCATACGGATTAGCACATTTCGCATACCCCGCCAAAAATGTATCCGTCCCAAAGAAAATTGTCGCTTTTGTCGATGCACAAATTTCAGGAATAATCCGATAATGAAGCGGTGTCGGATACAAAACTGTTTTAACCCCCGCTAACAAAGGCAGAATCGTTCCCGCACCTAATCCAAACGAATGAAACATCGGTAAACAATTTAAAAAGACATCCGTCGGCAAAATATCAAAACGGGACGGTATCTGATAGGCATTAGACAATAAATTCCGGTGTGTCAAGAAAACCGCCTTCGGCATCCCTTCCGATCCCGATGTGAATAAAATAACCGCCGGATCGTCTGATTGAACGCATCCGCCGCTCATTTTACGATAGCCCCATCCCGGGAAAAATCCGGCCGTAATACCGAAGACTTTGTCGCCAGTCGTCAACGTCGGACGCAAATCTTCCAGATATAATATCCGAATACCCGCTTCTTCCAAAGCCTGAACCAAGCCCTCCAATTTGGCCAACATCACCACTTTCTTGGCCGTAATGACCGTCTTTAACCCAACTGTCTGACACGTCGCCACAACCTGTTTCGGACCAGATGTGAAATTGATCATCGCCGGAATCTTACCAAAAGCATGTAATCCCAAAACTGTCAAAGCACACGTGTTTGACGTCGGCACCATAACGCCGACATGCTTTTCGTCCGAAATCGCGCGCCGGATGAGCCGCCCTAAAATAAAGGCTTTCATGAAAACACCGAAAAATTTGACCGGCTTGCGCTCCGTGTCCTCCATCACCGATTTGAATCGACCAACCATCGCCATAGACCGTGTCAGTGCTTCAAAAACCGGCTTGTCCTTTTCATAACTGTCGAAAGTCATGTCCGATAAAATATCGTATAACCGTGAACTCGATTTTTCACGCACCTCACGCGTCGGCATATCCTCCGGATAGTCAAACCGAACCGGCGGTAAAACCGTTAACCGAATGTCGGGAAACCACCTAAAATCGGCCTTTTTACCCAACACACGCGAAAATAAAGCATGGCACGCCCCGTCAATCCGAATCGGAACAATCGGCGCATTCCCCTTTACCGCCATCATCGCCGGCCCTTCATAGATTTTCATCCGCGTGTTACCACCCTCAATGATTCCTTCCGTAAAGATCATGCATAACTCGTCGTTTCTTAACTCTTCCGCCATGTCTTTTACCGCAAAGGGACTCACCGGATCCAACGGCCGCACATCCACCAGATTCGTCATGAATTTAACAAACGTCTTGTCAATTAACCTGTCGTTAATCGCAAACACGATCTTGCGGTCAATGAATGTCGATATCAATAAAACATCCAAATAGGACGTGTGATTCGTAATAATCAAAGCCCGCCGTCCCGCTTTTTTCAGGTTCTCCAACCCTTCAATCCGGGCATTGAAAAGCCCTTTTAAAATCATTCGGAAAACACGCCGCCGCGTTTCCGTCGGTAATAACCGCACCATGTAAACGGAAACAAAAATGTTGGCCGTCGCAAAAATGAAAACAATGTCCAATAAATCCAGAAAAATCAGGTGCAGCCCCATTACAATCAAAGCCGTTCCCACAATCCCCAACGCATTAACCATACTGCTGAAAGAAATCATCCGCCCCAACAATACGTCCGGCGTCGTTTTTTGTATCATCGTGTAAAACGGAACAATATACATCGCCGATAATCCGCCTAATAAAAAGACGTCTATAACCACCCGCCAATAATCCGCATCCGTTGTCAACAGTTTGAAAACCGTGATCGCTTTATCCACCGGATTCAATTCAACCGCCATACCCGCAAAAACAAGATCCATCAAAACACATGACAACGCCAACCCGATCCAGACCGTGTATGAAAACAAATTACCCCGCCGCGTTAGTCGTGCGTATAAAAAAGACCCTGCCAAATATCCGATCGTAAACACACCGGCACTTAAAAATAAAACAACCGACCATCGGGCGTGTAATATGTCCCTACCGTATTCGGCCGAAAAAACCAAAATTAAACTGCCTAAAATCCAAAACCACGCAATACCGACAATATATGCCCATTGGTCAAATTTGTGTTTTAAAGATTGCGCAACAAAATCAAACGCACACCACGGATTGTAAACCCATGAACTCTCCGGATCGGCCGGCGCCTGCGCCGGTAACCGCCATGTTAACCCTAAAGAAATAAGGGACAACATAAATCCAAGTCCGCAAATCATATGATACGCCGCTTCGAATTTTAATACCGAAATCAATAAAAGGGCACCGCATCCCGAACCGATAACACTCAACATCTTCATCCATATGTTGCCCGCGTTTAAATGAGCCTTATTCATTAACCGCGGCATTAAAGAATAATTCGCTGCCCGTAAACATGGTTGCGTCATCCCCGATAAAGCTAAAATAAGTGTTAATAAAATGCGGGAATCCAAAAATAAACTGACAAGAGCCAACGCCATAATGCCAACTTCAACACCCCGAATAACGGTCAAAAATCGGACGCGCGATATTTTATCCGCCGCCTGCCCCGCGTAAATACTTCCGGCACAAAAACACAAAGCATATAAAATAACGGCCGAAATTAAAAAAGCCGTTCCCGCCTGAGTCATTTGATACGTGACAAAAAATAAAAAAACCGTCCGAAGAAAACTGTCATTAACCGCTGACAAAAAATGTGACACCCACAACGGCATGAAAGAACGATTGCTTACGGCTTGTTTTAACATAAAAGCTCCATTAAAAGTTGAAAAACATACATAGATATATCACAAAATACCATTTTAAACAAGCTTTCTTTTGTCCATAGATTAATTCACTGATATTTAAAGGTTTATTCCTTATTTTTTACCAACAATCCGTCAGTTCCCCGAGGCAGGCATCAAAAACAAAACTTGACAAATTTAAAAATAAATTGTATTTATCATCGTATGAATTTATCAAAACCAAATGTATCCCCGCAAAATCAACTTGTGATTCTGGATTGCGACGGCACCTTGTATCCGGCCGATAAAATACCGCTGTCCGAAATCAAACAAGCTCTCCGCCAAACCGCAAAAATGTTCGGTATAACACCTCAAACTTATGAGGCCGCCAGTGTTTGTACCCGTGATCAACATCCCGGACTGATGAATTTTATTCTGAAATTATGTTGCCATAATTTAATCAATTTTCAACGTTTCTCTCAAGAAATGTCAAGCCGATTGAATTACACGCGCCTTTCGCCGGATCCGACATTGTTGAACCGGATTCGGGAAACCTCCCACACAATACCACTCTGTATTTTTACGAATAACAGCCGCCCACATCTGGATAATGTCTTGACGGCTTTGTTTCACCAAAACAGCTCTACCCTCGGTATTCCCTGCTTTTCCATTGAAGATACTTTCGACGGCCACTGGTTTCACCCGAAACAATCCGGTGCCGGTCTTCAAATGATCTGCGCTAAAATGGGCACAATCCCGAATAACGCCATCCTGTTTGATGATACGCCCCCTGTTTTAAAAACAGCGGCACACCAGGGATTGAAAACCTGCCTTGTAACACAAACGACACCCCTGTCCCGGTATTTACACCATATGACGCAAAAGAGCCGGTCTTAAAATACGCCGCACTGCTTCCTTCCTTTTATTTTCTTTTTTAACTTGATTCACCACACCGGATGTGCTATGATTCCGCCCAGTTTTAACAGAGGAAACAGAAAGGAAAAAAAGATGTTAGTTTCTTTAAGACAACTGCTGGATCATGCCGCCGAACACGGTTACGGTATCCCGGCTTTTAATGTTAATAATATGGAACAGGTGCTGGCCATTCTTGCCGCGGCGAAAAAGGTCGACGCTCCCGTTATTATCCAAGCCTCCAAAGGCGCGCGCGGATATGCCAACGACGCCGTTTTAAAACATTTGATGATGGCCGGCGTTGAAATGTATCCCGACCTGCCCATTTGTGTCCATCAAGATCACGGCCCGACCCCGAATGTCTGCTACTCCGCTATGACAAACGGCTTTACCTCCGTTATGATGGACGGCTCCCTGATGCCGGACGGCACGCCCGCTACCCATGAATATAACGCTCGCGTTACCTCCGAAGTATCCAAAGTCGCCCACGCCGTCGGTGTGTCCGTCGAAGGAGAAATCGGCGTCATCGGTTCTTTGGAAACAGGTAAAGGCGAAAAAGAAGACGGACACGGTTTTGACGGCGCGATTGATAAATCCAAGCTGTTGACAGATCCGGACGACGCCGTTCGGTTTGTTGAAGAAACACATGTGGACGCTCTGGCCGTTGCCATCGGAACAAGTCACGGCGCATATAAGTTCACGCGGAAACCGGACGGAGCCATCTTGTCAATCGATACAATTAAGAAAATTCATGAAAAACTGCCGTATACACATCTGGTTATGCACGGTTCCTCTTCCGTGCCTCAGGATTTGCAGGATATTATCAATACATACGGCGGAAAAATGCCTCAAACGTATGGCGTTCCCGTTGAAGAAATTCAGGAAGCCATTAAACACGGCGTTCGTAAAGTCAATGTCGATACCGATTTGCGTATGGCAATGACCGGTGCGATCCGCAAGGTGTTTGCCACAAAACCGGAAGAGTTTGATCCGCGCAAATACCTGAAACCCGCTATGGATGCCATGCAAGCCGTTTGCGAAGCCCGGTATCAGGAATTCGGTGCCGCCGGCCATGCGTCTCAAATTAAAGCAATTTCACTTGCCGATATGGCTAAACGCTATGCGTCGGGCGAATTGGATCCTAAAATCATTAAATAAAAAAGCGACCTTTAAAAACCCCGCGGCAAGCGGGGTTTTTTAATATTATTCATACTCTTTTGATGAATCTCTTTTCTTTCGTCTTCTCTTTTGGTTTTTTAACAAAGTCTTCTCTTCCGTCATCATTTTAAAAACGGCTGCGGTATAACATCCTTGTTGAAATCCTTCAAGCTCTTCACACCTGACCAAAGTTCCCTTCTGCGTCCACAATCGACACATATCCTGATCTTTGATGTTTTTTAAACACACACAACAAAGTGTTATGTCTTTTTGATACGGTATACTTTCAATAGCCCCGAATGGACTTACTTTTCCGTCACGTGATACAAAATGAGAAATACGCCACCAATTTTTGGTATACCCTTTAAAAACCCAATATCCGATATGTTCAGCTCCACGAACAACCGGTGTCCGAACTTCATATTGCTTTAAAGAAAAATTATATTTCGCTGAATCAAGTGCTTTGGGCATATACGCATAGGCATCAAACCGGCAACCGGCTTGCTCTTGCACATAGGAAACCTGTTTCGCCTGAGTGTTCACATTCACCCGTCCCACCCGCTGACGGTCTTTAAAAACAGGTATAAATACGGATTTCTTATTATGAAAACTCATTTTCAGTGTTGCTAACAAAGCTTTGCTTTCCTCTGTTACATTTGATCTTATCGGTAGCTCTGACATATTTGGTGTTAATCCTTTCGTAAATCCCATCAAAAATAGTATCCTACCATGAATTTATTTTTTGTCAAGTCCTTTACGATTCGATGGGCTCCCGCATTAAACAGATAATTCGGTCAACCCCCATCGCGTTCTTGATAACGGCCACAGCCGCCTCATATTCCGCCCGGGACGACCGAATCCCCATCAGATAAACCACGCCGTTTTCCAAAATCAATTTGTAATTGCTGGATTCAATTCCCGCCGTCATGCCCAATTCCATCCTGATTTGGGCAGCGATTCCGGCTTCCACCGCCACTTCCTCAACCGTTAAAGGTTCGGCCACGCGAATATAGTTATATACTTTCCGCACACCGTCCACAGACCAAACAACCGACATGATTTTCTGAATCAACTCAACATCCGGAACCGCGCCGTTTAACAAAACCTCCCCTTCAAAAACGGATACCTCAACATCAAAAAATAAACTCCCTTTCTCCCGGGCTAAACCATCTCGGATTTCCAGATTGATTCGTATGTCCGTCACATCATCCGACCAAGACCGATCATCCGCCAAAAAAGTATACGCCTTGTGCGCCCCGTTCGCAATTGTCCCCAAAAATTGACAACCGCATAATCCACAAACAAGAATCAGGGCAATAAAACACTTCATAACACGCGCCACGCGTCCGGTAAATGCTTCGGCCACCGCCCCGGACTCATTAAAACGGCATCAAACCGAGCCTGATATTTTTGATAATAGGAATGACTTGCTAAAAAAACAGCCGCCGCCCGTGCCACGCGAACCTGATTTTGAATCGTGATTGCCTCCATCGCACGGGTCAAAGTCGCCCTGTGCTTAACCTCTACAAAGATAATCATACGACCGCGCACCATAATTAAATCAACCTCTCCCGCGCCTGTTCCCCGCCCGACACGAAAGTTCAAAGCGACCGGCCACCATCCCTTCAACATCAACCATAACATGGCCGCTTTTTCGGCAAAATGCCCGCGCGCGTAATTACTGCCTGTTGCCATCTTGAACCGCCAAAACCCGTTTGTATATTTGCTTTCTGGGAAGTCCCGTCAAACGGGACACCTTATCAACCGTGTCCCGCGCCGATTGCGACGCTAACGTTTCTTGAATCAACGCGTCCAAGGCTTCATCCGTCCAATCCGACGTGTCCGCTGCCCGATCGATAACCAATACCAACTCCCCTTTCGGGGCTCCTTCACCCTGATAATGCGCAATTAATTCCGATACCTTTCCCCGCCGGACTTCTTCAAACTTTTTCGTTATTTCCCGAACAACCGCCATAAGCCGATCGCCCAGAATCTCCAAAATATCGCCCAAAGCTTCTTCCAACCGATTCGGTGTTTCATAAATAATCAAAGTTGCCGATACCTGTTTCAAAGCCGTTAAAGCCTGTCGCCGTCCCCCGCTTTTGGGCGGTAAAAATCCCGCAAAATAAAAAGCGTTTGACGGCAGTCCCGATAATTGCAATGCCGATAAAACCGCATTCGCCCCCGGCACCGTCGTGACCGGAACTCCCGCTTCGTAACAATCCCGCACCAATTTATACCCCGGATCCGATATTAACGGCGTCCCCGCATCCGATACAAGCGCGATATTCACACCGTGCTTCATCTTCTCAATCAACTTCGGACGAGCACTGTCGGCATTGTGTTCATGATACGGCGTCAACGCTGCCACCCGAATCCCCAACAATGTGAATAACTGCCCGCTTGTCCGTGTGTCTTCACACGCAACCAAATCAACCGTCTCTAAAACCTGCCGCGCCCGCTCCGATATGTCCCCCAAATTTCCGATCGGCGTCGACACCAAATACAACATGCCCTTTCCTTTCATTTCACTCTTGAAAAATTTGAATAAAAAGAGTATAACATAATAAAAGCATCAGGAAAAGGCCTTACTATGAAATTAAAGATATTTTGTGTTCTCTGTGCAACCCTTTTGATTTGGAGCTGCCGTTCAACGCAACCCGACCAATCTTTGTGGGGTGATGAAACACCGCCAATTACCGAAGGCCGTATGCCCGCTCGCCCCGTGCGCGCCGCTATGATGTTGCCGCTATCCGGTAAAAATGCCGCAATGGGCGAAGCTTTTCGTAACGCCGGTATCATGGCTCTTTACGAACGTCCGGACAGCCCTCTGGAATTGATGTTTTTTGATACCAAAGGAACGGCCGACGGTATGGCCGCGGCTTGGACGGAGGCTGAACGCCAAACACCCGATATTGTCATCGGCCCGATTTTCGCCGAAGAACTGAAATCACTTAAAAAAGAATCCCCCGACATTCCCGTTGTTTCTTTTACCTCGGATAACTCTTTGATGGAACCCGGTGTCTATACAATGGGCGTTTTGATACCGGATCAAATTAACCGCCTTGTCCAATTTATGTGCGAATCCGGACAAAACCGTATCGCCGTTTTAAGCCCCGAAAATAAAACCGGTGAATTGGCCATGAATACATTGACCGAAGCGGTCGAACGATGCCCGGGCATGGCCGTTTCCAAAGTATCCATCTATAACCCTAAAACCGTTAATTTTGATCCGGCCGTTCTCAGAATCGTCCCGAAACCGATTGATCCCAAGAAAAAGAATTTGTCCGAGGAAGAACAAATCCTGCTCAATACCCCGATTCGTGATCGCCTGGATTTTGACGCTCTCTTGATTTTCGATGACGGTGTCCGTCTCCGCCAAGTCGTCTCCCTGCTCTCCTATTATGATGTAACCCCCGCCGTCGTCCCGTTTTACGGTTTAACACCGTGGCAGTCCGTTCGGGATAAAAATTTAACCGGCGGCTACTTTCCCGGCATTACCGGTATTCGTGCTCATAAGTTCAGCTCCCGTTATAACAGCCTGTTCGGTTATAAACCACCACGGCTCAGCTCGCTGTCCTACGATGCCGTCTCATTGGCCGCCGTTTTGGCCGAACGCCGCGCCTTGACACAAACGAATCTGACCCTTTCCGCCGGTTACAACGGCGTGGACGGACGTTTCCGGTTAAATGAAGACGGAACAAATGAACGCCTCTTGGAAATTTTTCAAATCCAACCGAATCTGTCCGCCGTTACCGTCAGCCCCGCTCCCACGGATTTCTCCGATAAAAACGCCCTCTTTTTCAATGGACTCCCCACCACAGATATGCCGGATATGTCATCGGATCCGTTTAATCGGATGTAACCTGTTTTTTGAACGGAACCCCCGCCTTTTTCCGGCGCGCGTTCATCCCTTTTCCTTGCTGTTTTTCCCGGGTCATATTCGCCCCGCTTAATATCGCGACTGCCGCCGGAAAATGCATCCGTGCCAGATCCGTTACAGATAAAAATCCGGCCGGCATCGTCAAATCCGCCGTAGGATACGTTGACACTATTTTTTTAATCGCTTCCTTCTTATGATGCAAAATACTCCAAACAAGCCCCTTCCGAACAGATACACGGCCGCTTTGAACCAATGTCAGAAGCTCGCGAACCGTGCGTATCGGAATGTTGTTCAACTCCTCATTCAACCGCCGTTCAATAATCGGCAGATATTCCGGACACGTCTTCGCCGCAATGTCTTTTGCCGAAACCCCGTCTTTATCAAAAACGTTGACATCCGTTTCAATCCGATCTAACAAAATCGCAACAATATCCTTGCTTCCTGCTGACAAAGCCGCCATCAAAGGCGTTCGTCCCCGATTGTCCCTTTCCATGATAAAGTCGGGGCTCTCTTTTATTAAATCAAGTGCACGCTTTGTCAATCCGACATCAATCATGCGTATTAAAATATATTTTCCCTTTTTCGGGAAACAGGCACGTCTTAACTCGCAAATACGTAACTCCTCTGCCGAAAGAGGCATAAACAAGGAATCTTTCTCCATACCCGTCCCCTCTTTTTCGGATACGCAGATATCTTTTATCGCCTTTCGACTTCTCTTTGCTTTTTTATAATTTGATTGTTGCGCCATTCACACGTTAAAAAACCTTAATTCTTCCGAACCGTTTTACCTGTCGCTTCGGAATTCCCGCCCTCGTTGCTCTTTATTCGAAGGCTTCTTTTAGGTTTTTACTATATCACGCTTCTTTCATTTATCAAAATGTTTTTTTGATAAAGGGATCTTATTTTTAATCCGTTATAACAGACCTCTTCCGGATTGCAACAAGAAAAGTATCCGACTCATTCACTCACACACGCCGTGCCGGTAACATCTTGTCGGGTTCCTTCGGGACAAACTGCACATTGCTACATTTCCGGTATCCAATACCGATTCGGACAGTTTTGACATTCTTCTAATGTTGTTACACAAAGTAAGCAATACTGGGATAACGGACAATCCGCATCACTTTCACAAATATCCGTAACATCTTCCTGATTCTCCCACTCGGTCAAATCATCCTTAAGTAAAAAACTCATCTCGTTTTCATCGTGACAAACCGCCGGCCCTAAAACTAAAATTTTTGACCATGGATTTTGATTTAATGCCTGACACATGCGCCGCACAGTATCTTTTCACCGGATTCCCTTTCCACTTTATTTTTCATAAAAAAACATCCCTCTTGCCGGAGGGATGTTGATAAAAAAGAGTCGGTTAAACCTAAGCCTCCGGCGTCGTTTCATCTCCAACCATCATTTGTTGCGATAAATCTTTGGCGTCATTCCGAATAGCCGATTCGATTTCGGCCGCTAATTCCGGATGCGCTTTTAAATACGCCTTTGCCGTCTCACGCCCTTGCCCGATTCGTTCCCCTTTACAGGAAAACCAAGCACCGGCTTTCTCAACAATACCCGCTTTGACCCCTAAATCCAACAACTCCCCGGCTTTGGAAATCCCTTCGCCGTATAAAATATCAAAATCAACCGTCTTAAACGGCGGTGCCACTTTGTTTTTAACCACTTTAACCCGTGTCTGACTGCCAATCGTGTCTTCACGGTCTTTGATCGCACCAACCCGCCGAATGTCTAACCGCACGGAAGCATAAAATTTCAAAGCGTTTCCACCTGTCGTTGTTTCCGGATTGCCAAACATAACACCGATTTTCATCCGAATCTGATTGATGAAAATAACCAACGTGTTCGCACGCGCAACCGATGCCGTGATTTTTCGCAAAGCCTGACTCATCAACCGAGCCTGAAGCCCCATGTGCGAATCACCCATCTCACCTTCCAACTCCGCTTTCGGAACCAAAGCCGCCACGGAATCCACAACTAAAACATCAATCGTCCCCGACCGCACCAACGTGTCGGCAATCTCCAAAGCCTGCTCTCCCGTGTCCGGTTGGGAAATTAACAAGTCATTGATATTAACGCCCAGTTTACCCGCATATGAGGGATCCATGGCATGCTCGGCGTCAATATAGGCACATACCCCGCCTTTTTTCTGAGCCTCTGCCACAACATGTAAAGCCAACGTTGTCTTACCCGAACTTTCCGGACCATAGATTTCCACAATGCGCCCCCGCGGTAATCCGCCGATACCTAATGCCATGTCCAATCCCAACGATCCCGTTGAAATGGCCGGAATTTCAACGGCGTTGCTCTGCTGTCCCAACCGCATGATCGACCCTTTCCCGAAAGCTCGTTCAATTTGGCTGAGTGCCGCTTCTAATGCTTTATCTTTTTCCATATTTGTTCCTCTTTTGTTCTCTTGTTGTCAAGTAACGTTACTATACCTTATTTTTATCACCGCCGCAACTGTTTTTATTCTTTTCTCATACCCGATTTTATCCCGCCCCTTTTTTTAACATAAAAAAACTCCCTTTTCAAAAGAGAGTTTTTTTGTTACGCATTTAATACGACTTAACCTCGGCACAAACATCCTTTTTCCTGATATTTGGAAAAGAACCGATTCAAAAATCGATTGTTGATCTGATACACTCGATTTCTTAAATAGTGTTTTCTCACTTCTTTATTACATTTGGGATGCGAAATTAATTTAAAAGCAATTTGCGCCCACTTTGCGCTATGCACCTTCGCGTCACAAAGACTTAAAGCCTGTAAAAGCACATCTTCACCTTCGGATGTTTTTGCACTCGGGTTAAATTTCGGATGATCAATAATTTTAAAAGCAGTCTTAAAATCATAATCACATAAAACCATCGCTAACGGCATAGATTGAAAACGACCACCACCGACACGTAAACACGGATCCCATTCCGGATTCTTCAGAACTAATGATATCGCTTCTTCCATTTTATGTTCCCATAAAACTTTAAAAGGGTAAATGTATGTCCCCTTGCTCACAAAGATCGGCCAATTAGGATTGGCACCATTCCGTAACGCCTCTGTCGCAATTTCTTTCCATTTTTCAATGCTTTTGGAACATCTCGCTTTGCTGTCTATCATAAGACACGCTTTTCCCAAATTTTCCGTTGGATTCGCTTCTGTATCATATTGAATTTTACTCATCATTATTCCTCTTCTATTAAAAAACATGTTTGCCAGTATACACTCTCAAAAATATTTTGTCAACCTATTTTTCAGTATTAGCTGCAGAATTAAAAAATACCCCGGAATATATCCGAGGCATTTGGGATACATATCATAAAATTATTTGATTTTCTTTTCGCCAAATTCTTCATGTTTCCGCGTTTTTTTGTCATACTTGCGCATGACCATCTTTTCCGTCTTTGTCCGCGGATTCTTTTTTGTAATATAGAAAGTGCCTGTTCCGGCTTTGCTTTCCAATTTAATTTCAATTGTTGTCGGCTTTGCCATTTTTTTTGTCCTCTATTTAGTTAAACTGTTTGCCAGTATACAGATTTTTTTTCGAAAGTCAAGAAAAAAATCAATGTTATCCGATTTTATACCGGCAGACTAATTTCATATCCGTCCTGTTCCAACAAATCCATAATTCGTATCAGGAACGAACGCTCTTTATCATCAACACGGCCGTCGGCCATAATAACGTTCAACATAGCCTCAACCAACCCCTGCACCGTCGATTGATCTTTGGCCAATGATTTTGCCAACGCCATGGAAAAACACTCCTCGTCCGGTGCCAAAGAAATAATGTAATCGTTCAATTCCTGATCATTATAGGTTAAATCCGCCGTCCGGGACTTCGCATATTCAAAAACTTTTTGACGCTCCGATTTATCCCGTGTGCCGTCAATCGCAACCAAATACATCAAAACCGTAACCTCCTGCCCGACACGCTCAATCGCTTTGGCAAAATCGTCTTTCGCACAGGGAACGGCGGCATCCGATACTTTGTCCCGAACCGTTACCCCCAATCTGTTTTGAATAAATTCATACGGGTTGTCATATACGCGTCCGGAAGAAATGTCCCTGATTTCGGAAATATGCCCCACCTTAATTAAACGCGGTGCCCGAATATCCATGGCCACACCATCAATATATAAATCTCCTTTGGAATGAATGATCCGTCGAATCAGGATGTCCCTATCTTTCAAATTACCTGCTAAAGATTTGTATGACATTGAAACCAACAAAGAAATACCCGCCGCGTCCTCTTTTCCTTGTGTCAATGTCGTCCGTATGTTTTCCGGAACGGGTGTTGTCTGCGCTGATGCCGAAACAGCGGTCGCCGTCGTTCCGTGTGTCAGCAACCGAATCGCTTCCCGTAAATCTTGGGTTTTAATTTCCATGTTTTTTCCTCTTAAAAAGCTCTTTGATTCCTCGATATCCCGCTTCATATAAAGACGCGGTATTGTCGGTTGTTAATGTATTATCCGGTAAATAAGTTGAAAATGCAAGTAATTTCGCTTGTTCCTCTGAAAAAGCACCGCGCGTTTTCGTTAATAAAAAATGCATCCAATCCTCTTCCGACAGACTCGCAACCCGTTTTCGGGGATATCGAATCAAAGCAATTCGTTTAAACAACTCTGACATGCGGCGCGCCAAAACAATGGGATTATCCGTCCGCCGATAGGCCTGTTTTAATTCCCGCAACGCATATTGCTTCGGCCTGGATCGCCAAAACAAAAATAATAAAACACACCCGACTGTTCCCAAAATCACCATGGCAACAACCACCCACCACCCGATCGCCGGCGGCCACCAAGATGGTTGCACAGGTAAATGAATATCCCGAAGCCCTGATAAATCAATCCCTTTCATGAAGCCTCCGCCCGGCTGAACCGCGCCAACAAACTTAAATAATCATCCGTTGTTTGAACCGATAAATATCCCCACCCGTGCTTTCGAACCGCCTCCCGAATCTCTTCCGAACGCTTGCCAAACGAAGAATCAAACGCTTCCCGAACCGACGATTCCCGCGCGTTGACCGTGACCGTCTTTATTCCGTCCGTCATTGTCCAAACACCAACCGGTAAATGTTGCTCCAACTCGTCGTAAATATGAACCAACGCAACCGTCCGCCGCTGTCCCATACGCCCTAAACGTAAAACCGTTTCCGCGTTGAAATCATGAAAGTCACTGCATACAAAAACCAAAGCGCCACTCTTTAACGACCGCTCCGCCTCATTTAACGCCTGATTCAACGTCGTTTCATCCGGCGGCACAACCGTCGGTAAAGATGCTGACGCCAAATCCGGTATCAACGCCAAAGATCCGCCGTCCGCCGCGTTCAAGACCATTGTTTTAATCATGTCCGGCAATATGATAACCGTGTGCACCTTGTCCTTTTTCTGCTCGGCAACGGCCGCTAAAAACATCGCCGTCCGTGCCGCAACAACCGATTTAAAATCACCGCGGCTCGCAAATTTCATACGACTGCGCATATCACACACAATGTAAACGGGACGCTCTTTTTCTTCCGTGTATAATTTGGTGAAAGGCTTACCGTATTTCGCCGTAATCCGCCAATCAATCTGCCGAATGTCGTCTCCCGGTTGATAAGCTCTGACTTCCTGAAAATCAAGCCCGCGTGTCCTGAAAACAGACCGCGTCTCCCCCGCGCCGGTATAGACCGCCTGGCGCGTCGCTTTTAATGAAACTTCCCGTGCCGATGCTTTTAACGCAATCAGGCTCTCCTGATCAACAACAACGGGGCTGTGCGTTTCGTTAAAAGCCATTCATCCCCCTAAGGTAGCGGCACCCGCTCCAACAACATGGTTAAAACATCATCCGTCGTCATGTGCGCCGATTTCGCCTCAAAAGATAAAATAATCCGATGACGCAATACATCCGGGATTAATCCCTGAATATCTTTCGGAGTTACAAAATCGCGACCGTCCAACCAGGCCGCCGCCCGAACCACAATATCCAAAGCAATCGTGCCGCGCGGACTGGCTCCGAAACGGATTAACCGTGCCACGTCATCCCCATAAGCCTCCGGATGCCGCGTCGCCATAATAAATTGAATCAGGTATTCTTCCAATTCGGGCGACATATACGTGTCCAACACTTCCCGCCGCGCCTCAAAAATCTGCTCCTGTTTGATTCTGCTGAACTGAGGCACCGGCACCTTTTTCTCTTCGCCCTGAACCAATTTTAAAATCCGACGCTCCGATTCAATGTCCGGATATCCGATTTTAACATACATCAAAAACCTGTCCAATTGCGCTTCCGGCAGATTATACGTCCCTTCCTGCTCAATCGGATTCTGCGTCGCCATTACCATAAATAAATCCGGTAACCGATACGTTTCATTCCCGATCGTCGCCTGCCGCTCTCCCATTGCTTCCAATAAAGCCGATTGCACTTTCGCCGGTGCCCGGTTGATTTCATCCGCTAAAATCAAGTTGTTGAAAATAGGCCCTTTCTGAAAAAAGAAACTGTTCGTTTCCGGCCGATACACATCACTGCCCGTAATGTCTGCCGGCAATAAATCCGGCGTGAATTGAATCCGCTGGAACCCCGCATCAATCGTGTCCGCTAACACCTTGACCGCTTTTGTCTTCGCCAACCCCGGCAACCCTTCCACCAATAAATGACCGTCACTTAATAACGCCACCAATAATTTTTGAACAAGTCCTCGTTGCCCGATAATCCGACTGTTCATGTAATCTTGCAACTGTGAAAAACTGTCTCTGATTGTGCTCATCTTTCCTTTTTTCCTTGTTTTCTCTGTTGAAAAGTTATTCCTAATATATATTTTTTTCCTCTTGATTGCAATTCTTTTTCTAGACAAAAACCGCTTTTTAATGTATACTGAAAAAAGGAGGATTGTTACTATGGTCAATTTGTCTAAACAAAAATCTTTTTCGGAACGCGCCCGAACAAAGTATGTTCGCACACGTTCCCGCACACGTCAACATCCGCTCAGCCCGAAACAAATCCGGATGTTTGAAGAAAAAGCCAAACAAAAACTGTCACCGGAGCAAATACGCCGTAAACAACTTGAACATCAAAAAATGATCTCGGAAATCCGACGCGAAAAAAATCCGGACAAGTTGGCCGAACGAATGAAACAAGCCAAAAAAAACGGCCTGGGTGCCCTGTTGCAACAAGATGCCGATCGTCTGAAAAAAATGCAAAAGGCACAAGAACGCTTGAAAGAAGCCGTCAAACGATTGTTGTCGGATCGGGTTTCTGCCTCCGTTAAAGACGGTGCCTCTCAAATTCAATCCGGACATGTTGCCGCAGGGTTAAGGAATATTCGGGAAACGGGTCGTGACGGTGCCGTCGGTAATGATATCGCCGGGGCAAGCTCCGAATTGGCCGAAAATGCGCAAATACTTTCGGGTTTAACCGGTAAACATTTTGACTCCATTATGTATCGGACATTGCGTGATAATGCCCGCCCGGCCGATTCCATTAATCAACAAAAAGACAAAGACGGACGGGATCAAAATCTGGAAGGCCGTATTACACAAAAATCGACCGCTCGTCAAATGATTGAGAAAAAACGCAGTGCCGGCCGATAAATAAGTATGTTAAGGCAGACCATCTGCCACTGAACTCATCAAAAAGGAAAGGCTTTTGCCTTTCCTTTTTGATATCATTCCCGGGAGCTTTTCTTCTTTCGTCATTCTCGGGCTCTTTTTTCTTCAATTCCAACATCCGCTTGCCCGTGGCGACTTTCGCTGCCCTGGCTCGCTCCCAATTCCACCTAAAATTCGTCTCTCGGATGACGGGGCATCCTTGGACTCATTAAGGTTCATTGCCTTGCGCACACCAAAACCCCACCGGGGTTTTGGATGTTTGCGCGGTTTTGCTTTGCGCACCAAAACTTGCCACTGGCAACTTTTGGCTTACGCAGTATTCCCGTGCTTTTTTTAATGTGTCATTCCCGTGCCCTGACACGGGAATCCAGTAACCCCCAATTCCTTTTTTATCCCATAAAAAAAGGAGGGCATTCACCCTCCTTTTTCCGGGGATGGATACAGGAAAAAAATCCATCCCCCGCCGCCGACGTTTTTATTGACCATTTTTTTACAGGGTCGGCGGTTTGGGCTTGAGTATCTTGTTTATCAAAACACCCGCGCCCAATCTTGTTCATGCCCCGTCCTATCAGGTTTATTTTAAAAAGCCGAGAGCTACGACACCCCTACTCACACAAAGCGTAATGGTTGTCGTTACGAAGGAGGTCGCCGACGCTACCATTGGTCAAATTGACGATGAACGCGTCGCAGGAATCATAACTTGTGTTCGTCCACGCGCCAGCACCGCTCCATTCGCGCCGCAACGCTTGCATGATCGCGCTTTGTTTGCTGAGCGTAAAACGACAACTCGCCTGACCTTGCGCACAACAAAAACCTGTCGTTTTATCTCCAAACGGTGTTGTCCCGTCATTTTGGTAACACCCTAACCGATTACCACTGATATCCAACAACCTCTTCCCCTGTGCTGCGCACCAGTTCTTCGCACTCCACCATTTCATAGTAGAGTTACTCTTATACACCGTCCCCAGACCTTCTATCGCCACACCGGCCGGTAAATCTCCTTTGGATACGCACCTCCCTGTGTAACTCTTATGACA
>CALXUR010000014.1 GCA_944391735.1 uncultured Alphaproteobacteria bacterium | reverse complement strand
AAACAGCCTCTCTTCCGAGTTTTGCTTTTGGACTATACAGTATATACATTATGCGACAAGGGCGGAAAAGCAAGGAAGAGAGGAGGAATTACCGAATAAAGCAACTAAAAAAAGAAAAGGAAAAGAAAATGACAAATGTAAATGAATCGGGACGTTCAATGGTTGAAATGTTGGGCGTGTTGGCGATTATCGGTGTTCTGTCCATCGGAGGTATCGCCGGTTATACAATGGCTATGAACCGCTATCGTGCGAATGAAGTGTTGGATGCCGCTTCCAAAGTCGCTATCATTGCGATGACGGGTAACGGCGGTGTCGGTAAAGCGTTGGATGCACAACAAGCAAAAGACGAAGTCGGCCTTGGCACTTTGCCATGTGAAGCGGAATTTACTGCAACCGCAGAAGGTGTTGTTACAGCGACATTAACGGGTTGTGATGAGGTTGTTACGGTTATGAACTCCATTGCCGGTAGCAAAGCCACCAACTGCACAGGTACTAGCTGTACATTAGACTTCTCTGGTAACACATCCGCTATTGACTAATTTTCTAGTCTGTAGGACTTTTATAAATCAACGGTTCCCCTCAATTTAAAAAATTGAGGGGAATTTTTTTATTAAGGATATTTTTGTGTTTTATTGCTCTGAAATAGACCTTAAATAACTCCTTTGCTCAACTTTTAATATGAATTATAAAATTAAAAATAAATGATTAAAAAAGCCTTATTTTATTAAAAATATAAAATATAATACATCATATTATTTTTTTTATGATGTTATATCTTATCTTTTTAAAAAATAAATGAAATAAAATATTATTAACTTAAAAGTTTATTTTAATGGGTATATTCTGTAAATACTAAAAATAAAGCCTCACTCCTTCCGGAATGAGGTTTTATTGGTTGGTGTTAATGGTTAGCCGCCTTCGCCGCCTGCTGGAGGATCTGTCGGCTTGGCATCTTTGGCCGACTTACCATCAAAACGGAAAAATTTACCCGTGCCATTAAATTTATCTTCTCCGGCAATAGAGTTCAACGCTGTCATTATAGCTGAACCCGCCGCTGTGCAATTTGTACCCTTTAGTGTCACAACACCGCTTAATGCTTCCGCTCTGCTTGTAACTTCTAAGTTACAATCTGTGCCGGCAATACCGCCAGTTCCAAGACCAATATCTGCTTGGTTTACAGTCCAAGGAGCACTTTGTTTCGTCATAGCAATAACAGCCATTTTAGAAGCCGCGTCAATTACTTCATTCGCGCGATAGCGGTTCATAGCCATTGTGTAACCGGCGATACCTCCGATGGACAACACACCGATAATCGCCAACACGCCCAACATTTCCACCATTGAACGTCCCGATTCATTTACATTTGTCATTTTCTTTTCCTTTTCTTTTTTTAGTTGCTTTATTCGGTAATTCCTCCTCTTTTCCTTGCTTTTCCGCCCTTGTCGCATAATGTATATTACAGATATTTTTTATCCCCTCTTTTACTCTTTGTTTACTGTTTAGACTTGCATTTTGAATTCAAGTCAAAAAAAGATATTTGATCGGGGAGGGGGGATCGTTTAGAAAAAGGCGAAGAGCCTCCGGCAGAACCGCACAAACATCAAGACCCCGGTGGGGTTTTGGTGTGCGTAAGGCAATGAACCTTGACACAATCGAGACCGGGGACTCGGGCGATGATTGTTGCTTAGGTGGAATTGGGGGATCCAGAGGAAAAAAGGCCTTATGTGTTACTGGATCCTCGGGTCAAGCCCGAGGATGACGAAAGAAGAGAAGAGCCCGAGGATGACACATTTATAAAAGAGCTCGAGGATGACGGAGAAGAGAGGGGCGCGGGGATGACACATTTATAAAAGAGCCCGAGGATGACGGAGAAGAGAGGGACGCGGGGATGACGAAAAGGGGAGGATCTCCGGCAGGGTGGAATTATGTGTTACTGGATTCCCGATCAGGTCGGGAATGACGAAAGAAAAAAAGGGCGGGGATAACGATATAAAAAAACAGGCGGAAGAAGCCGCCTGTTTCGGATCAAATGATTTTTATTTAATTTTGGCCAAAGGTTCCGGTGTACGGAACATATCGACGAGAAGCCAGACGGCGGAGACACCGACCAGGATATAGATAAGGCGGCTGAACAGTCCCATTTCTCCGAAAATACCGCCGACCAGGTTAAAGCCGAAAATACCGACGATACCCCAATTTAACGCACCGATAATAACCAGCCAAAAAGCGATTTGTGTTAAAATTTTTGTTGTCATAATTTTCCCCTTTTTATTTCAATTTCTTTCAGGCTTAAATGCCTTTCAGCTTGTTTCATATGGGAAGAGGGAGGGAGAATGTCAACTAAAATACATCATACAGTTGATAAAATGGACTTGACACAGCACTTAAAAGTTGAGAATATGGCAAATAATCTTTGTTTTTATGAAACAAGCCGCGGAATCAAGCGGGGTGGATAACTTGGCAAGAGGGGGAGAGAATGTCCGAAAAAAAACAAAGCAAGGTTGTCGGTCGCGGGCAAAAGAGGGCTCGGATACAAGTGACGCCGAACGGGCCGTATGTTGTAACGGGGATTGACGAAATCACGGAGCAATTTATCATGCCGAACGATGTGGGAGCGTCTTGGGAATACAGAAACGGGCGAACATTTGCGACCGAAGGGAAGGCCGTTTCACTTTGTCGGTGCGGACGAAGTCGAAACAAGCCTTTTTGTGACGGCTCCCATGCCGAGGAGCCGATTTTTCAAGGGCAGACGCAAGCGCCTCACGAACATATAACGGAGGGAGCCAAATCATACAAGGGGCCTAATTTTACGTTGATTGACAAAGAAATGTTGTGTGCTTTTGCCCGATTTTGTGATGCTTTCGGCGGTGTATGGCGTCAGGTGCGTGAAGGCACGGAAACGGGGGACGCTTTGGCGATTCGAGAAGTTCAGCATTGTCCGAGCGGGCGTTTAATGATTATTGACAATCAGACGGGACGGGTTATTGAAGAGGCGGGGCCTCAGCGTGTTACCGTTTTGGAAGATCCGGCCTTAGGTATCGGCGGGCCTATTTACGCGAAAGGCGGAATACCGGTGATTGACGAGGCGGGAAAGGCTTTTGAAACGCGGGCGCGGCAAACATTGTGTCGGTGCGGGCGCAGCGGGAACAAGCCTTTTTGCGATGGGTCACATGCCGCAGCGGATGTAATCAAAGGCGTTAACACCAACCGCCGGCGGCGCGGATAGGGATTAAGACCAGGAAGCGGCTATAAAACCGATTGTAACGGCAAGGAGTATCAGGAAGCCGAAGACGACGAGAAAGCGGTTTGGTTTTGTTTGGGCACGCAATTTCCAGTTTGCCATAAAGACGGCGAGGTAGCTGACCAAATAGGCACCGCTGGACACAGTGACGATATCGTTAAAATCGAAAGCGATCGTCGCCACGATGGTTAACAGGACGGAGATGGCGTTCCCGAATGAGCCACGTCGCCAGAACTTTTCACGATAAAAGGCGGGAAAAATATTTTGATCAGCCAAGGCGCGGGAGATCCGAAAGGTGCTGAAAAACGAGGCACTGATCCCCGTGATGAAAGCGATGGCGGCGGCGACATAGATCAGGACATGTCCGATTCGGCCGAGAAGATGTTCGGCGACGGTGGTAATAGCCGTATCCGGATGAGCGAGAAGTTCGGCCGGGGATATATTATGAATAACGACAGCGGCGAGGGCGAGATACAAAAGGGTGACGATGATCAAAGTTAAATAAATACCGGCCGCGATTGTGCGTCGGGGGTGGGGGACATCGGCGGCGGCGTTTGTGATGACACCGAATCCGGCGAATGCGAAGAATGTGATACCGATGCTTTTGAAAAAAGCTGCGGCGGAGGGCTCCGGCAAACGGGGAGATGAGAGGGCGGCGGGTTCAATCAGCGCGGCGGCGGCCAGGGCGATAAGGATGGCTATTTTGACCGTAACAAGGAGAACTTCGGTTTTACCGACCTCTTGCGTGCCGGCCATATTCAACAGGGCGAGCATGGCAATAATTGCGGCGGCACCGCCGTTTGACAAGAGGGTGGGAGAGGGGGTGTGTGGAAAAAGGCTGAGCAAATAGAGGCCGAAAGATTTGGCAAGCATACAGACGGAGATATAATTTGTCAGCCAATACAGGATTGTAAAACCGCCGGAAACGGCTTTGGCGGGAAACGCGTGATGAAAATAATCCGTCAATCCGCCGGAATCGGGATACACGGCCGCCAATTTAGCGTAAGAGTATCCGACGAGCAGGGCGATGGCTCCGGCGATCAGGAACGCGGCGTAGGTCAGGCTGCCGGCTTGGACGATGACTTGGCCGAGGAGGGCGAAAATGCCGGCTCCGACGATGGATCCGATGCCGATTGCGATAACGCTGACAATTCCGAGATTAAATGTGCGAACAGCCATGAGAGTTCCCCCGATACCGATCTTATTTTTATCAGGTAGCGTTTGATGCGGGAGGAATCAAGGGGTGGCGGGTTCTTTTTTTTGAATTCTGTTTTGAAATGATTTCGGCGGAATGCGGGACAGGGAGCGGATCAAAGCTTCGCGGACGGAGGGGAAAATGACGTGACGGTGCGGTTGAGGTGGAAATCCGTCCCCGCCGTCGGCTAAAAACGAAGGCAGGACGACCGTGTATGTTTTATCCGGAAGAAGAGGTTCCTCCGGTGTTCGGACATTCAACGGTTTTTTATCGTTTTCCGAAAAAGCATAAGACAATCCCGCCGTTTGAAGAAAGGCGTTTGTCCGATCGTCCGACCGGTAATCGGTCAGACCGTGTGTCAGGAACGCTTGGATTTCCCGGCCGGTCAGATCAACGGTGACGGCTTCGGAATCAAACGGGTATGTTTGCACCATATGTTGCACTGTCACCATGCCGGCGGGGAGGGCAGATCGAATACCGCCGGCATTTAAAAAGGCGATATCAGCTTGTCCCGCTGCGGCCAAAAGGGCATCAGCCAATACTTCACCGACCGCACAGGATTCAGTGCAGAAGGTTTGTCCGGGGGTTTGTGGCAGTGGTGTTTCGAGTGTGAATAAAGGTGTGTTTAAAATCTTGTCCAAAGATGTTTGAGCTTCCGATATGATTTTTTCTGTTTCGGAATCGGCGGGAATGGTTTTATCCAGGGGAATTGTATCTCCTTGGTAGGAGATGATACGGCCGTCCGGGTTAAAAGTGACGGAGAGGGTGCCCAAATAATGGCCACCATATCCGGCCGTCACAATCAACGTTTTTGTTCCGTCGGGATGTGTGATGACTTTGGGATAAGTGCCGCCGGTGCGAGGCGAGAGATTTTTATTAGAAAGCAGGGTATGGGAGTGTCCGCCGACGATTATATCGATATCGGGGCAGGCGTTTGCGATTTTAATATCTTCATCCATGCCTAAATGCGACAGTAAAATGATAATGGAAACGCCTTGTTTTTTGAAATCTTCAATTTGTTGTTGGATGATCGGCAGCGGGGGCAGGATCGTGATATCCCGGGCTTTTCCCGATGATGTTTTTGTTTCTTCGGTTAAGACACCGATCAGACCGATTGCCGTTCCGTTACGGTAAAGTGTCAGTCCGGGGCGGGTTTTTCGGGAAAGCGATGTATTTGGCGGAAAGGTAACGTTAGCGGCCAGAAACGGGATATGCGTGTTATCGATAAAACGGGTCAGTTCCGGAAGACCGTCATCAAAATCGTGATTGCCGGGAATCATAGCGTCATAACGCATGCGAGCCATCAAGCGAGCGATATCTTTGCTTTTGCGGAGCGTATAGAATGCGGTACCCGAAAAACGATCACCGGCGTCGAGTAAAATCAATTCGGGAAAGCGTTGGCGTTCTTGATTAATTTGTGTTTGAAGGCGTGAGAATCCGCCGAGGCAATCGGATGAATCAATACAATTATCGTTTTCGGAACGCCAAGGGATGAGATGGGCGTGTAAATCGTTTGTATGAAGAAGTCGGATGGTCAGGTTTTCGGCAGCCGTTGAACAGGCAGTCAGGACAAACAATACGAAAAAAAGGATATGATGTTGCACGAGATTATGTTCCGAAAGAGGTTTGGTGGGAAGTCATTCGATATAGAAGAGGCGCGCCGACCAATGCGAACAGGAGGGCGAAAATCAAAAAGGCTGTTTGAAAATCGGCATGATTATATGTCGGCATAATAACGGTTACGAGCGGTTTGGAAAATAAAAGAGCGGCACCGTATAACAGCTGACAAATCCAAACAATCAACAAGACAAGGATTGGCAACGCATATGAAGATATTCTTTTTTTCATGGTGACAACAGTATATAATTTGAATGGAAGCGGGTCAATAAAAAAATATCTGTTCAAATTATGACAGTTATGAAATGGGGCGGGGTGATTTGAAACAAATTTTGGAATTAAAAAGAAGAAAAATGCATTTTGGGGTTGTCAAAATCCGAAAAAGAGGCTATGTTCAGACCTTAATGAATACAAGGATATGTTTTCCAGAGTTGGAAGACAAGAGCGAATATGGACGGAATCACGTGAAAATATCAGTCAAAAAAGGCATTATTTCAGGTATTTGTGTTATATTATGTTTAGGTGTTTCTTTTTCCGCATCGGCTACCGAAATGATTTGGCGATTGAATCCGGCGACGGCGGCGTCCATCGGACAGAATGAAATCGGATCGGTATCGACAAGTATTTATGACAGGCCGTATTCCCTGAATGACAATCAAATTGACAAGAAGATGTTATGGCGGAATTCGGGGGCTTTGGTCGGTGTTGGTTTGGGAACGATGGGATTTTTATATTTAATGCCGTCCAGTTTTACGAACTGGGATGATGACGATGATGAAGGACCCTTTGAAAAATGGTGGGACAATGTATCCCGCGAACCGGTATGGGATAAAGACGATTTCTTTTTAAATTATGTAACGCATCCCTATGCCGGTGCCATTTACTATATGGGGGCCAGATCCGCCGGTGCCAATGCAGGATATTCGTTTTTATATTCATTTGCCATGTCGACGTTTTTTTGGGAATATGGTATTGAAGCGTTTGCGGAACGTCCGTCGATTCAAGATTTAATCGTAACGCCGGTTGCGGGAGCTTTGGTGGGAGAATGGTTTTACATGACCAAGCGGCGTATTTTAGAAAACAATCACGAACTATGGGGATCGCAAACGTTGGGGCGGACGGCTGTTTTATTAATGGATCCGATCACGGAAGTAGCGGATTGGTTGTGGGGAGAGGAGCGGCCGATGTCTGATTCTTTAACTTTTTCTTCTCAACCGACGATTACGCGTAGCGGCAGAATCGGATATGGTTTATCCATGCAACTTCGTTTTTAAAAAAGACTATTTGTCCCAAGTTTTGTATTTTTGGACACGATAAGAGGTCATATTATCTTTCAAACGCAGTTCAAAAACAGGGCGTCCGTCGGCGGACAATTCTTGAGCCGCGACTTGATGATTGGAGCCATAGCCGACGATAAACGTGTTATGATCGGTCCGGTAAACGGAACCCATGCTGAGGGATGGATAGGGCAGTGTTATTTCACGAAACTTTTTTACTTTAAGCTTTTTTTCATCTAAATCGAACATCAAAATGCGTGCACGCGTGTTCAGGTGTGGCACGGTGTAGCCTTTTTGACGGTTCAAGATATTGGTTGAATGGTTATCAAACAACATCAACCAGCCGTTCGGCAGAATTGAAACGGCATGTTGGCTGGCAAATCGATGTGTCGGCGGCAAATTAAAATCATCATTTAATCCCCCGAGCGTCCAAAGAATCCGGCCGGATGAGCGATCAATTTTAAGAATGGACGATTGTCCCGCAAATGATAAAATCAGATTGTTATCGCGCGGGTCGACGGCAACGGCGTTAAAGTGGAGGTAATCCTGATACGGAACGGCCGTGTAGTTACATTGATGCAGACAGGAGCCATACAGTTCGGGATGGTCGGCACTGTTCCATTCAAAGATGACACGATCGTCTTTTATTTCCTGAAGAAGTGTTGCGGCGATACGGGTCGGTTGATCATGTCCGGGCACCAGGGTTTCGGTATGGTAATAAGTTGTCAGGATAAAATGGTTGTCATCCAGAATCAGGGAATCGTGATTATCAACACCCAATTCGGGATGTTTTTCTGTCGGATATATTCGAAGGCGTTTCAAGGGTTTTAATTGATCATCCATAACCAAAAGGGAACCCGACCAGTAAGCGAACGGCGGCATGTTTTTTTCCTGTTCCATTAAGGAATACCGGACACGTCCGTCCGGTAAAATTGTTTTTTTAAAATCGGAAACGCACCTTTGATCGCGAGCGTTGCGGCGAAAATAAATCAAGTCTCCGTTTGAGCGAATCATATAAGCATAGGATGGTTTTCGGCAAGAGCCTTCAAAAGGTGTCAAAAGCAGGTAACCGGGCGCGGCGTGATTTTGGGTTATTTCATAAGCGGGCATTTCCTTAGGAAAAAGAGCCAAACGATAGGAACGGGCACCGATCAGAAGTGTTATAAAATCATTGGGTTTGATTTTTTTTGACGGAGACGGTTTTTGTGGTTTTTCCGAAAGAAATTGTATTCGGTGTCAACGCGGAAAAAGACACGGGTTTATAGGTTTGTATTTCGGCGGAAAAGGGGGGAATGCTTGTTTCATCATTAACAAGCAATTCGGCGTTTTTTTGATCCGGGAAGACAAGACGCGCGATTTCCGCGGCGTGCGCTACATGGGAAAGCGGTGCCTGCAACAGAAAAGCGGTCAAAGGAATGAACAAAGAAATTATTTTTTTATCACGGTGTTTTTGGGCATGTATATTTTTGTTGAAGGTGATTGATTGCATCGACGGTTAAATACGGCCGCGTTCCGACATGTGGCAACATGGCTTTCAGGATAGAACAGATGTCATCACGTGTAAGCCATTTTTGAGTGGTGTTATGTGGCCAGATTTCCGACAAACTGTTTTTTAAAAAACGATGATAGGAATTTAATTGTTGAGAATAATAATTTTTCTTTTTGGAAGAGGATCCCCGAAAAACAAGCGGAACGGGCAATTGAATAATGGAACCGTCTTTCAGGATGATTTCGTGCCAAAAAGGTGTATCTTCGGCCGAAGGATAGTCGGTGGAATAGCGAATATTGTGTTGATTTAGGAAAGAGCGTCGGATCATGGATGACGGATGTAAAATAGGAACTTCAAAATAGGAGGTAATGGCGGTATCCGTCAGGTCATAAGGTTTGATAACATAAGGGATTAATGCTTTGAAAGATTGGTTTCGCGATATAAAAGCAAAATCTTTTTCCGGGGGTATATATGTATAATTGTTGGTTCCGACGACCGTTATTGACGGATTTTGATTCAGGAAGTTTGCTTGTACTTGAAACCGAACCGGAAGTGAAAAATCGTCATCATCCATTCGGGCAATATATTTTCCACGTGCCAGATCCAATCCCCGATTTAAACTGTAAACCAAGCCCTTGTTTCCTTCATTTTCAATGATCCGAATTCTTTCATCACGCGCGGCGTAGGATTTTAACACATCACTTGTCCCGTCCGTCGATCCGTCATTGATGATAATAAATTCGAAATCCTTGTAAGTTTGATTCAAAATCGACTCAATCGCCTGCGGCAATAAATCCGATTGGTTATAAGTGGACATCACCACCGAAATGACGGGAGTTGTCTTAACAATGTATATTCGAAACAGCAAAAACACCCACACAAGTCCCAGAACAACACATGCCGCCGTCCATACAAACGTTGTTCTGTCTTTTTTAGGATGGTGTGTTTTCATCATATTTCAATTCTTCTAACACTTTCTTAAAAAAATCAATCAGGCTGAACACTTCCCAGCGTCCCGTTCCCGACATCACTCTTTTAGACGTATTTTCCGCCACCGTCAATTGTTTTTTGATTTGATCTCCGGAAAGGAGTTCTGTATTTGAACTATTTTAGAAATTTTTGAAAATCGGATAAGGCTTCAGAGGGGAGGGGACGAACATTATCCGGCAGCGTTTTCAAAAATGACAGGTATCGATTCAGAAGAGGGGCAAGCTTTTTTCTTTTTTGAAGAGATGTATTTTTCAAATGAGCGGATACGTTTTTCAGACTTTGGCTCGCATTTATCTTTAAATAAGCCGGCGGCAGGTTTAAACCGGCAAGACGGCCGAGCGTCAGGCGGTTAATTTCAATATAATCATCAATATATTTTGCTGCATCGGACATTGTTGAGGCGGCGTGCCTTCTTCGGAAATAAATTTCCCGATCCAGAAGACCGATCCGGTCAGCCTGATAAAACGCGGCGGTAAAAAGAAGTTATCTTCAAAAAACAGGCCGTCGATAAAATCGACATGTTTTTGTTTCAGAAAATCCCGGCGTTATATGAAGTGATGATGATTGAAACTTTAGGTGGTTTAAGTGAGAACAAAACAGCAGCGACAAAGCCTGATAAAACACACATAAGAGCGATGAGGCGGCGCATGACGATTTCTCCCCTAAAATAAAACGGTATTATTATAATAAAGCGGCGATATTAAGTCAATTCGAAAGTATCGCTGCTCTGTTTTGTATCGGAAAACGGGATCCGGTTTTCGAGTATCGGGGATGATAAGGGTGTTTTTGAAAGAAAACGATTTCGGGAAACGATCGTATCCGTTCGGATATACATCACACTTTTTGTCAAACGAGGGCGTCTTGACATTCCGGGGCGTTCATGATATGTGTATGGAAACATTAAAAACGGAAAAGACGAAGGGGCGAAAATGAAGAAAGCGATTTGGATTTTGTTGGTTACTGCCTTTGTTTTAAGCGGATACGGTATCATATGGGGCGATTGGTTCCAAGTGGCGGAAAATGCGCCA
Source organism: uncultured Alphaproteobacteria bacterium (assembly GCA_944391735.1). Classification (GTDB taxonomy): domain Bacteria; phylum Pseudomonadota; class Alphaproteobacteria; order CAAHEQ01; family UBA3637; genus CALXZG01. The sequence goes on along the minus strand of CALXUR010000014.1, from coordinate 7,740 downwards.
ATCAAAGGGGATTTGATCGAAGAGGAGGCGGTGGACGACGAAACGGTGCCGGGCGGAGAGGATTTTTCAAGCGGTACGGTTTTAAAAAAAGCGATTGCTTTATCAAAGGAAAATTACCAGGAGCCGGCGAAAGTGTCAAAAGAGCTTGCCGATTTAAGTTATGACCAATATCGGGACATACGGTTTATCCGGGAAAACGGTCCTTGGTATGAAAGTCATCATCCGTTTGAGATCCAGTTTTTTCATCCGGGAGCTTTATTTTTAAATCCGGTTGTTATTCACGAAGTTGTTCGGGGAAAATCCCGCCAGATTCCGTATGACAAATCATTTTTTGATTATGGTAAAAACACATTGTCTTTAACCGAAAATCCGGGGGGATACAGCGGGTTCAGGCTTCATTATCCTTTAAACACAAAGACGTATTATGATGAATTAATCAGTTTTTTGGGTGCCAGTTATTTCAGGGCGTTGGGCAAAGGGTTGAAATACGGTTTATCGGCGCGGGGGCTTGCCGTTGACACAGCCGAGCAGACAGGGGAGGAGTTTCCCGCTTTTCGTGAGTTTTGGGTTGAGCGGCCGACGCGCCGGGCAAAGGAAGTAACGATTCACGCTTTATTGGACAGTCCCAGTATTGTCGGTGCCTATACGTTTCGAATCCGACCGGGAACAAACACGATCATGGATGTTGACGCGATTTTGATTCCGCGGAAAAAAATTAAAAAATTGGGAATTGCGCCATTGACAAGCATGTATTTATTCGGAGAAAACGCGAAGAATCGGTTTGATGATTACCGACCGGAGGTGCATGACAGTGACGGGTTGTTAATCCGGAACGGCAAGGATGAAGTATTATGGCGTCCGTTGGACAATGCCAAGGTTTTGCGTGTCAGCTCTTTTGAAGATGAGAACCCCAAAGGATTCGGATTATTGCAACGGGACAGAGAGATGTCTCATTATTGGGATTTTGAGGCGTTTTATGAGCAACGGCCGAGTGTTTGGATCGAACCTGTCGGCGATTGGGGCAAAGGGGTGATTCAGTTGGTTGAAATCCCGAGTCAGCAGGAAATACATGACAATGTTGTTGCCTATTGGGTACCGGCGGCACCGGTTGTCCCGGGGCAACCCGTTCAATTCAAGTATCGCATGTATTGGGGGGCGAATGTTCCCCAGGGAATCGGGAAAGTGCCCGTTGTTGACACATTTACGGGAATTGGCGGCGTATCAGGTGTACCGGAGGCACGAAAACGGAAATTCGTGATTCATTTTGATGCATCCGGGCTGGGGCCGCGAAAAGCAAGTATGAATAAGACGGCGAAGATAATGGAAGAGGAAATATCGTCCGGTGTTTTGGTAGCGGATGTATCAGCAACAACCGGCAAGGTGATGACGCCGACGATGAAATACGACCCGGCATCAAAACGTATTTTGGTTTATTTTGATTTCAAGCCGGAGGACAAGGTTTCGGAGTTGCGTGTTTTATTAAAGAAAGCGGGCGAGCCTGTTTCGGAAACATGGAGTTATCAATGGTTACCGTAGAGGTTCACACGGCCGGAGACGTGATTGCTACTTATTTAGAGATATTAGGATTTCAAAACGGCGGGTTAGAGAAAGCGGTGCGATATTTAAAGGGGGAGGTTGATTTTTCCGCCGTCAGCGGGGATGAAATTTTGGCTCTTTTAGACAATCGGATCGGTGCGGCGGCGGCCGTTATTTTCCCGGAGGAACCGTTGAATGCAGTGATCGGCACGGTTAAAGAAATCTTCTTGACGAACGAAGGCGCGACGGCATGGGGGATTGAGGTGTTAAAAGGAAAAGATGTGTCGGAGGACTTTATCGAATGGACACGTCGGCGACGGATACCTGCCGTTCCGGAAGCCATACGAACGAAAATGGAAAAGCAAAAGATTGCATTACTGCATCCGGCGCACATGTTTAAAAAATTGTTGCGAAAGAAGAAAGGGATATCGGTTTATGTATCCAAGTAAAAAATATCCGGTGCGGACAGCCGTTGTTGTTTGGCGTCGTTTTCTTGTGTTCGGACTTATGTTTATTATGACGGGATTGGCGACGACGAAGTGGATAATGTCCTTGCCGAGCGATTCATCGATTTACGCCAAAGCCGGCATGATTATTTTGTTTGCTTTGACTTTCGGATGGATTGCGTTATTTTTCCTGTCCAGTTTATTTGGGTTTAAAGAGTTATTGTTTGAGCGTCCGGTTCCGGGGTTAAAAATCCCGGCACCCGATGCAACGATGAAAACGCGGACGGCGATTTTAATGCCGGTTTACAATGAATCACCGCGACAGGTTTTGGGTAATTTATTAGCCATTGCGCATGATTTGGCGGCGACACCGCATGCGGCGCATTTCGACATGTTTGTATTAAGTGACACGACGAATCCGAAATGTTGGATTGAGGAGGAGGCTGTTTGGGAAAAAGCGCGAACCATGATGCCGGAAAAAATACCTTTATATTATCGTCGGCGTGTCAAGAACAGTGCGCGGAAGAGCGGAAACATTGAAGATTTTTGTCAAAAGTGGGGGCGTCGGTATGAAAACATGATTGTTTTGGATGCGGACAGTCTGATGACGGCGGAGGCGATTATCCGGATGGTGTTTTTAATGGAGGCGAATCCGGACGCGGGCATTATGCAGGCACCGCCCCAATCAATCAAGGCCAAGTCTTTGTTTGCCCGGATTCAGCAGTTTGCGAACAAAATTTACGGGCCGATTGTGACGGCGGGGTTATGTTATTGGCAAATGGGGGACAGCAATTATTGGGGGCATAATGCGATTATCCGGGTTCAGGCTTTTATGGATTGTTGCGGATTACCGGTATTACCCGGAAAGGCTCCGTTCGGCGGTTTTATTTTGAGTCATGATTTTGTGGAAGCGGCTTTGATCCGGCGGGGCGGTTGGACAACGTGGTTGTTATCGGGGATTGAGGGCAGTTATGAGGAATTGCCGCCGACGATGATTGATTTTGCGGCGCGGGATCGGCGATGGTGTCAGGGGAATTTACAACATTTAAAAATCATGTTATCCAAGAAGTTACATTACATCAGTCGGATCCATTTTACAATCGGCATCATGTCTTATTTATCATCGGCTTTATGGTTTTTATTTCTGGTGACGGGATTGGCGGTGGCTTTGGGGCATGAATTTTTCCCGCCGACATACTTTCCGCAAGTGCGGTCTTTGTTTCCGCAATGGCCGATTTTTGACAAAGTGGGAACCTATTTTTTATTCGGTTTTTCTTTATTCATGTTGTTATTTCCGAAGATTTTAGGTCTGATTATTTATAAGGTTAAAACACGTCGAACGCGGGGAATTTTTAAAAGTGTTATATCGGAAATGGTTATCAGTGCTTTAATCGCGCCGATTATGATGTTATTCCAGAGTAAATTCATCTGGGATATTATAACGGGGCATTCGATCAGTTGGAACACGCAGAACAGGGGCGATGACGGCACATCATGGAAAGACGCTTTCCGGCGGCATATCTGGCATACCGTTTTGGGGGTTGCGACGACGGTTATCGTTTATTTATACGCGCGGTCTTTATTTTATTGGATTTTACCGATTACAACGGGGTTGATTTTATCCATTCCCATATCCGTATTATCATCCCGGGTCAGTTGGGGAAACTGGTTTAAAAAGCGGGGATATTTTTTAACGTTGGAAGAGGAGCATCGCCCTGTTATTATTGACGAAGCCGAAAAGTATTGTGCCCGATTGAGTATTGGAGCGGGAACGTATGATGTCGGTCGTTTAGTGTGTGATCCGGCACTTCATTTTTTGCATATTTCTTTATTAGCGGTTAACGGTCCGGCTCCGGTTACGGACAAAGGGGTATTGGAGCGGGCTTCAATTAAGCTGGAAAATTACATTCATCACCAGGTTGATTTGGATTTAACCACGGAAGAGGAGATGAGTTTGTTGTATTGTCCCGAGGTATTGGGGCGGGGATTAATTGTCTGGCATTTAAAGAAAAAGGCTTGAGGACAGAGACCTGTTAAAAAGCGGGGAATCAATTCAGTTTACCGTTTAAGAGGGTAGGTTCGGATTAGACCATCGGTGTATTTAACGGTGACGGTATCGGGTAACTGTCGGATAATTCGACCTTGCTTTTTATCAGACAGGCGATACACATAAGGGTGGCGGTAAGGAATCAGGTAATCGGTTTTTTGATTTTCGATTATTTTAATCGCGATATGTTTCATAAAATCACGATAAACGACGGAGCGCCACTCTCCGCCTTGAGCCCCTTTGACCCAGGTGGCGTCATATCCGTGAACGCCGATTGTTTCGGGTCCGCCCAGGTTAATCAATGCTACGGTAGTGGGATAAAAAGCAACCTCATTTTTAATACGATAACCATATCCCGGGTGAGGGGGTGAAAAATGGTGTTTAATGGTTTGAGTCAACAACAATGGTGCTAAAAGTATTTTTTCATTTGTTTCATAAAGCCGGGTTATTTCGGCAAAAACAGGATGTGCTTTTGAGCCGGCCATAATACCGCTGACAAAATGAGAAGGCGAGCCCCAAAAGACGATTAATTTCATTTTATTTTTAAAAACGGGGCGGATATCCCGAATCAGATATTGGTCGGTATCCATATAAATACCGCCGTATTCATTTAAGGCATAAAAGCGGCAAAAATCCGAAACGAACGACCAATTTTTATTTCGATAGGCTTTGCGGGCGAACGGGCTGGCACCGATGGGACAATTTGTTTCGTCCCATTTAATGATACGATAACCGGGTGCGTGTTTTTTCCATGAGGCGATAGCGACTTGGGCACTATTCGGCAAGGGATTTCTGCCGACCCAGATGTAATGGATGAGACGGGGAATCGGCGTCGGTCGCACAAGAAAAGGGGCGGTGATTATGGTGAGTAAAATCATCAGGAATAAAATTAGTTTGTTTATGTTATTCTCCGAAAATCCGAATGGTTTGTATCAAAGGGGTGAGCCAATGGCGGCGTATTGCGGCAATATTAAATCATTTATCAATCCTTATTTTTGAAAAAATGTATTAAGTGAGGTGTAACTGAAGTGGCGGGTTTGCGTAAAAATTATTTTATATTTAAAAAAATATTGACTGAAATCAAAAAATATCCTATCATTGTATTCTCATTCAGAGAATTATCAAGGAGAAAGATATGAAGAAAACAATAACAACGATTTTTATGTTAGCATTTTTGGCAGGATGTTCCCCGTATCATCGTGGAGTAGGTGGTGTTAATCTGGCATATTCGGACATTCAGGTTCGGCCAATGGAAGCACGTATCCAAGTTGGCGAGCGCATTCAGGGTCGGGCAAAATGTAAGAGTTTGTTTGGAATTCCTTTGCAATCGCCGGCCAAAGAGGCTTATGGTGCAGAATTGCAAACAACCGAGGGAAATATTGCCCCAAATGAATGCACAAGGGGTGCTATTTATGAAGCCATCAGTAGGTCGCATGCAGATATTATTGTGGCGCCACAATATGTTGTAGATGGATTTAATTTTTTGTGTCTTTTCGGTACGAGTGCCTGTTTATATAAGAGTTCCGATATTGTTGTGACCGGATATAAGGGAGTGTATTACGGACTTAAAGATATGGATGAAGATGTTGTGCGGGAGCGTTATAAAAGACAACCGATTGAAAATAAATCAAGTGGATTTGCCTCGGGTATGATTTCACTTATCAAATAAACCATCCATTTCATCATCGGTGAAATTCTTCTAACGTTTTTTAAGCCCCGTATCAAGCGGGGCTGTTTTTTAATAGAGTTCGGCGTTATGTTCGCGGTTTAAACCGCTCCCGTCCGAACATGGGTTCGTCCGCCTCAACCCTGACCATAAAAAAACCGTCCATAAAGGACGGTGTTTTTTAAATGGTGAGCGCGGAGGATTGTCAATTGCGAGGCAATTTATCCTTCACTAACGTTCAGGACCGCCTCCGGCGTCTACTCCGCTGTCGCTTCGTGAACGAACCCAGGACTGGGTTCAAATCCGGCTTCAGTCATAATTTATAAAAAACCACCCTAAAGGGCGGCTTTTTATAAATGGTGAGCGCGCTGGGATTGCTCGGGGGTATTTCCCCCTCGTCCTCATTTCATTCGGACCGCCTGACGGCGTCCGCTTGCTTTCGCTGCGCGACCGAACCCAGGGCCACCTGATTAAAAGAAGATTATCATAAGTGTCATAAAAAATCACAAATGATAATGAATGACTTGATTTTATTAAATAATTATATTATTATACCGTTATACATCATAACAAAAAAGCCCGTAAAATCATCTGAAAAAGCGGGACAGGAGCGGGACAAAATGGTTTGTTGGTTGAAAACAAAATACACGGGTGTGCGATACCTTGGCGCATATTTTTTCCATGAGTCAATCGCTTTTTGTGCACTGAGAGGAAGAGGGTTTCTCCCAACCCAGACATAATGAATTCGGTGTGGAATCGGAGTGGGGCGAATGAGAAATACTCCTGATACAAGTGTTATGATGATCATTAAAAACAGTGTTAATTTCTTCATTTCTTACTCTGAATCATAAAGTTTATAATAAGGGTTACATATTTCTATCATACCTATTGAGTGTTGTTATATACTACAACTTCCTTGATAAAGTCAAAAAATAATACCACTGTTTCTAATCCCCAAAGATTGCCCAAATTGGTAGGGTAAAAAGATTTGTATGGAAAATGGAAATTGATGTATGCTATACAAACGATGCTATCACAGTGATGACTAATTGGCAATCGTTTTTTGAATTTTATTTGAATGAGTTGAAAAATCAAAAATGGTAAATGCCTTTGATTGAACCGACATAATTTTGGTAGCGGTGGCGAAAGGCTGCATCTGCCTCTAATCGACATTCAATTTGAGACCCCAAGCGAGCGGTTAATCCCAGTGATAAATCGGCTTGCCACGGAGATAGCTTTTGGCCGGAAAGGGTATAGGTCAGTGCATTATTTAAAATAACACGGCTGTTGTCTTTGTCAGAGGATAAATCGTAAGAGGCGCCGACTTCAAAAGACGGAATAATGGTTGTGTCCGGTGTGGGATTCCAACTTCTTTCAATGGAAAGTGTTGTAAAACCCGTTAAAAAATGAAGGTTGTTAGCAAGAATCATCTGAGTTGCACTATCGGTTGATGTTCGACGACGAATGAATGCGTATTGCAATCCGACTTTTGGGGTTATCGTCCACTGTGATGGCGTGAAAACGTATCCGATATCGCTACGAATGCCGGTTGTGTAGGCTGATGGACGATTTGTAACTTGATACCCTCCGACATCTTTATTTTCTTTTAGGCGACTATAAAAGAAAGAAAGCTTTGTGTTCCAAATAAAATTGTTCGGAGTATAAGTCGTATAAAGACCAAAGCCGTGCGTGGGTGTTTGAATGCTTCTTAAATGATCTTTTAACCGATTAAATTGGTATAAATAGGCAGCCCCTAATGTCCAGTCGTTTTTAATGTACTCTGCCCCGAACCCGATGCCGTATCCATAGATATGAAGTTCAGGGTAGGCTGTCGTTGCATCCAGACGGGATCCCGAACCAAAGGTGTCTGCCCACAGAATTCCTTGACCGATACGGTATTCTTGGCGATCAGATTTATCAGTCATTTTTTGAAAATGATCAAGATAGGAAAGGCCAAGGACTTGTAAGAGCGGAGCCGCAGAGGGAGCTAATGCCGTTAAAGCTTGAACATACTCATCACCGTTGTTTTGGACTAACATATCCAA
>CALXUR010000013.1 GCA_944391735.1 uncultured Alphaproteobacteria bacterium | reverse complement strand
GCAATGAACCTTAATGAGTCCGAGAATGCTCCGTCATCCGAGAGACGAATTTTAGGTGGAATTGGGGGATCCAGAGGAAATAAGGCAATATGTGTTACTGGATTCCCGTGTCGGAGCACGGGAATGACGCAGGGGGATGAATCGGGCAAATCCATGGTGGAGATGTTAGGTGTCTTGGCTTTGATGGGATTATTGGCTATTCTGGGTGCTAAAGGGTATAATATGGCGATGGAACGCGCGATGGCGAATGAGATTATCAATGATGTCAATAAACGCTCTCTACTTCATTCTCAACAGCTTTTGGCCGGTAGTGCTTTGGATGTTTCAGAAATGCCTGATAAAATCCGAGACATCTATCCCGTTTCTGCCGAAAAGCTCGGCGTTCAGTTCTTTACGGTCAAAGTCTCTCAAGTAGAAACACCGGTTTGTCGACGGATTGCTGATCTGGGCTACCCCGTCCCGATTCAAGTCACGGCAAACGGGACAAAAATCTCTCCCGACAACACCACGCCTTGCGAAAATCAAACGGGTATTGTCGAAATGGCTTTTACTTTTAACAGGACGTTGACCCCTTGTCCGGGCTGTTTGGATGATTTAACAACATGTGAAAACAGCGGACAATGTGCCACCAATGAAGTGTGTCAAAACGGAATATGTCAGTGCGCCCCTCAATACAGTTGTGCAGGCGTGTGTTGTTCCGCTGAACAATTTTGTGTCAACAATCAATGTGTGACAACACCGACATGTGGCACCGATTTGGATTGTGAACAGGGTGTCTGTGAAAATGGAAAATGCATCTGCCATGATTTTAAGGATAATTGCCGTTATTTTTGCAGAAGAGTGGATAATGCGATTACCGGAGTATGTTCAAATCGTGATTATATAGAACGTGGGCATGGAGTATCCGAAGGTGTTATCTGGTCAGCGAGAAGATTTAGCTGGTATACGGCGAAAGATTTTTGTGAATCACATGGTAAAAAACTAGTAACGTTTACCGATTTGGGATGTTCACAAGAAGGCGGTATTTGGCAATGCCAAATACCAGATAAATTCAAGAGTAATTTCTCAGTTTGGGTTGATGAGCCTTGGAAAACGGATACTTATGCCTGGTATGTTAATTTATCCTCTGGTTCGGTTTCATCTGCATGGGCCATAATAGATAACGGTGGTTCTCATGCTAGTGCTATGTGTTGGTAATTAATATTAAAAATAGGTTAACAAAAAACGCAAGGGATTTTCCTTGCGTTTTAATGGTGCCTGGGGACGGAATCGAACCGCCGACACAGGGATTTTCAGTCCCTTGCTCTACCAACTGAGCTACCCAGGCATCTGGTTTGTGAAAACCTTATACTCTAAAAAAAAACAAATGTCCAGTCTTTTTTTTATAAAAATGCACTTTTTTTAATCAACGTCATCGGGCATACGGTTATTTTCAATCCGGTCTTCTTCGGTGGGGCTTTCATCGGTATGAACAACATACGTTCCTTTTAACCAGCGTCCCAAATCGACATCGGCGCATTTCTTGGAGCAAAAGGGTTTGTATTCCAAAACGGCGGTTTTACCGCAAATCGGGCATTTTGAATGTAAAATGGGAATTTCTTTATCCATGCAAAGACTCCTTAATTTCAAAAACAGAGAGCGGTTGATCATACAAGGGATGATATTCGGCGATTAATTCCGATGACCGCAACAATGCCAACACGCATGGAGCGGCATAAATAACCGGTTTCCCGGAACGATATTCGGCGGCCGCCCGTCTGATTTGATAATAAACGGCAATCGGGTTATTGGGAGAACATTTTTCCAAGAGGGAGGCTTCTTCCCTGCGGCGTTGAATTTCATATAAACCGGCGGGTGTCCAACCGGACAATTTGGCAAGCGTATCCTCGGCAAATGCTTGTTTTATTTCCGGTTCAATCGCTTGTTTAAATGCACCGCGTTTTGAGCCGGCAAAATCGATTAATATCAGTCCGCCCATATTTTTTAACATAATTTGACGTGCGATTTCCGAAACGGCTTCCCGATTGATTGAATCCAATGTATCTGTTGAGGAGGCCGAGTCAACATCAATCATCCAGGCCGTTCTTGTTCGTTCGATATGAAATTCGCCGCCCCTCGGCAACTTAATATCTGTTTCCAATGCCTCGGCAATTAAATCATCCATGTCGGCAACGGAAATCTCGGTGATTGGCACAAGATATTGTTTTGATAAGACAAGTGCGATATCCGGTGCGTCTGACGGTTTTTCCTCTGTCATGCGTCCGGTGGCGTCTTTTCCGGCGCGAGGCTCTTTCGTAACGTGAACGGAAACAGTCTCTCCCAATGTTAAAGGGGTTTCCGTCGGCAAGAAAACAAAGCCTTTGACTGTTTCGGCAAAATAGCCGTGCAGGGTCGGATGATACGCCGTTATGGCTGCCCGAATAATTTCGTCTTTTGTCAGGATCATATCACGCTGAATAAAGACACGTAAAGGCCTGTTTTGATCGTCGGTTAAAACGACTCTGTTTTCTCCGGCCAACATTTGTTGAAACAGTTTCATCTATCTGAGAATTCCTTTCAGAATTTGCGCAACCTCAAAAATCGGAAGGCCGACCACATTCGGGTAAGAACCGATTACTTTTCGAACACATGCCGATAAAACACCTTCGATTTGATAGCCTGCAACATTTTTCCATTCACCGGATTGAATAATGGCATCAATGTCCGCTTCATCCATTTTTTTCAGAACAACAGCCGTCTGAACAACTTTTGAAATTAACTTTCCGTCCGGCTTGACAATCCCGATACCGGTCATGACCCGATGCCGCCTGCCGGAAAGCAGCTTTAATTTTTCCCGCGCTTCTTCGGCTGTTTGAACTTTTCGGATAATTCGGGACCCGACGGCGATAACGGTGTCGGCGGCAACAATGCATGCGCCGGGACGCAATGCGGCGACAGCTTGCGCTTTTTGACAGGCAATACGTTTAACGTAACGTGCGGGTAATTCTTTTTCGTGAACACTCTCATCAATATCGGCCGACATAATTTCCGTCGGGAAAAAACCGGCCTTTTCAAGAAGAATCCGACGTTGAGGTGAGGCAGAGGCCAAAATGAAAGGTCGCTTTAAACGCCATAAATCGGGGGTGGTCATGGCTGTTTATTCCGCAAAGTTTTTTTCTTTACGTTCGTGGCGTTCCTGCGCTTCAATGCTTAATGTTGCGACAGGGCGTGCTTCTAATCTGGCCAGGCCGATCGGCTCCCCAGTTTCTTCACAGTATCCGTAAGTGCCGTTTTCGATACGATCCAGTGCCTGATTGATTTTTTTAATTAATTTACGCATCCGATCGCGGGTTCGAAGCTCTAATGACTGATCTGTTTCACTGCTGGCGCGATCATTCGGATCGGCTTCGTTCAGATTGGTTTCTTTTAAATCCTGAAGCGTTGTTTCCGATTCTTTCATAAGCTCTGACCGCCAGGCAAGCAGCTTTTCTTTAAAATATTCAAGCTGCATTTCATTCATGTATTCTTCTTTTTCCGAAGGTTTATAGTTTGGGGGTAAAGTTACAACCGGCATTGTCATCCTCCTGCGTTACATTGTGTTAAAACATGTTTACATATAGCTGAACCGGGCAGAAAAGTCAACAAAAAAGAACGTGTCTTTTTTTCTTGTTTTTTTGATTGCGGTTTGGTAAACTGAAAAATAATTTAAACGGGAGAAGAGATGATGAAGCGTTTTGTTCTGTTGGTCGGAATTGCTTTGGCGGCGGCATTGCCCGTCGCGGCGGAATCGGATCGTGTCCATTCTGATGAAAATTGTAAAATTTTATTGGTTAAAGCCGAAGAAGTGCCCGATGATAAGGTTTACACCGATTGTGGGTTTGATGACGAAGGGAGGGCGTGGAACACGTGGGCACCTTATGTATCGTCCCGAAAAATGAAACGGGCATTGTTTGAATTGTGTCGACGTTATCCGAACCATGAATACGGTGCTTTGTATTGTCAAAAGGCAATTGATTTGAATTACGGCCCGGCTTTGGCCTATCAGGGATTTACCCGCCTGAAAACAGGGGATGTTGATGAAGCGTTGGCTTTGTTTACGGAGGCTTTGAAAACAGGGGATTTGGATGCGGCGGAAACAACGCGTATTACCGAAACACTGGGGTTGTTATATGTGCGGGAGGGATCCGCCCATTACAATCCGAAAGCGGGAGCGGCGTTATTATCCAAAGCATCCGGGGAACGCTCCGCCGTTGCGAACAACGCGCTGGGATATTTGTATTTTTCGGGAAAAGCCGATTTAAAGCCGGATATGAAGGAGGCTTTCACTTGTTTTTGGCGGGCTATTTTAATCGGGTGCCCGGCGGCTGAGGAAAATCTGGGAGTTTTTCACTTAGTGAGACAGAAAAAAATAAGTTGGACGGATGCGATTAAATACATGTCGCCTCAAGCATTTACATGCACGCCGGCGGCCAAGCCCGAAGCAACGGCACCGAAAGTTCAAAAAATGGATTGCCCGTGCGACGATGTTTTAAATCGGGAGGCATTTTTTCAATCTCAACCGTATCTGTATGTCGGATGGACAGATGATGGTAAGGCCGTATTGCAGGATAAAGGCGGAAAAAAAATCACCGTTCAAAAAGGATCACCCGTTTCGGAGAATACATTTGTTGCCGAAATCCGGCCGCGCGCGGTTATTTTACTTCAAAATGCCAGCCGAATCATCTTGAACCGTTATCACGAAGGTGCGTGCGTGGATTATTGTTTGAATCAACAAAAAAATCCGCCGAAACCTCAGGCTGTGGTTATCAAACCGTATCGATTGACGTTTACGCCGCGTGAATGTGCGGATTTGACATATTATGCCTCCTATTTGGTGGATACGTCTTTACCGTATGTGGGACGGGAAGAGTGTCGGAAATACGAACGAACAGAGCCGGAATTGGATGAAGCTACGCGCTTGTTGCTGGGGATTGAATCCCCGACCGGGGAGGCCGATGCCGCCGATGCGAATTTGGAGGCGGCTAAAAAAGCGGCGGGTATTTAAAATAATACTTGATTTTTAGAAAAAAATCGGATAAAATCACCCCGTTTCCGATTTAATCCTTGCTCCCGCTAATCGGACGGGGGCTATGTTTCAGGCTTTTATTCATGGGGAATAAAACGCATAAACCGAAACGAGATAATCCAAAAGGAGAGGGTATAATGCCTTTTTATGAAAATGTATTCGTGGCTCGTCAGGATTTGACACCGAACAAGGTCACGGAATTAACAGATAAGTTCGCCGCCGTTATTGAAGCGCAGGGCGGAAAAGTCACAAAGCGCGAAGACTGGGGTCTGCGCAATCTGGCTTATAAAATTCAGAAGAACCGCAAAGGTTATTACGTGTTAATGAATATTGACGCGCCGGCCGCTGCCATTGTTGAAATGGAGCGTTTAATGCGGTTGGATGAAAATCTGTTGCGTTATTTAACGGTCAAAGTGAAAGCTTTGGAAGAAGGGCCGTCCGTCATGTTGGAGCCGAAGTATAAAAAAGCCAAAGCGGATGACAAGTTTGAAATTGAAGTGACGGAAGGAGAATAAGAAATGGCCGAAATCAAAGGTTCTTTTTATCGCCATAAAAAATCCTGCCAGTTTTGTGCAGAAAATGTGGATGAGATTGATTACAAAGATATTAAGTTGTTGCAACGTTACACAACAGAACGGGGTAAGATGGTGCCGTCCCGCGTGTCCGCGACATGCGCCAAACATCAGCGCAGCGTATCCAAAGCGATTAAACGCGCCCGCTATCTGGCTTTGTTACCGTTTGTAAGCGACTAAGGAGACAACCATGGAAATTATTTTATTGGAAAGAATTGAACGTTTAGGTCAGATGGGTGACGTTGTCAACGTTAAAAACGGCTATGCCCGCAATTATTTGTTTCCGCAAAAGAAAGCTTTGCGTAAAACAAAGGACAATATGGCCTATTTTGAATCCAAACGAAAAGAATATGAAGCCCACAATCTGAAAATGAAGCAAGAAGCCGAAGAAATGGCTAAAAAGTTGGAAGGTCTGTCTGTTACGATTATTCGTCAGGCCGCCGAAACAGGGCAATTATACGGTTCCGTGACAATGCGGGATATTTGCGAAGCGATTCGCGATGCCGGTTTTAAAGTAGAGCGTCATCAGATTGATTTGAACCAACCGTTTAAAAACATGGGTATTTTTGATGTTCGTTTGTCTTTACATCCGGATGTTTTCCAGACGGTTCGTGTGAATATTGCGCGTTCTGAAGAAGAGGCTAAACGGGCTCATCAAAAACATGAGCAGAAAGCGGAAAAAGTTGCCGAAGTGGTGGAAACACCGGCCGAGGAGCCGAAAGCCGAATAAGTTTAATAAGCTTATGAAAAAAGATCCTGTTTTCAGGATCTTTTTTTATTCCGCAATCAAATCGTTAAACGAACGATGACAGGTGTTAATGACGCTCCCTGCCAGATAATATCGGGCGAACTCGTTTATGTTGTTGCGTGATCATTTGCGGATGCGGAACTCCGTTTGGTTCAATATGTAAATCGGCTAATTCGGCTATTTTTGAATCAGCTAATACACGGGCGATATATTGAATACTTTCGCCGCTGCGTGCCCTGATATTCAAGTTTGCGCCTTGTGTTTTTAATTCTGACAGTGTGTTGTAAGCACGATATTCGGCTGCCCATAACGCGGCAGTGCAACCATCCTTGTCTTGATGATTGATATGTGCGCCATGAGCCAGTAAAAGTCTTGCAGATTCTGCTTGATTATAACGGGCCGCCCAGATTAAAGGCGTGCGACCGCGGTCATTGGCAACATTCGGATTCGCCCCTTTATTTAAAAGGATTTTGGTGAGGGAAGGGGTTCGAACTGCCCAAAATAAGGCCGTGTTATGATGCATATCATAAATATTGGGATTGGCACCTCGAACTAAAAGTAATTTGGCTATCCGCTTATTTTGAGTCATAGCCGCATAAATCAGGGGCGTTTTACCGTATTTGTCCTGAATATTAACCGGATATCCGATTGTTCTTAAACAAATTTTGACTTTATCAATATCGTTATTTTTAACGGCCTCAATTAACTCAATGTTTTTGGTTGGTATAAAATTTAATAAAAAAGCACTCAGTCCCATTTTTTGACTCCTTATAATTATATATGATTAAGGATAACATGTATTTTGAAAAAAATCAACAAAATTTTTGTTTTTTTAATTTTTATCTTTTCAGGAATTATTTTAGAGTTGATTATTTATTATTGTAATGTGCTAAAATTCGTCGTTTTTCAATATTCCAGTCCCGTTTTTTGATGGCTTCACGTTTATCAACCAGACTTTTACCGGCGGCAACGGCAATTTTAACTTTAGCCATTCCCCGGGCATTGAAGTAAAGTTCCAGAGGCACAACGGTTTTTCCTTTTTTGGCGACTTCGTCTTTTATTTTTTTCAATTCTTTTTTACGTAACAACAGCTGCCTTGGTCGGCTGGCCACTTGTTTGACAAAGCCGCCTTTGGCGGCACCGTATTCCATAATGTGCGCGTTAATCAGATACAGACCGTTTCCCTCAAAAGAAGCGTAACTTTCATTAATGGTTGCATGCCCGGCGCGTAGGGATTTGACTTCCCCTCCGGTTAGGATAATGCCGGCCTCATATGTTTCCAGAATCGCGTAATTAAAACGCGCTTTTCTGTTTGTAGCGATGGATCCCGTTGTAATCAGATTTCCTGTCATGACACCATATTAGCGGACTTAAAGAAAAAAGTCAAGCAACGGTCGGATCACTTTTTGTTCCGTGTCCGATAAAAGGGGCATGATTTTTTCATGAATACCCGTATGATAGTGTTGCAGCCATTTTTTTTCATCGGGTGTCAGTTGGTTAAAATCAATCAATCGACCATCAAAAGGAACCCAAATCAAATTTTCAAGCGTCAAAAAGCCGTCTTGTCCGTTTTGTGTTAAAATCATATTTTCCAACCGAATGCCGAAGCCGGCTTTGGCATCATAACAGGCCGGTTCATTTGAAAAAAGCATGCCTGCGACGATCGGTGTGTCGGCTTTTGCATGGATAATCGGCGGTGCTTCGTGCACATCCAAAAACATGCCGATGCCGTGTCCCGTGGCATGCAGGTAATCTACGCCGTCGGCTCTTAAAAAAGCATGTGCATTTTCATCTAATTTTTGAGGTAAATCACCGGAACGAACAGGTGTTTGAGCCAAAGCGATATGGCCTTTCAATACCTGTGTGTATCGGCGTTTCATTAAATTCGTCGGTGTGCCGACACAAATGGTGCGCGTCATGTCTGTTGTTCCGTTCAGATAGTTTCCGCCGGTATCGATCATCAACATGGGTGCTGTTGAAATCGGCGCGGCTGTTTTTTCGGTTGCATGATAGTGGGCTCGTGCCGCATGTTCTCCGACCGCGGCAATTGTATCGAAACTGTCTCCGCGGTAAAGCGGGTTTTCCGAACGTAATTGTTTTAATCGAATATCGCAATCCCACTCCGTAGCGATGTGTTTATTTTGCTCCAGCCACGCTAAAAAGCGGCAGATAACCAAACTTTCGAATAAACAGGCCTGACGAATATTATCCTGTTCAACCGGATTTTTAACGGCTTTCAGGGGTGCAACTATGTCCGGTATATTTTTGATATGAACACGGGCAGATTTCAGGCGTTCACAGGATGCTTGGGATAAGGTTGTTAAATCCGCTCCGACGATTTTGTTTTGTAACAGATTGATTGTGTGATCGTTCAATTCATGCAGGGTGCCGTCTGAAAAGACAATCAACTTTTTGAAAACAACAGGATAATCGTGAACCCATGAACTGCGTTTATTTAAGATCCAAGATACACTGTCCGGTGCTCCGAATAGAAAAGCATCCAAATGGTGATCATGCAACAGAGGTGTTATTTTTGAAATTTTGTCGGCTGTGCTTATACCGCACCAAACCAATTCATAATCAAATTCTTCTGAATCACTCTTTGACGTTTCGGGCGGGAAAAGGGGATTCCAGATTTGTTTTGAAAGACCTTTTAATGTGATATTGGACGCTTTCAACTGAATGGACATATAACTGACCCAAGCGGCAGAACATTGTTCCGTGTAATATCCGACAACGGCACCGGGCAGGAAGGTTCGAAGCCAGTCCGAGAGGGTTGTTTGGGTTGGTATTTCCATGACTTCAAATGTTGATTCGGATTGAGCCTGTTCCGTATAACGCGAATCGACAAAAAGAACGGATCGATTCGGTGTGACGACGGCTATTCCGGCCGATCCGGAAAAGCCGGTTGCACGAAACAATTGATTTTTTTCAGGCGGATAATGTTCCCCTAAAAAAGAGTCTGTACGTGTGATAATCAGGGCGTCAAGTTCATGTTGCGTTAAGAAATCCCGGATTTTTGTAATCATAGCGGATCCTTTTGGACGACAACCGTGCACCATCCTTTGACGGGATAGCGTCGAATGACACACAGGCCTAATTTTTTATACGCTTGTGTGACCCAATGTTCCTGATGCGCCAGAAAACCGGATAGAATAGCACATCCTCCCGGTGCCAAATGCACTTTTAATTCAGGTGCCAAACGGATCAGCGGCTTTGCTAGGATATTGCAAAAAATCAAGTCATATTGCCGATGAACTTTATCAAAACCATCACTTTGCCAGACTGTTATTAAGTTCTCAAGACCGTTTTCCTTGACGTTTTCGATGGCAACCCGGACCGATTCGGGATCAATATCAACAGCGTCTACCGGTTTCCCCGTGGATTTGGCAAACGCCATGGCCAGAATGCCCGACCCGCATCCGACATCCAAAACACGATCAGGGGCTTTTTCTAAATCACAGAGAGCGGTCAGACAACCGTGTGTTGTTTGGTGTTCACCCGTTCCGAACGCGGTGGCGGCATCTATTTTTAAACAGATTTTGTCCGTCGGTAAAGGATCTTTGATGTGGGAGCCGTAAATATAGTATTGACCGACAGATATGGGCGGAAAACCTTGATAGCTGGCTTTCAGCCAATTAATGTCCGGCATCTGACGGATTCTGAACAACGGCATTTTCATCCGGGATTGTGCGGCCGCCGCGACAAGACGTTCTTTAATCAGCGGTCTGTCGGGTTTTTGTTCGAAAATTGCCTGAAACTCCCATTTCCCTTTGTGGACGCCTTTTTCGATTTGCGTTGTCAGAATGGCACCGGCGATTTCTTCAAGGGCGCTTTCAAAAAACGGTAAAGCCCGGGATGGTAAAATTAATTTTATTTCAAACGGTGTTGTTTCAGTCATTTTTTCTCCTTTTTCAATTAACAAGTATGACAAACTTTGTAAAAAAAAGCAAGCCGATCAATCGAAATACCTTGATTTTTTCATTTTAATGAAATTAAATAAAAAAAACGAAGGGAGCGCGAGTAATGGTTCAAACAAAACCTTTTGCAACTGGTTATATATTGGACGGCCGTGGCGGTGCGGAACCGTTAAGCGGTGACCAACTGAATGACCTTCCCGCCACAAAACGTCCGGTATGGGTTCATTTAAACCTATCTGATCCGCGGGCTTTGCGTTGGATTGAAGAAAGAACCGAATTAAGTGCATGGGTCAAAGAAAACCTGACGAATCTGGATATTTCAGAGCCGCACATGCGTATTCGTCAGGACAGTGTTTTGCTTGTTTTAAGGACGGTCAACATTATGCCGGGGGCAGAGCCGGATGACCTGGTGTTTCTTCGGCTTTATGCAACGGATAAGATTTTAATCAGCACGCGCCTGCACCCGGCCATTAATTTTGAAGACATGAACGAGCTGTTTGCCGATAAAGATGGGCCGAAAGACATGAACGGTTTAATTCTGTCTATTTTGGAAAACACATTGGACGGTGTTTCCGATTCGATTGTCGGAATTGAAAATCAGGTTGATGTTTTGGAAGAAAAGATTATTGTAAATGATATGCCTGAAAACACCTATCAACAACTGTCGGAGTTGTTGCGGCAAGTTATTGTCATTCGTCGATTTATGGCTCCGGAAAGAGAGGCTGTCGGGAATTTAATCCGGCACGGGGCGGCTTGGTTTACGATTGATATGGAACGCGGCTTGCGAGATAATTTTGATTGGATACAGCGGATTATTGAAGATATTGATTTATTGGAAAAACGCATTCGCGTTAATCAGGACGCCCTTAAAAACAGAGATGATAAAAAAGTGCAACAGAACATGTATATGTTGTCGGTTATCGCGGGTATATTTTTACCGCTTTCTTTTCTTGCTAGTGTTTTCGGCATGAATTTGGAGGGAATCCCTCTGGAAAGTCATCCCTATGGTTTTTTGGCGGTTAGTTTGTTTATGGTGTTGGTTGGCGGTGTCGTTTTGTTTGTTTTCAGGAAATTGAAGTGGATTTAATCTGTTAGGGCAGGTTGGAACAGTATGCCATTTTGTTTTATTAACACTTTTGTGACAATTTAGGGATAAATCTTGCATTTTAAAAAAATGAATGCTATAACCGCATGTGCTTAAAATCAAAAACAAAGGAGATAAAATGTTAGATTTTACGGGTAAAACAGCGTTAATTACGGGGGCTACCGGCGGTATCGGGCGTCAAATCGCCAAGAAGCTGCACGCTCAAGGGGCGACGCTGGCTTTGACGGATATGAATTTGGATACGCTGAACGCATTTAAAGCCGAATTGGGTGATCGGGTGTATGTTTACTCCGCCAACCTGACGGATGTTGACAGCTTGAATGAATTGGTTAAAACAGTAGAAGCCGATATGGGCAAGATTGATATTTTGGTCAATAATGCCGGTATTACAAAAGACGGTCTGTCCATGCGGATGACGGACGATCAATGGCAAAAAGTTTTGGATATCAACCTGACGGCCGGTTTCCGGTTGGCGCGCGCCGTTATGCCCGGTATGATGAAGCGTCGTTTCGGCCGGATTATCGGTATGGCGTCTGTCGTTGGTGTGATGGGGAACGTCGGCCAGGCAAACTATGCCGCTTCAAAAGGGGCATTGATTGCCATGTCCAAATGTATGGGGCAAGAATTGGCCAGCCGTGGCATTACCGTCAACTGTGTTGCGCCGGGCTTTATTAAAACACCGATGACGGATGTTTTGCCGGAAGAGGCCAAGGCGGCCTTGTTAAAGCGCATCCCGATGGCTCGTCTGGGGTCGGCGGAAGATATCGCAAATGCGGTTGTTTTCCTGGCCAGTGATGAAGCCTCTTACATCACGGGCCAAACCCTTCATGTGAATGGCGGCATGGTGATGATTTAATTTTTGATGCGGGGTAAAATGGTATTTAACAGTTTGAAAATAAAGACTTTAGATTTGTTTTTACCCCGAAATCAAAAAAAAGACTGGACGAGCGGAAAAAAATATGCTAAAACCTATTCCGATTTCGTCAGAAATGACAAAAATTATTAAACAGAAAAGGAAATTTAACATGAGTAATATTGCAGAACGTGTCAAGAAGATTGTTGTTGAGCATTTGGGTGTTGATGAATCCAAAGTTCAGGAAAATTCCAGCTTCATCGATGATCTGGGTGCCGACAGTTTGGACACCGTCGAATTGGTTATGGCTTTTGAGGAAGAATTCGGTTGTTCTATCCCGGATGATGCCGCCGAAAAAATTCGTACAGTGAAAGATGCAATTGACTTTATTGAAAAACAAGCTTAATTTGTAGCTGTAGAGTTTATTAAAAGGAACGCTGTTGTATCTTTTGTATAAAAGGTGAGCGTTCCTTCTTTTTTATAGATTGTATAAGGAGAAACATGACAAGACGTGTTGTGATTACGGGAATGGGGATGTTGACCCCGCTGGGGCGCGGATTAAAAACAAACTGGTCAAAGATTACGGCCGGTGTTTCAGGGCTTTCCCGGATTAAATATTTTGATACCGAAAATTTTGTAGCGAAAGTTGCCGGACAAATTCCGACAGGGGATGTTGAAGGTGCGTTTCAGCCGGATTCTGTTTTAAGTCCGAAAGAGCAGCGTCATGTGGATCCCTTTATTTTATATGGTCTGGCTGCGGCGACGGATGCCGTTGAAGATTCCGGGTATGTCCCTCAGACAGAGGAGGAAATGGAACGCGCGGGTGTTTTAATCGGATCGGGTATCGGCGGATTGCAGACGATTGAGGCGGGCTCGGTTTTAGTTAAGGAACAGGGGCCGCGTCGGCTGTCTCCGTTTTTTATTCCGTCGGCATTGATCAACCTGATTTCGGGGCAAGTATCTATCAAATATAATTTCAAAGGGCCTAATCACGCGGTTGTGACAGCGTGTGCGACGGGAACGCATGCGATTGGTGATGCGGCGCGTATTATTAAAAACAATGAAGCCGATGTGATGATCGCGGGTGGTGCCGAGGCGGCGATTTGTCCGATCGGCATTGCCGGCTTTTCACAGGCCAAAGCTTTATCCACACATTATAACGATAATCCGACGGAAGCTTCCCGCCCTTGGGATAAGAACCGTGACGGTTTTGTTATGGGTGAAGGCGCGGGTGTCGTTGTTTTGGAGGAATACGAACATGCCAAGGCGCGCGGTGCCAAGATTTATGCCGAGGTTGTCGGTTATGCGATGACAGGCGATGCGCATCACATTACGGCTCCCGGCGGAAATGGCGGATTGCGAGCCATGAAGCTGGCTTTGAAAAACGCCGGCCTGAATCCGGAAGATGTGGATTACATCAATGCGCACGGAACATCAACGCCGTTGGGCGATATGGTCGAATTCAATGCGGTTAAGGAAGTTTTCGGAAACACGAAAGTTTCAATGTCTTCGACAAAATCTTGCATTGGTCATTTATTGGGAGCCGCCGGTGCCGTTGAATCTATTTACTCCGTTTTGGCTATTCAAAACAATGTGTTGCCGCCGACAATCAATCTGAACGATCCGGAAGACGGAACGGAAGGCTTTGATTTGGTTCCGAATGTCGCCAAAGAAAAAACGGTTAACGTTGCTTTGTCGAACTCATTTGGTTTCGGCGGAACGAACGGAACTTTAATTTTCAAGAAAGTGTAAGGAAAAGCCTCGCTTTGAGGCTTTTTTCATTTTAATGCGGCACGTCGTTTGGATTTATTTTCTTTTATTTTTCATCGGTGTTTCCTTAATCGGCGGAAGCGTCCTGACAACGTATACTCAATTTGTGGAAGAGGGGCCTCTGACCGAAGCGACAGAGGTTGTGATTCCGAAAGGGTTGAGTTTAAAACGAACGGCGCGTCTTTTAAAAGAGGCGGGAGTTATCAACAGTCCGTCTGTTTTTGAATTGGGGGTGCGTGCCAGCGGGAACACGATGAAAATAAAAGCCGGGGAGTATCAATTTCCCAGGCGTGCTAGTGCCAAGATGGTTATGGATATTTTAACCGGGGGGCAAACGGTTATTCGACGTTTTGTTGCACCGGAAGGGTTGACTTCGGCTCAAATCGTGGCTTTAATGGATTTATACAAGGGATTGACCGGAACGGTTGAAAACATTCCCCGCAACGGAACACTATTGCCGGATACGTATCATTACTCTTACGGTGATACAAAAGAATCTATTATCAGGCGAATGCAAACGGCGATGGCGCGAACATTGGATGAACTGTGGCGGAACAGAGATCCGAATGTTCCGTTCACCTCTCCGAATCAAGCGGTTGTAATGGCTTCCATTGTTGAAAAAGAAACGTCATTGAACAGCGAAAGAGCCCGAATTGCTTCTGTCTTTTTTAATCGATTGAAGAAAAACATTCGTTTGCAATCCGATCCGACAGTGATTTATGCGGTAACGGACGGGCGGTTGGATTTAAAAAGGCGTTTAACTTATAAGGATTTAAAAATTCAGCATCCTTATAATACCTATGTGATTTACGGGTTGCCGGAAGGGGCTATTTCAAACCCGGGGCGTGCGTCTTTGGAAGCTGTGTTAAATCCGATAGAATCACCATATATTTATTTTGTTGCGGACGGAACGGGCGGACATGTATTTGCGGCGACATACGAAGAGCATCAAAAGAATGTTCAGAATTGGCGGCGCATACGAAAGAACAAGGCGGCTTTGGCGGCGGCTAAAAAAGTTGGAAAAGCGGCCTCTTTGCCGGTGCCGCGGGCAGTTCCCGAGAATGTGCGGGTGGGGACGGTATCGGTGGAAGAGGTTGCGGAAATGGTGGATGATGCCGCGACAGAGGGGGATTCGGGGAGCGGCGGGTAAAATTTCCGGAAAAACTCCTTCTTTTCTTATTTTTTTCCTTGCAAAAAGGGTTATTTTTCGTTATTGATATGTCTATATCAAGACAAAGGAGCAGTTAAATGGACGCGTTAACGAAAATCAACCATAGTAAAAAACCGACAGCCGAGCAACTTCAAAAGTTAATTGAATGGCATTTGAAATATTCCTTGTCCAAACGCGTATGCGAGGCGGACAAAGACCACTTATTTACGGCTTTGGCTATGGCGGTTCGTGATTTATGCATTGACGGTATGTTTGAAACGGCTGCCCGGCATGAAGAAAAAGATCCGAAACGGGTTTATTATTTATCCTTGGAGTATTTGTTGGGGCGGTTGTTGCCCAACAATTTGTATAGCTTTGAAATTATGGATTTATTAAATGAAATCCATTTGGATAATCCGACACCGTTATCCGAAGTTCTGGATTGTGAATATGATCCGGCGTTGGGAAACGGCGGATTGGGGCGGTTGGCAGCCTGTATTTTGGATTCTATGGCAACTCAAGGGATGCCCGGATACGGATACGGTATCAATTACCAATTCGGTTTGTTTAAGCAATACTTTAACAACGGATGGCAGAAGGAACATGCGGATTCATGGCTGGAACGTTCTTCTCCATGGCAGATTGAACGTGCCGACAGATCTTATTTGGTTCAAATCGGCGGTCAGGTTATTTTTGAGGAAAAAGACGGGCATCGGGAACCGCACTGGGTTAACACAAGCCAGGTTTTAGGGGTTCCGTATGATATGCCGATCGTCGGCTATGGTGGTAAAACCGTCAACTATTTACGCCTTTTTTCGGCTAAATCGACAAACACGTTGGATATTGAAACGTTTAACAAGGGCGGATATGTTGAGGCCGTTGAACAGAATATTAAAACAGAAACAATTTCCAAGGTGTTGTATCCCTCCGACGCGGTAGAGCAGGGGCGATACTTGCGTTTAATGCAGCAATACTTTTTTGTATCATGTGTTATCAATGATATTATTCGACGGTTTTTGGAAGACCATACGAATTTGGAAGAGTTGCCGGATAAAGTTGTGATTCAGTTGAACGATACGCATCCGACATTGGCAATTGTGGAATTAATGCGTATTTTGATGGATGTGTATCGATTGGATTGGGATACGGCATTCCGTATTACCTCCAAGACAATGGCCTATACAAATCACACATTATTACCCGAGGCATTGGAAAAATGGCCTGTTTCCATGTTTGAACGCTTTTTGCCGCGACATTTATCAATTATCTATGAAATCAATGATTGGTTGATGCGTCAGGTGATGGATCGGTATCCGGGGGATACGGGCAAGTTGTCTCGTATGTCTTTGATTGAAGAGGGGAGTGAAAAGAAGATCCGGATGGCTCATTTGGCGATTGTGGGGAGTTTTTCCGTCAATGGGGTGGCCGAAATTCATACACAACTTTTAGAACATAATCTGGTTCCGGATTTTTATGAGATGTGGCCGGAACGGTTTAACAACAAGACAAACGGCGTAACACCGCGTCGCTGGGTTTTGAATTCAAATCGCGGGTTGTCGGCTTTTATCACAAAGCATATCGGAGACGGTTGGATTACGGATTTATCTCAATTGCGAAAATTGGAGCCGTTGGCAACCAATAACGAAGCGTTAGATGAATTAATGGCGATTAAGTTTGAGAATAAGAAAAATTTAGCCGCTTTAATTGATCGGACAACGGGTATTAAAGTGGATCCGAACGCTATTTTTGATTGTCAGGTAAAACGCATTCATGAATACAAAAGACAATTACTGAATGCATTGCATATCATTCATCAGTATTTGTCCATTGTGGAGGATGGTGTTAAGTTGACGGCTCCCCGTGTATATATCTTCGGGGGTAAAGCGGCGCCCAGTTATGATATGGCCAAGCTGATCATTAAACTGATCAACAACATCGGATCGGTTGTTAATAACGATCCGCGTGTGGCTGGTCAGTTGAAAGTGGCCTTTATTCCGGATTATAAAGTGTCTGTTGCCGAGGTTGTTTTCCCCGGAGCAGATGTCAGTGAACAGATATCTACGGCCGGATTTGAAGCCTCCGGCACCAGCAATATGAAATTCGCCATGAACGGTGCTTTGACAATCGGAACGTTGGATGGCGCCAATATTGAAATCATGCAAGAAGTCGGTGAAGATAACTTTTATTTATTTGGTTTAACGGCCGAGCAGGTTCACGAACGTCAACGCACGGAATCTCACAAGCCATGGGATTATTATAATCAGGATCCCCGGATAAAAAGAGTGATGGATAGTTTGACTTCGGGACTGTTTACCCCAAAAGAGGATAAAAACTTGTTTGTTCCGTTGTTCCAAACAATTATGTTTAAAGATTATTATATGTTGCTGGCTGATTTCGAATCCTATATCGGAACGCAGGAACGGTTGGCACATGATTATCAAGACAAACGGTTGTGGGCTAGAAAAGCATTGTTAAACATTGCAAGATCCGGTAAATTTTCGATTGATCGGACGGTTGCCGAATATGCCAAAGATATTTGGAACGTTCACAGTAGTTTGGATGAAGAGTAATGGAAACACCAACGGAAGATAAACGTTTTTTCGGGCGGCGAAAGGGAAAACCCATTAAGGGATCCCGGCAACGGTTAATTGATGAGTTGTTGCCGAAAATTATATTGAAACAACCGGAAGAAAGTCAGCGGTTTTCATGGGATACCCTTTTTGGTATTAAACCCGAAGAAGTCTGGTTGGAAATCGGTTTCGGCGGAGGGGAACATGTGGCCGAACTGGCATTAAAATATCCGAATGTAGGGTTTATCGGAGCCGAACCGTTTATGAACGGTGTGGCGTCTTTGTTGGCTCATTTAAACGGATCCCATATGAAGCAAGCCGTTGATGCGAATTTGGAGCAGGGACGGGCGGATAATGTTCGGGTTTGGCCGGATGATATTCGTCCCTTGTTCTCTCAATTTCCGGATGGTGGATTTGAACGGATTTTTATTTTGTATCCGGATCCTTGGCCGAAAGCGCGACATGCCGAAAGACGCTTTATCAATCAAAGAAATATTCCGGAACTGGCGCGATTGATTTCGGATACGGGCGCGGTTTATGTGGCGACGGATGTTTCGGCATACGCGGAATGGGCACAGGAACAAATGACTGTGTCCGGTTTATTTGATCAGGTTCATTCGGATACCTCGTGTCCTCCGGCAGATTGGGTTCCGACGCGGTATGAAAGAAAGGGCATTTTGGCGGGACGGAAGCCGACATATCTTGTTTTTCGCAAAAAAAATGCTAAATAATGATAAATAAGGCTTGACGAATGGGTAAAAATAGGCAAAGATAACAAAAACAATTGAAGGAGATAAAAATGAATTATAAAACAGTTAATATTAAGGACGGTAAGGAAATAACTATTTCCGGATCCTTTACATTCCGGGATCATGATACCTTCTTTGAAATTGTGTCTTTGATTAAAAGTGCTCAAGATAAGAGGATTGTCTTCAATATGACTGAATGTGATTTCATTGACTCTGCCGCTTTGGGCATGTTTGTCATCGCACATGATGAGGCTTCATCAAAAGGTGTGACTTTGTCTATTAAGGGCGTTAAAGGAAAAGTAAAAGACGTGATGTATGCGGCTCGGTTTGACAGCTTGTATTTATTTGAAGATTAGGTTTTTCAGTTAAAATACAAAGCCGGCAATTTAAAAATTGCCGGTTT
>CALXUR010000012.1 GCA_944391735.1 uncultured Alphaproteobacteria bacterium | reverse complement strand
CCGCGTCTTCTTTTTTTCATTAAGTTCCTGTTTTTGCGTCATTTTTTACGACTCCTTCTGTTAAATTTTATTGTCCATTTTATTTTTATGATTTTGATACAAAAACAAGGTTAGCCGTCTGTTCGACTAACCTTTTTAATTTTTTTACTTTTTTCCTTGCTTTATGTTATTTTGTTATGTTATAAAATCTATAACATTTTATTGGACATTTTTTTGTTACAGTTTTTGTTTTACCCTCTCTTAAAGAGGCAACAAAAAACCCCCGGATAAAGCCGGGGATTTTAAAAGCGCGGGAAACTTACTTCGCACGTTCAACGTAAGAGTTATCAACTGTTGACACAACAATTTTTTCCCCGGCGTTCACAAACGGCGGAATAGTTGTCCGAATACCGTTATCCAAAACAGCCGGCTTATAAGAATTGGTTGCCGTCTGGTTTTTAATAGCGGGTTCCGTTTCAACCACCGTCAAAACAACGTTAGGCGGCAGATTGACCCCCACCGGTTTTCCTTCAATAAAGTTGACGGTTACTTCCATATTATCCTGCAAGAACAAAGCAGATTCACCCATCATAGAAGCGGGAATTTCAAATTGATCATACGTTTCAGAATTCATAAAGACCAAATGATCGCCTTCTTTATACAAAAATTGGCAGTCAAACTCCTCACTCATTAATTTTTCAACCGTATCGGCCGTCCGCCAACGTTCCTGTGTTTTAACACCGGTAACGATATCGCGCATTTCCACTTGGATAAACGCACCACCTTTACCCGGTTGAATCAAGTTGATTTTGGAAACCATATATTGTTTACCGTTATGCTGTAAAACCCAGCCCGGGCGAATTTGATTTGCTTGTTCTTTCATTTTATGCTATACCTCTTCAAAAATTAAGATGCGGAAAATATAGCATAGTTTTTTTAGAAAGGCAAGACAAATGACAATAAATCCTCCAAAATGGTGGAAACCGGACTTATATTTAAAAAATCACCCCAAAAGACTGGCACGCATGTGTGTCTTTCAAACCATACGATCATGGATGAATCGAGAAGGATTCCTAGAGGTAGACACACCGACCCTTCAAATATCCCCGGGATTGGAAGTGCATTTAAAAGCGTTTCAAACCGAATTTGACAACCCACTTACAACAAAAAATCAGACATTTTATTTACATACCTCTCCGGAATTCACAATGAAAAAGTTAATCGTGGCGGGGTTACCCAAAATCTTCCAATTGTGTAAAACATACAGAAATGAGGGCGTATCAGCCACACATCAGCCGGAATTCACTATGTTGGAATGGTATCGGCGGGACGAAACATATGAAAAAATCATGGAGGACACACAGCATCTTGTGTGTGCTTGCGCGCAAGCATGCGGCGTTACGGAACTGCGGCGCGGCGACAGAACATGCAATCCCTTTCAAACGTGGGAACGCCTGACAATTGCGGAGGCTTTTCAAAAATACGTCAACATTGATATCATGAAAACCATTCCGGAAGAGCCGACATTAGAGCCCTCCCCGACCCTATTACGACAAGAAGCGGAAAAAATCGGAATCCGGTGTGATGACTCCGACCGTTGGGAAGATATTTTCTTTCGCATCATGTTAAATTGTATTGAGGACAAATTAGGGGACGGCGTGCCGACTATTTTGTGCGAATATCCGACCTGTCTGGGGGCATTGGCGCGTAAAAAGCCCGATAATCCGCTTGTTGTAGAAAGGTTTGAGTGTTACGTTTGCGGGCTTGAGCTATGCAACGCTTTTTCGGAACTGACAGATCCTGTTGAACAAATGGAGCGATTCAATTACGATATGGATATGAAGCAACAACTCTATGGCGAACGCTATCCGATTGATTCGGATTTCATGGATGCGCTCCGTTACGGAATGCCGGCGTGCGCGGGAAACGCCATCGGTGTTGACAGGCTCATCATGTTAATAACCGGTGCCGACAACATCCGAGATGTTCAGTGGGCACCGGTCATGGTTCAAGATTAATCGCGCTGTCTGCCTTGATTATTGTTTTTAGAAGAGGGATAATAATATTGAGTTCTATAAATACCTCTGCCTTGAGTAACAACCTGCGTCGGAATCTGTGGCACTGTCGGAATTTGATTTTGTTCATCTGCTTTCATACTTTCTTGAAGAAACTTCAAAGAAATAGTAACATCATACATCCCATCAATAACACCATACAACCTGGGTGAAATATCTTGATAATTAAAAGCAACGACAGCAAATTTTGTCAGAGGAGACTTTGAGTGTTGTTCCTTTTTTACTATCGAAAGTGTTGATACAAAATCAGTGTCATTAGTGACCAACACAATACGATCCACATTTTTCCTCAAAGACAGCTTAAAAATTTCTCCATGTATCAAACCATCAACCTCTTTTTGAGAAATTTTAGGACAATAATAATTATCTCTCATTCCTGTTTCTGCTGCTTGTTTTAAATAATCTTTTACAAAATTAGGTTTTAATTCCCATTTTGAAAAAGAACGATTTCCTTTCCTCACAGAAACATTTAAATACGCACACTTTCCTTGCTCCATATCCAACAACACCTGATTTTCCGGTTCACTCCACAAAAACTTTTGCCTTGATATTGGTTTTGTTAAAGATCCACGAAAAGCGGGGGCATCAAAAAAGAATACCGAAATCGTATCATTAGGTTCTTTTTTTTGAATTTCTTTTATAATTTCTTTTATCACTTGTTCCACATAAGAGGTTTCATACGGGATCCCCTTTTCTTCAAATTTTTTTCTTAAAAAACCAGCGTCAATTAATAGTGCTGTTGTCATTTTTTCTCCTTATAAAAACGATATGATACACCCTTTTTGAATTTTTGTCAAATCAACTTGTTTGCGCACGCCACAAAGCAGCATAAAGCGAAGACGGGTCGGACAACAACTCTTCGTGTGTCCCTGTTTCCTGAACATGGCCGTGTGCAACGACGACTATTTTATCAGCATGGCGAATCGTCGACAATCGATGAGCAATCACCAACACGGTTCGATCAGTCATTAAATTATTCAACGCTTTTTGAACGATGGCTTCAGCTTGATTATCCAAGGCGGAGGTCGCTTCGTCTAAAATAACGATCGGGGCATTCTTTAAAAACGCCCGTGCAATTGCAACACGTTGTTTTTGTCCTCCGGACAACAAAATACCGCGTTCACCGATTTCAGTATCCAATCCTTGAGGCAAAGAGCAAATAAAATCTTCCAAACACGCACATTGAACGGCATGCGCCACATCATTGTCCGAGGCATTCGGGCACCCCAGTAAAATATTTTGACGAATGGTGCCGGCAAATAAGAAGTTATCTTGAAACACAATGGCTATTCTATCCCTTAATCCATCTAAATCAAACTGTCGGATATCCTGACCGTCAATACAAACCGCACCGTCAGAAACCTCGTAAAAGCGCGGAAGTAAATTGACCAACGTTGTTTTACCCCCACCGGAAGGCCCCACAAAAGCCGTTGTTTTACCGACGGGAATATCCAATGTCACATCATGCAAAACCTGAGGTCCCGAAGCGTAAGAAAAAGAAACATGATCATAACGAATAGACTGTATTTTTTCAGGCATCGGCAAAGCATCGGAGACTGCAGCTATCGGCGGTTGACGCCCCATCAATTCAAAAACGCGTTCCATAGCCATCAGTGCCATTTGAACGTTTGTAAAATTAGATCCGATTGATTTAATCGGATGATAAAGCATCAACAGAGCCGTAATAAAAGAAACGAAACCACCGGGCGTCAGTTGGTTATGCACGATCAGCCAGCTGCCCATCCAAATAACGCCGGCAATACCGAGAGAGATGATAAAATGCATCATCGGACTCATCAAACCGGTTTTCTTTGTCATTTTCATACCCAGCTTAAACACATGACGCAATGTTTCAAAAAAGACCTGCCGTTGTCTATCGTATAAATTATAAGAGCTGATAATCCGGTTACCGGCAAAAGCTTCGTTATAATGCGTCATAACACGGGCACCGGAAAAAACCGTATCTTTCATAATACCGTCAATTTTTCGCCGAACGGTTGCCAGAGGATATAAGGCACCCAACAAAACAATCAAAGCCAACAGAGCCAGTTGCCACGAATTATAAAATAGAACAAAAATCAAAGAAACGGATGAAAACAATCGGGTTGTGAACATTTTCAAATTCCGCAGCAATCCGTTACAAGCCAAATCGACATCATTATTAAAACGAAATTGAATATCTCCGGAAGTGGAAGCATCAAAAAAGGCGGGTTCATAACGCATCATTTTTTGAAACAAATCATACTTTAAATCCATGGTAATTCTGTTCCCGACCCAAGCATTCAAATAGGTTGCGCCATAATTCAATAAACTTTGCGTCAGGCTGAACACAACAATCAACAAGGGGATAAAAGAGGTCGCACGCACACTCTTTTCAATCATCACAATATCCATATACGGTTTTAAAACCCAGGCGATAACCGCATCCATGGATCCAATGGGAAGCGTGATTAAAAGGGCCAAAAGAGCCCGTCCCCAATAGGGGCGAACATACGGAATCATCCGCCGATAATTTTGCACAAACGATAGCCGAGACAAATGATTCAACAGTGACATCAGGCACAAACCTTCAGGCCGGGTTGTTTGATCGTTTCAATCAAAATCTGAGCCGAATGGAACCAATTGACGTTTTGAATCAAACGCCGTCCAAAGGCTAAATTACGACGGCACAAATCATCATCCGTATAAATTCGGCAAATCATATCACGCATATCATCAACATCAAACGGATCGAATGCGGAATCCGCAGGAACAAACTCTTTGGTCGCGGAAGTATTGGCGGCAAAGCAAGGTGTTCCGGCCGTATAACTTTCCAAAATAGGCAGCCCCAACCCTTCATACACCGGTGGAAAAATACTGGCTCGCGACAAGGATAACAATTTAACCATCTCGGCATCGGGAATATACTCCAAAATACTGACTTGTCGCCCGGGTTGAAGGCCATAGGAGAGGGTAATATCGTCTAATTCCTTGCGAAAACGCTGGCATGACAACAAAACAAGCGTCGCTTTTCGGGGAATAAAACCGTCATTATATGCCCGACAAAAAGCATGTGTTAAATTTTGGGCATTTTTCCGAATACACCCGCCTAAAATGGCAATCAGGTTATCCGTTCGGGTTTGGGGAATATAAGCACGGTCGCTATTGTAAGATGTAAACTTTTCCGTATCAGCACCCCCGTATAAACAAGTCGAGCGCGACATCGGAATTCCCAAGTAGGCGGATAAACAGGCCGAGGTATAAAGGCTGTTTGTAAAAATAAAATCCATGGTGGATACCGCCGCATTTTGAAATGCGTAATTCCGTTTATCACGATCCGTCGGCAAATACCCCTGAAACAACATGGGAACAAAATCGTGAAAAATACATCCTTTTTGTAAACACCGCGCCAAAACTGCCTCCGGATACAAAACATCCAAAACTTTGTCTGTTTTAAGTCCCAACCAGTTAGCCGACCCGTTCATAAAAACATCAAAATAATCGGAAACGGATCCTTTGGCAAAATCATCAACCGTATAATAGACGGGCAATTTCTCAACATCCGTCGGCAAAGCAGGTTTCATCATCCCGGAATCCCACAAGATGCCGCAAGGTTCCCCCAATTGACGCATTGTTTCACTAAACAAGGCGATGGCATAACAACTGACTCCGCGGGGATAAAATGCCTGATACTGTCGGAAATCATACAAAATTTTCATGACTGCAGGCTCCCTTCATCAACAAACAGTGTGTCAACGGATGAATTAGCTATATAGCGGTATCCGTTCTTTTCCATATAAGTAATTAATTCCTTGGTTTGATTTTCAATACAAAAAACCGTCGGGCGCCACCGATTAAAATCAATACTTTGAATAATTTTAAAATCAACGCCTTCAACATCAATTGAAACAAAATCAGGCGCTTTCTTTTTGAAGTATGTTTCTAAAATTTCATTCATCGGCCACAATTTTTTAGGCGTAACGGAAACCAGTTCAAATTGTTTTGCGGCAGCATCGGCACTTTTCTTATCAAAGGTGTTATGCCCCTGTCCCGGAATACCGAAGTCATAATAATCCGCCTCTTTTTTATTATCAAAAGCGATACCCCCTTCTAAAATAACATCTCCGGGGCGCAAAGAATACGCTTTTGTCAGTAGTCTTGTATTCGGATCAACCAAAACACCTCGGGCACCAAGACAATAAAATAAAAAGGTATTATTATCACCGATCGGTTCGGCCGCCCCAATATCCAAATAGGAAATATGCGACGGATCACGACCGCAAAAATATCTCAGGATAAATGAGACACAACGATCCTGTCCCATCTGGGAAAAAGACATATAAGGCAAAAGCGATCGATATCCCTCCGGATATTCGATATTTAACGGTGCGGGATCATCAATGTGACGAATGATTGTTTCACGTGCCTTGTTATTTTGAGGGACGGAGGCCATCAACGATAACATTTTCAAGCGCCGGAATTGATCATGTAAATCCAAATATTGAAAAATATTTTGCGCCAACGCATCCACATTTGTTCGATCCGACGCAGCCGGAGCCATATCTCGGCGATGGTTCACCTGAACTCCCAACACAAAAATACGGCGACCGGACGACGTTTGACGCCGACGGTAGACAGGGACTCCCAGAACCGATTTAAGCACTTCATTTTCCGTTTTTTTTATTTTAAAAACAGGAAGTTTTAATATATGTGTAATTTTCGTTTGAGGACGTTTAATGTGTTCCCAAACAGTTATATGAAACAAGCGGAGTTTTTGTTGGTCTTGTTTCCGTTTATATTCCAACACTCTGAAGCCCAAAACTTTTAAAACCAAGCTGTTCATTAAACGATCACAATTCAAGACAGGGAAATCACCGATATACCATGACCAATTATCTTTATAGTGAAGCGGAACGGTATGAAAGGAGGATTTCTGATAAATCTGCCGCCAATCTTGCGCAAAGAATGTATACCGATACAACCACGGTTTCCGTTCATTCGTCAAATGAATAATACAGGCATCATCTATCATCTCTTCATAAGAATCATACCCTGTTCCGTAAAAACGATTGACATCTTCAATCGGCAGATGAATCCCCGCCAGGTTCGCAAACATCAAATTATATTTCGGCGGAAGCCATGTAATATTTCCCCGAAATACGTCATTAAACACATCTTGATCCATGCAACAATATTCAGGATGTTCCTTTTTTGTCTGATACAGGCGATTGGTTAAATCATCCCGACGCATCAAATCCAGGTTCAAAAGCATCATACCCGAATTCAGATAACGGTCCAGAGATAACTTATCATGAAACCGGGCAATAACCTCACCCGCCATATCCCGAACACCGGCCGCATATGTTTTTTTCAAAGGCATTTCAAACAGCTCTGTCAGATCTTGTTTGACTAAAATATCGCCGTCCAAATAAAGGACTTTTTTTACATCCGGCAAAAAATCGGGAATACTGAATTTTAAAAGACTGGAGGGGGAAACATAGTATCCTTGTTCCCGATAATCGTCAATATCCACATTTGCCGCTTCTATTAACCGGATTGTTACATTCGGGGCAGCTTGACGCAACAGGCGTTCTTTATTTTCAGAGCTGACCTGATATGTAATGATCGAAATATCATATTTAGTTTCCGCTTTTTTGGACTGAATGGCCGACATAATGGCAACGCCCGTCGGCAAACTGTAAGTATCATCCGTGATAAAGACCAGAGGAATAGCTTTCATTTAATAACTCCTTTGTAATTTGTTGAACACATTTGTCCCATGAAAATAAGGTTGCCCGCTCTAAACCTTTGCGGATACAAGAACGTCGAAAATCTTTATCAAAATACATACGATGATAAGCATCGACCAAATCATCTTGCGAGCGGGGATCAATTTGAATACCGGCGTCACCGATCACTTCGGGCATGGATGTCGTATTAGAGCAAATAACCGGACAACCGCACTGCATCGCCTCTAAAATAGGCAATCCGAATCCTTCATACAAACTGGGATATACGGAAGCAAAGGCGCCCGTATATAAAGGAGCCAAATCTTCATCCGCGATATAACCGGTGCGAATGATTTTATATTTAATATGGTCTAAAAGATCAATTTCCGATTTCAAAATATCAATAAAAGCATCCCAATGACCGCCACCCAAGACGAAATAAAGATCATCTATTTGATATTTTTTAATAAAGGCAGAAAATCCCTTGACGGCAAAAACCAAGTTTTTACGGGGTTGTAGTGTGCACAAACTGAACAAATATTTTGTTCCGAAAGGAATAGCATACTTCCGTTGAACATCATGGATTTTACGCGTATCGGTGCAATGATAAAAATGCGGGGCGGCGGCCAACGGTGTTACATGAATCCGATCAGCCCTTAATTGCGGAAAATAACGCAAAAAATCTTTTTTTGTATACTCGGATATGGCAAAATAGGTATAAGAAGGATCCAAAGATTTTTGAATTTCTTTAAACCAAACCATGTTCGGTTTTTCAATTTCAGGGAGTGAAATCGGTGTCGTATCATATAAAATCAAATACTTGTGAATATGTTTGGCTTGTTTAATCCGCTCTGGAATACCATGAAAAGGTGATAAAAAAACATCAATTAGTTCGTATTTTTCATCCCAAGAACGAAAGCGATTGAATCGTTCCAACAAACGAGAAGCAGACAAACGAAGTTGATACCAAATGCGAGACAAACGTTTCTTTTGATGACGCCGTTGACGCACACGCTCCTTTAATTTTTCCATACGATAGAGACTTTCTGTCCGCATACAGGAGGGCAAAACAACTTTATCCAGCACATGAAAAGAATCCAAGGCTTTTTTTAAATCAGACTCGCGACCGGGCGCACAATAAATGAAGACCCGAAACGCGTTTGATTGAATTAAACGCATACAAATTTCATAAACAGAAAAAAAGACACCCGTTCGATCTGAATTAGCCGTGCTGAACGCATTACTTAAGACAGTTGCGTCTAACAACAAATTTATCTTTTTAAACATATCTCCCCCTTATTTGTTTGTCTATATAGTTTATAGATATTCGTCTGTCTAGGGTGTATATTCAAAAATTAAACAAAAAATGTTTTTTTGTTTCCTATATAAACATACTTAAGTATGTTATAATCGGTTTCTTAAATCAATTATTTACTAGGAGGATAAGATGATTTACGGATATATCCGTGTCAGCACAGACAAACAAACGGTTGAAAATCAAAGGTTTGAAATTGAACAATTTGCCAGTCGACACGAATTAAGCGTTGATCGATGGATTGAGGAAACAATTTCGGGCACAAAATCTATCCAAAAAAGACGATTGGGATTATTAATGAAAAAATTAAAAAAGGGGGATACAATTATTGCATCCGAATTGTCGCGTTTTGGCAGAAACTCAATGCAGGTGATGAGTTTTCTGGAGGCATGCATGGTCAAGGAGTGTCAAGTTTGGACGCTGAAAGAAAGATACAGGTTGGGAATGGACATTCAAAGTCAGGTTTTAGCCTTTGCTTTCAGTATTTCAGCCAGCATTGAGCGTGAATTGATTTCCCAAAGAACCCGTGAAACATTTAAACGATTAAAAGCCGAAGGACGAAAATTAGGGCGTCCCCGCGGCGGACACAACAGCAAAATGAAATTGGATGGAAAAGAGAACAAAATTGAAGGGATGCTGTTACAACGCATTCCCAAAATTCACATCGCGCGGCGAATGGGGGTAACAACACCGACGCTATATCGTTTCATCAGAACGAAATTCAGACGTTATTTATCATTATATTCAACACGCCGGAACGGTGTGTTCTTACCCGATTTGACAGCGGATGAATTTGATGTGATAACGGATAACATCCGTATTTCGGAATAACGATTTTCCATTCAAAATTCAGTAAACATAAAACTCGGATTGTTATAACATCGGGCTTTGCATCGACATTCGGTTTTCGCCCCGTTTTTAACATAGCCGGTGTTTATGCTTAATCTAGGCGTTTATTAAAAAACCAAGTTGTGAATGCCATTGTGCAAACAGATATAATCAATAACGGCCAAACATTTGCCCAAATCGTAGCAGCCGAAATATCTTTCAAAAAAATGCCTTTCATCAAGACGAAAAAATACGTCAGAGGATTAATCACATCCAACCGTTGAACAAAAAGCGGCATATTTTCTATCGGCGTTACATAACCGGACAATAAAAACGTCGGGGCCAAAAACGCAAAAACACCCAAAATAGCTTGTTGTTGCGTCTGGCACAATGTTGAAATAAACAATCCGATACCGGCAATTGATAACAAAAAAGAGACAATACACGCATACAAAACCGAAACTGATCCCGCAATCGGAATACCGAACATGAAAACACCGGCGATAATCATAATCGTCACATCCATCAAAGCGATAAGCAAGGCCGGAACGGACTTACCGATCAAAATTTCAAATGACGAGAGTGGCGACACAATAATTTGATCAAATGTCCCGAGTTCCTTTTCCTGAGCAACCGCCAACGCGGTAATAGACAACATCATGACCATAGCCAACACCCCTGTCAATGAAATCACAATAAACCATTGATAATCCAGATTGGGGTTAAACCAATGGCGCAGAACGATCCGAACGACGGGCGGCGGAAAAGAAACGGATTGGATTTCGTATTGAAACGCCGAAATTATTTGGGTCAGATAGCCTTGCATAATTTGAACGGTATTGGATTTGCGTCCGTCCAGAATTAATTGAACCGAAACAGGCGTTTCCTGATAAATCCGGGACGCGAATCCTTGAGGAATCGTCAAAGCACCGTAAACGGTTTGCGTATCAATCAACCGTGTCAAATCAGCGGGATTATCAACAGGATAAACACGTTCAACCGCCGGCGTATGTGCTATTTTATCAATTAATGCGCGGGAAATTTCCGTGCGGTCTTTATCATAAACGGCCAACGGAATATGATCCACCTCAAACGTTGCCGCAAAAGCAAACAATCCCAACTGTAAAATCGGCGGCAAAATAATCATAATTCGATTTTTAGGATCCGACCAAATAATCTGAAACTCTTTGACAATCAAAGCCTTTAAAGCACCGAAGCGCGACAGAAAACCAAACCGCATCATTCCAACCTTTCCGGCGTAACCCGATAGATAAAAGTGAATAAAACAACATTAAAGCCAATTAAATACAAGCTTTGCGTTATCAAAAGAGGCACAATGTTCCCGGCCAAAAACAAGCTGTTAATTTGGGGAATAAAATAACGGGCGGGGACAACATAGGTAATCAATTGCACCCATTTCGGCATAGAGGCGATTTCGAATAAAAAGCCGGACAACATAACTGCCGGCAAAAAACCGAAACTGGCCGACGTAATAGCCGCCAAAAACTGATTTTTCGCCAATGTCGACACAATAAAGCCCTGCCCCAACGCCGTCAGGATAAAGAGGCTGGACACACCAAAATAAATCAAATACGACCCGCGAAAAGGCACGTCATAAACAGCGATACATAAAAAGGAGCAAAAAGCAGACGATAAAATCGCCAACGCGTAATAAGAAATATATTTAGAAACCAGGATATCCAACTTACCGGCCCGCGTGGTCAAGAGAGCTTCCATCGTTCCGCGTTCCCATTCACGGGCGATGACAAGTGCCGTTAAAATCATCCCGATCAATGTCATAATAACGGCGATAGACCCCGGCAAAATAAAATATTTACTTTTCAATTCCGGGTTAAACCAAACGGTTGGCAGAACCTGAATCTGAAACGGTGCCGTCTGACCATATTGATACAACTGTGCCTGTGTCCATGTTGTCACGACACCTTGGGCATAAGAAGATATAAACAGAGCCATATTGGGATCGGAGGCATCGGTAACAACCTGAATCGGAGAAGGAGAAACACCGTTCAATTGTTTGGTAAAATCAACAGGAATAACAACAAACGCTTTGATATCCCCCCGAACCAACGCTTGCACGGCGGAGGGTCGGTCAGGATAACGGGTGATATTCAAATAATCCGTTCCTTCAAATTGGGCGGTCAGGCTGTTAATCTGTTGAAAGTCCCCCTCGACCACCAACCCGGCTTTAATTTGATTATTATCCAGATTGATGGCAACAGCGAAAATCGTCAACAAGACAAACGGCAGAATAAAAGCGATCAGGATACTGCTGGGATCCCGAATAATTTGAAAAAATTCTTTTTTGACCAATGCCCGAATAATTTTCATCAATCTTGCCCCTGTTTTTCGTTTTCCCGAATAACACGCACAAAAGCGTCTTCCATCGTTTCCCCCCTTTTTTTCAATTGGTCGGGTGAACCGATATAAATGGCTTTTCCTTGATAAATCAGAGCAATTCGATCACAATATTCGGCCTCATCCATAAAGTGCGTCGTGACCATAACGGTTACACCTTTTTCGACCATGGAGTTAATATGGTTCCAAAACTCGCGACGCGTCACGGGATCAACGCCACTGGTCGGTTCATCCAAAAACAATATCGGCGGACTATGCATAATAGCGCACGCCAACGCAAGCCTTTGTTTAAATCCCAACGGCAAATCGCCGGCCTTTTGGTGTAAATAGGGACGAAGCGCGAAAACACGAATCATCTGTTCAATTTTGGCTTTTTGTCGTTGACCGCTCAAACCATAGATACCCGAAAAAAAGGTTAAATTTTGAAGAACGCTTAACGGGCTGAACAACGAAAACTTTTGAGCCATATAGCCCAGATTCTGACGCGCAAGAGTCGGATGTTCGCGCATATCAATTCCCATAACAAGCGCCCTGCCCTCTGTCGGACGAGCCAACCCGCACATCATTTTAAACGAAGTTGATTTACCGGCCCCGTTCGGCCCCAAAAGACCAAAAATCTCACCGCGTTTAATATCAAAGGAGATATGATCCGCGGCGGTGAAAGAACCATACCGCTTTGTCAGGTTTTCGGCGCGAATCACGACATCCTCCATGGGTGGCAAATGAATATTCCGAGCCACCCGAGAATCACTTTGAGGACAGCCGCCCAATAAAGTAATAACGGCATCTTCAAACCGAGGTTTGACCGGTTTCAAGTATCGGGTAAACTTGGTTTGGGTATCCTTATCCCGTATCACCAAACGAACGGCATTTCCCCAGATAACGGCATCATCAACCGGAAAACGGCTCTTTAAAATATGGCGCAACAAAGGACGCGGTGCCAATTTTGTATGTTGTGTCAGGAAAACATTACCTTTAATCCGTTTTGTCAACTCGCCGGGAGAACCATGGTAAAGCAGGCGTCCGCCACCCAGCAACATCACATCGTCAAAATCGGCCGCTTCATCCAAATAAGATGTTGACCACAGAATAGTTTTACCGTCACGGCTGAGTTGACGCACCATGAACATCAATTCCCGCCGAGAAATGGGATCAACGCCGACACCGGGTTCATCCAATAATAAAAAACGGGGATCCCCCAACAACGCGCAGGCCAAACCCAGCTTTTGCTTCATACCGCCGGACAAACGACCCGCAAGTCGTTCGGTAAACGGTTCAAGCCCTGTGAACTTTAACAGCATTTTAAACTGATCCCGTTTGTCCGACGGAGTCAATTCTTTTAAATCCGCATACAAATTTAAATTTTCCTGAACGGTTAAATCCTCATAAAGTCCAAATTTTTGAGGCATATAACCAATCAGATAATGCAACTTATCCATCTGATTTTCCGGATCAATCCCCAAAACGGACACGCTTCCCGCCGTCGGCAACAACAAACCGAGCAACAAGCGAATCAGTGTTGTTTTACCGGCACCGTCCGGCCCGACCAGGCCGATAATTTGTCCGCCGGTTAAATCAAAAGACAAATCATGAAGGGCATCGGCTTCCTGTCCGGGAAAGCGTTTAAAGAGATGCTCTATTCGAACAACGGGTTTAATCATTGGTTTTCACGGAGACTGTAACGGGCATACCTTGTTTCAAAGCATCATCCGGATTATCAATAATAATGCGCGTCCGATAAACCAAATCCGTTCGAAGCGAAGCTGTTTCAATATTTTTAGGTGTAAATTCGGCCTGAGGTGAAATAAAGCCGATATGACCATGATATATTTTATCGGAAGAGTCCGTCATAATTTGAACCGGCATTCCGATT
The DNA here is from genome assembly GCA_944391735.1 of uncultured Alphaproteobacteria bacterium. Classification (GTDB taxonomy): domain Bacteria; phylum Pseudomonadota; class Alphaproteobacteria; order CAAHEQ01; family UBA3637; genus CALXZG01. The sequence goes on along the minus strand of CALXUR010000012.1, from coordinate 8,584 downwards.
GATACCCGGCCGAGATCCGTTTCTTTTAAATAAGCACGCACCCACATGTTTTTATTCAAGGAAATCGTATAAACGGGCACACCGGCTTTAATCATGGTTCCGGGTTCCAAAATACGGATTAAAACAATACCGTCTTCGGGAGAAACAAGCGTCGCATCGGCCGCGGCGATTTCCGCCTCCTCCAAAACAGAACGCGCATAGGCCAAATTCGCCTCGGACGTCTGTTGATACATCCGGGAATCATCACATTCGGCCGTGGCAATCGTTTTCGTTCGGCATAAATTTTGTTTTCTTTTATTCACGATAACGGCATTATCCAAAGTCGCGCGTGCCTGCGCCTCTTTAGCGCGTGCCTGCGCAAGGCGATTCAGAATAATATCGTCATCCAAAGTTGCCAATACATCCCCTTTTTTCACCCGATCCCCTTCCTCTTTTTTCATATCTGCCAATCGCCCATCAACACGGAAAGCCGTATTTACCTGACGAATATCAATATTGCCATACAATGTCAGCACATTGTTCGACCGCGAATCGCCGTGAACCACCATAAAAAGCAACGCGCCGGCGACCAAAACACCAATCCCCGCGACAAAATAGAAAAAACGTTTCAACATCATATAATGTCCTTCCGATTATTTCAGTTTATTGATTTTTCTAGCCAAAAACAAGCCTTTTATGACAAAACGTTAAAAAAAGATCATTCCCATTGTGCCCAGAACGATCAAAAACAGCCCTGAAAAAGATCTTCGGGTCAGTGTTTCGCCTAAAATCAGATAAGATAAGGCAACTGCGACAACAATACTTAATTTATCAATCGGCACGACAACACTGACAACACCGTCTTTCAACGCCCGATAATAACACAACCAGGACAATCCCGTTGTCACACCGGAGGCAATCAGAAAAAGCCAGCTTTTATTATCCACCTCTTTCAAAGCCCGCAGACGACCTTGGATCGCAACAAGTAACCAGGCCATTATCAAGACAACGATTGTCCGAATAGCCGTTCCCAAATTTGAATTCACACCGTCAATACCGATTTTACCGAGAATGGAGGTCAAGCTGGCAAACCCCGCGGACAGGAAAGCATACACCAACCAGGCATATCCGGATGAGGAAGTGCCGGGGACAGTTTTCTTTTTTTCAATCATCAAATATGTTCCGATTCCAATCAACGTCAATGCAAACAACCGCGCTACGGAAACGGAATCCCCAAAAAAAATCAACGCCAGAAATACCGTCAAAACAATACTGGATTTATCAACGGGAACCACTTTATTAATATCGCCCAGTTGAAGTGCCCGAAAATAACACAACCAGGAGGCACCGGTTGCCAAACCGGATAAAATTAAAAACAACCAGGTTTTAAAAGAAAGTGCGGGCAATTCCAATTCACCGCCCGTCAGGACAACAATCATCCACGAAAAAAGCAAAATAACCACCGCACGGATGGCCGTAGCCAAGTCAGGGTTTGTATGACTAACCCCGATTTTCGCCAAAACAGCCGTCAAACCGGCAAACAACGCCGAACCGAAAGCAAATAAAATCCACATATTTTATCCTTTAGCAGATAAATACTGTCAACACGGCCGTCTGTCAAGAGACGCCTATACCACACAACACTTACCGTTCTTTAATCAATGCCTGAACCGCTTTAAAATTCGGATGACGCGCGCTTTTCAATAAATCAAACAAAATCATTTCCAAAGACCAAACCGACACACCGCGCGCCATTAACGCATCAACGGCCGCCTGTTCATCCGAATCAAAACGACTGGATGACGCTTCACGCAAAAGGCAGACTTCATACCCGTTTGCGAGTAAATCCAGAGCCGTTTGAAAAACACAGATATGTGTTTCAACGCCACACACAACAATCCGGCGACACCCTGAACGAGAGAGGCAAGACGCAATCTCGGAAGAACGAAGAGCCGAAAAATCCGTTTTTTCAAAAACAGATGTTCCCGTCGGGAATGAATCGGTCAGAATTGAAGTTGTCGATCCCAGTCCCGCCGGATATTGTTCGGTCACAACCACGGGAATCCCCAAAAGGGAACAGGCTTTCAGAAAAACAAGAGCTTGTCCGGCAATATCTTTTTTAGACACGGCCTTTAACAATTTATCCTGCATATCAATCATTAAAAATAAAGACTTATTATCAGGCGACATCGGATTATTTCCTTTCAATCGGTGGTTATGATACCATAATCGCGTTTTTTAACAACTAAAAAATCAACAAATAAACGAAAAAGATGTAAAATATATTTGACTTTCCGATATTATTCTGTAAGATGAAAAATGCATATAAGGATATGCGTTACTTATTTTAAGAAAGGATTAAAAATGAAAAAATTATTAATTGCCGCCGCTTTATTAATGGCCGTTTCTGCCTGCACAGGCACACGTGGAACAATCGGCAACCAAAAAGTTTGCACAAATGACTATCTGTTGGGTGTTATTTCCTTTTCGGAACTCTTCGCTCCCTGCGGCAAATAAGATTCGAAAAAATCAAAAAAGCCCTGGAAACGGGGCTTTTTTTTAATATCCGGCATAAAACCGTAAAATCAAAATTGAAAATAGATAAACGGATTATAACTATTCACAGTTAACAGCACGATACACAGAAACAACAGTATCCATAAACAAGCATCTATTATAAAGCGCAAGGGCGTCCATCGAACGGACATCAGGAAACGTCCAAAACCGAAAGCTCCTAAAAGAGCCAGCAAGAAAATACCCCATACCCCCGGGCGAACATAATAAGATATTCCAAAAGCCGTATTAAATGATACCTGACCAAATAATGCACTGAGATATTGAAAAGAATCTTTCAGACTGTCGCTACGAAAAAAGACAAATCCAACCGCACAAACAAACAGGACATAAGCGTGACGCAAAAAAGAAATGCCTTTATTTTGGGAAAGACGCGGGTTTGCCGGACAAAAAAATGCACAATATTTTTCCACAACAACAAAAAAACATTGATACAATCCCCAAATAACAAAGGTAATATTGGCACCATGCCAAAGCCCCGTCAAGAAAAAGACAACAAACAAATTCAGCGTTGTTCTGTGCAACCCTTTTCTATTTCCGCCCAAAGGCCAATACACGTATTCTTTAAACCAAGAAGACAAAGAAATATGCCAACGACGCCAAAATTCCGAAATAGAGCGGGCAACATAGGGATAATTAAAGTTTTCCAAAAACTTGAAACCAAACATTCTACCCAATCCGATAGCCATATCGGAATATCCGCTAAAATCAAAATAAAGTTGCAACATGTAAAAAATAATACCGATCCATGCAATTCCAAAAGACAGGGTTGTTATATCCGCATCAAAAATACGATCAACGGACATACCCAACATATCGGCTATTATTATTTTTTTGGACAAGCCGATAATAAAGCGTCGAAACCCGGCATACACCCCACCCAATGAATGACGGCGTCTATCAATTTGGGTCGCAATATCGGTATATTTAATAATCGGACCGGCAATTAATTGAGGAAACAAACTGATATACAACAACAACTTCCAAAAATCTTTTTGAGGTCTTTCTCCGCGGCATACATCTATCAAATAAGATAAAGCCTGAAAAGTAAAAAATGAAATACCAATCGGCATAACGACAGAAGCCACGTTATAATCTGTCCGAAACAAGGAATTAAACAGTGAAACGCCGAAATTAAAATATTTAAAGAAAAAAAGGCCTCCCAAAACGATTGCAATCGTTCCCCAAAAACACATTATTTTCAAAAAGTGACTTTTAAGAATGAAAAATGACAAGCTTGCCAAATACACAAGAGCAACGATGCCTAACATATAAAGCATATGTCCCGGACTTGCCCAACCATAAAAAACCAGGCTGGCCGATACCAAAAACAAATTACGGCAAGAAAACCATGGAATCAAATAATAACCCAGAAGAACAGCGGGAAGAAAAAAACATAAAAAGGTAAAAGAAGAAAAAACCATTAAAATATATCCAATAAATCCTTTAATTTCAATTCAGAAACCGCCAAGATAAAAACATTAATTTTGTTCTTTTTCATCTCTTTTTGACGATCTTGAAAACGAATTCCCCAGCCTTGTCCCGATTCATTAAAACGATATCCGTCAACATGAGAAAAGGTTGCGCTTAAAAAAGGATGTAAATACGTGGCAAAGCTGTCCCCCACAATTAAAACACGAAGAGGATATCCCTTTGAATAATCAGAATATCTAAAATTATTTTCACGAACAACAAAAACATCTTTTTTATTTTTAAAGATATAATGGTTATAAATTTTTTCTTTATTTTTATCCATTCCGGGCAAAGACAAACGGCCGGGTTCAAACGGAATTTTTCGGCTAAACGCATAAGGAAGCCAACAGTCATTCCTTTTTTCAATATAAAAATCTTTTGGGGTTAAAATGTGAATATCCGGAAAATCCTTTTGAATAGCGGCCATCAATTGCGAATACGCTAAAAACGCACCATCTTCGGACCAATGCGAATCTGTTTTATAATATAAAGGAACAAAGCTTATTTTGGCTTGTTGAATTAAATAATCGCTTAAGACAACTTTTGCAACATTTTCAGGCACCCAAGCAGCCACCGTATCAAGGGGACCCTTTTGATTTTTTCGAAGGATATAAGACGGCATAAAACGGTCATAAACACGATGTTTTTCCGGGATAAGCATCAAATAAAAACGGATTTGGTTATCATCACACCATTTTTGAATTAAAGACAAATTATCGGCTATTTTTTGCAACTGATCATTTGAGAAGAGAGATAGATTTTGGTAAGCTGAAATAGCCGGCAAATTGTGTATTATATCATTGTGATTTTGAAATAACCACCCGTTTTTTCCAATCAAAACCGCCGATGTTCCAAAATCAAAACTCAAACCACTTTTAAAATAAAAAGACAACAACTTGTCTCGGAAAGGAACATGGTCAGTCAGATATTTTTCCACCCGGTGACGTTCTGTTACAAGTGAATGAATCGGCGGTTCCAAAGTTCGGCGTTCCAAGGTGCTGGATTTTTGTTCCGTATCCCAAAAAAAAGTCATGCTGAATAACGCCAACACAGGAACACTAAAGAAAAGCGCAAAAAATATTTTTTTCAATTGATGATTAATGGACATTATTTCTAATATCCTTTTGAAAAATAATATTTTTATCAGAAATAATACCCATCTTTTTTAAAAGAGGAAGGTATTTGTCTCCGGGTCTTTCAATGTAACATAAGACCTGTTCGGGTGTCGCCGAAAAAAACACGGATGAACTATACCCGCAAACATAATCAGGAACCAAACCCGCCATCAAAAGAATCTCCCATGGCATTTTATTTGGCAGCAGCTGTACATCCGGAAAATAATGTTTTAATTTTTCCCAAAAGGGACCCTCTATTGCACAACGCGGATGATTTTTATACAGCCAATTTATTTTTTTTAATTTGGGATTTTCAACTATCCGTTTTTCAAAGAAGGGGGCCACTTGATCCACCTGTAAATTACAGTCATCAAAAAAGATTCCAACCGGCCTATCATTAAAGAAAGAGGAAAGTTTATCTTTATCCAATCCGGCCAGAGCATATAAATAACCCTTTTGTTTATCGGACAGCTTTTTAAAGTCCATTATCGATACGTTTTGAACAAATTGTTTCCATCGCGGAAATGATTTTAAAAACCTATCTGTATAACCGATACGATAAGTTATCGGATACTTGCCAAAAAATGAAACAAACTTAGAAGTCAAGCCCTCCCATAATGTTCGTCCGATAGAATCTTCATAAAGATAAATATGTTTCACCCGATCTGGCGGAATAACCGACAGTACCGATTCAACGAGCCAAGGATGCTCAATATTTGCATGAATAACAAAAACATGATCGGAATGTTGACGGTAGAATAATTTAACTTCTTTTTGAATTAATTTAACAAAATCATTGTTAGAGGTAGACGGCTTAACAGATGACACCGTTATATTCAGAGGAGAAATCAATTTTTTAGGAAAAAATGCCATATAGCGACGCCAAGCAACATATTTTGGTTCCTCAGAAGATTGCGTTACCATATCCATCATTTGAAACAGAGCAGGCGTTGAGGCCGGATCAATATAAATATGCGCAACGGGAGGAACAAACAGAACCTGAATCAAACGGATACATAAGCACATCCATAAAACAAATAAAAGAGAGGAAAGCAGGGTATATTTCAACTTCATTCCGCTTCTTTCAACAAATACTCACACCACCGAATATCTGCCATGGTATTAATATCAACAGCATACTTTGAATCAATTTTATAACCGAAAGGGGCATCGTTTAAACTTAAATTACCTTTTTTAGATAATATTTCGGACACTGCCCACAAATACAAACACCCATCAACATAATAGGTTATCTTTGCATCCTGACGTCGACATGTACCATTTCCGGCTATCGGTGAAACAAGCTTTTCAATACCCCCCGTATATTCCGTATGGCGCATCAAAACGGGTAAATAGGGTATTTCAGAAATACTAACACATCCGATCAGATTATGATCAACCACATATCGAATACAGGCATCAATATCTTCAGCACGACGAAGAGGACTTGTCGGCTGTAAAATCATGACATAATCAAAATGTTCGCCCCCGGCCGACAACTCATTCAAAGCATGCAGGACACAATCTATTGTTTTAGAGGTATCTGTGCACAACGCATCCGGACGTCTGATAACCCGACAATCGGTTCCGGAGGTCGCAACCGCTGCGATTTTATCGTCATTCGTCGAACAATAAAGTGCATCCAACAGCATGGATTTTTGGGCAGAGTCAATCGTATACGAGATCAAAGGCTTACCGTTCAAGGGATAGATATTCTTTTCGGGAACAGCCACGGAACCACCTCTGGCCGGAATCAATCCTAATATTTTTTTATCGCGATACATTAAATACACCCCAACAATAGAAACAGAAACACAACCTAATATATCATAAACGCTTAAAAAAGCAATCAAAAAAACAGACCTGATAATCATCCTTTTTCATTGACTTTTAACACAACAGGATATATTCTAGCATGGAAATTTAAATTTCCGCGGTTAACAATGAGGAAAGAGCATTCCATACACAAGTCATTATCTTATGTTTTTCGCGGAGGAATAGCAACCTCTGCAATGGATACATTGGCCACCGGACCGATATTAATCGCTTACGCCGCGTTTTTTGGTGCCGGCAATTTAACCTTTGGAATTTTAGGATCAATCCCCTATTTGGGTAATTTAATCCATCTGTTTGCCGCCTGGTTAATCGAGAAGGGCTTTTCCGTTCGTAAAATTTCGATTTGGAGTTCTTTTATATCGCGTCCTTTTTATTTATTAGCCGCATTGTTGGCTTTTAACCCGAACATGCATGGTGCCCTCTTCTTTCTTGTTTTATTTTTATCGGCAGCTTATCTAATCGGAGGAATAACGGGCGGTGCGTGGTTGCCGTGGATGAAAATTTTAGTTCCCGAAAAATTAATGGCGCGCTTTTTTGCACATCGATTTAAATACATGATGTTTGCTAAAATTATTTGTTTTCTGGGAGCCTATTTTTTCTTGGAATACATCCACAAAAACTGTCCTCAAAAAGACATATATGCCTATTCTTTTCTTCTGATTTTAGCTTTTATTATCGGACTATACGGGACATGGACTTTTTTGAACATAAAAGACTGCCCTGTTTCCACCTGTTCCACCGTGCCATTCATTCAAAAAGTAAAATTGGCACTTAAATACAAACCATTTCAAAGGTTATTAACAGCATTGAGTATTTTAAATTTTTCACAAGCTTTTATCACACCGTTTTTAACCGTTTTCATGTTAAAAAGGCTTGAGCTGAATCTATCCGTTATTTTAATTTTCAATTTAATTTTGCAAACTACTTACATGTTAACCATCAAAAAATGGGGAAAAATCGCCGACCACAAAGGTGTCGATACCATTTTAATGTTATCCGTTCCGCTCTTCATATCTGTTTTAGTTGGACTTATTGTTTTAAATCAAATCACAAGCTTAACTGCTTATGTTATTTATATGTCATTAGTCATTTTACATGTTATATTGGGTATCGCGACAGCCGGTTTAACATTAGGAATTAACAATGCGTCTTTGTTGTTTGTTCCTTCTCAAATGGCCGCCATTTATCTATCCGTTAACTCCGCCATGAAATCACTTGCCGGCGCAATCGGATCTCTTGTTGCCGGTATCACTTTAAGTTTTTGTATCATCATGGAACAATCTATTTCATCAAACCCCGCACGAAACGGATGGACATCCTTTTTCATAATTGCCATCCTATTATGCCTATTGGGCGGATATCTGATCAAATGTTTACAGAATAAAAGGCTAAATGATTAAAAATATCTCATTCTCGCACAAAATCTGATATAATAAGATAGACTGTGATATCTTTCAGAAAGATAACAATATAACCTTACTTTTTCACGCACTTCAAACCCATCGTCCCCCTTTATAAAATAAAAAAAACGCCCGAACGGACGTTTCTTTATTCTATTGGTTGCGGGGGTGGGATTTGAACCTCACGACCTCCAGGTTATGAGCCTG
>CALXUR010000011.1 GCA_944391735.1 uncultured Alphaproteobacteria bacterium | reverse complement strand
TGTCATAAGAGTTACACAGGGAGGTGCGTATCCAAAGGAGATTTACCGGCCGGTGTGGCGATAGAAGGTCTGGGGACAGTGTATAAGAGTAGCTCTCGTATGACCTGGTGGAGTGCGAAGAACTGGTGCGCAGCACAGGGAAAGAGGTTGATCAGTGTCAGCGACCTACAATGTGATCATTTGAGTGATGGAGCGATTGGTTATTGCTGTAAAGACAGTGGGAGTTGCAGTAGCAATATCACAACCCAAAACGCGATCATGCAAGCGTTGCGGCGCGAATGGAGCGGCATTGTATGGACGAACACAAGTTATAGTTCCTGCCTCGCGCTCTACGTCAATCTGAGCAAGGGCAGCGTCAACTACGGCACCTATCGTAACGGCAACCATTACGCTTTGTGTGAGTAGGGGTGTCGTAGCTCTCGGCTTTTTAAAATAAACCTGATAGGACGGGGCATGAACAAGATTGGGCGCGGGTGTTTTGATAAACAAGATACTCAAGCCCAAACCGCCGACCCTGTAAAAAAATGGTCAATAAAAACGTCGGCGGCGGGGGATGGATTTTTTTCCTGTATCCATCCCCGGAAAAAGGAGGGTGAATGCCCTCCTTTTTTTATGGGATAAAAAAGGAATTGGGGGTTACTGGATTCCCGCTTTCGCGGGAATGACATAAAAAAAGAGGGCGGGAATGACGAAAAGAGGGAACCCGGGAATGACGAAAAATAAAAAAACGCGAGGATGGGAAAGAAAAAACGCGAGGATAAGAAAGAAAAAAACGCTCCCGGGTAGGGAGCGTTTTTTGAAGGAACGGGTTATTGTTCCAAAATGGCAACACCGGGCAATGTTTTGCCTTCCATCCATTCCAAAAACGCGCCACCCGCGGCGGATACGTATGTTAAATCCGGTTCGACACCCGCTTTTTTCAAAGCGGAAACCGTATCTCCGCCACCGGCAACAGAAGTCAGTTTGCCTTCTTTTGTCAATTGAGCGACGGCCGCGGCTATTTCGTTTGTGCTCTTGTCAAACGGTTTGATTTCAAACGCACCGACAGGGCCGTTCCAAATTAAAGTTTTGCACTTTTCAATTGTCGCGATGAATTCAGCCGCCGATTTCGGACCGATGTCCAGCAACACTTTACCCGCCGGAACTTGATCGGCTTCGGACACATGCGGTGTTTGTCCTTCACCAAACGCATCCGCCCACGTTAAATCAACGGGTAAAACGATTGTGCAATTGCCGGCGTTTGCCAAAATGGATTTGGCCGTATCAATCATGCCCGGTTCCACCAGGGAGCCTTCACCCATCGGAATACCTTTGGCCGCCAGGAAAGTATGCGCCATACCGCCGCCGATGCAGAGATAATCGACTTTTTTAACAAGGTTGGCAAGTAAATCCAGTTTGGTTGACACTTTGGAACCACCGACCAAAGCGACGGCGGGGCGTGTCGGGTTACCGAGGGCTTTATCCAAGGCTTCCAATTCTTCCTGCATGAGGCGACCGGCACCGCGGGGCAGCAAATGAGCCATGCCTTCCGTGGAAGCATGTGCCCGGTGTGCGGTTGAAAAAGCGTCATCAATATAAATATCAATACCGCTGGCCAACTGTTCGGCGAATGCGCGGTCATTTTTTTCTTCACCCGGGTAGAAGCGCAGGTTTTCAAGCAGAATCACGTCACCGTTTTTCATGGCGCGAATAGCGGCGTCCCGTTTTTCACCGACACAATCATCGACGAACGTGACTTTTAAACCACTGGCTTTTTCCAGAGCCGGAGCCAGGAAAGCCAGAGAAAACTCGGCATTTTTTTCACCTTTGGGGCGACCGAAATGGGAGGCGACGACGGCTTTACCGCCTTTTTCGACGATTTCTTTAAGTGTCGGAACAAAGCGGTCGATCCGGGTCATATCCGTGATTTGTCCGTCTTTAGCGGGGACGTTCAGGTCAGCGCGGATAAAGACGGTTTTACCGTTAAAATCAAAATCATTAAGTGTTTTAAATTGCATATCTTTCTCCTTTTTTTGTGAAATGCTGTCTTTTTTGTAGCAAAAAGGGGAAAAAAAAGCAAGACCTATTCGGAAACGGGGGTGTCTTTTTTATTTTATATAACAAAAAAGGTTTTAAGAGAACGTTGGACAATCAGCGGGAAATGTCAATTGAATATCGGGTAGTGTGCGGGAGACGGTTGTTGATTTATCCGATGATGAGATTGGCGGAAGTACCGGCAGTCGTATGAATTATAACCCGACTTTGCAGCCGTTTGCTCTGTGTCGTTAGGTATTACGGAAATAATTTTATTATCAATTGACGAGAGGCGGGTTTTGTGATATTCTCTTGGGCAAATTTCAAATAAAGGAAAAAGCAGTTATGACAAAAAATATTACCTCCCAAATCCGGACAACATTTATTGATTATTTCAAGAAAAACAATCACACGATTGTTCCGGCCAGTTCTTTAATCCCGCGGAATGATCCGACTTTGATGTTCACGAACAGCGGGATGGTTCAGTTTAAGAACTATTTAACCGGTGCGGAGAAGGCCCCTTTCCCATGTGCGGCGACGGTTCAAAAATCGGTGCGGGCGGGCGGCAAGCACAACGATTTGGACAACGTGGGATACACGGTGCGGCACCATACTTTTTTTGAAATGTTGGGGAACTTTTCGTTCGGGGATTATTTCAAAGAAAAAGCGATTTATTACGCATGGAATTTATTGACGCGGGAAATCGGTATTGACAAGAGTAAGTTGTTGGTGACGATTTACCACACGGACGATGAAGCGTTCACGTTATGGAAAAAAATTGCCGGATTAAAAGACGAGGACATTATCCGCATTGCGACGAAAGATAATTTCTGGCAAATGGGGGATACGGGGCCGTGCGGACCGTGTTCAGAGATTTTTTATGACCACGGGGATAAATATTGGGGTGGTCGACCGGGGACGCCCGAGGAAGACGGCGATCGGTTTATTGAGGTTTGGAACCTTGTTTTTGACCAATTTGAGGATTTACCGGACGGAAAGCGGATTGAAATTCCCCGGAAATGCATTGATACGGGATCAGGCTTGGAGCGGTTGAGTGCTATTTTGCATGGAACGAATGACAATTTTCAAATTGACATTTTCAAGGATTTGATTGAGCAATCGGCGGCTATTGCGGGTGTTGATCCGTATGGGGATGCCAAAACGTCCTTACGCGTTATTGCGGATCATTTACGATCGACGTCATTTTTATTGGCGGACGGGGTTATGCCGTCGAATGAAGGGCGCGGATATGTTTTACGGCGGATTATGCGGCGGGCGATGCGGCATGCGCATTTAATCGGATGTAAAGAGCCGTTAATGTATCAATTAGTGCCGTCTTTGATTAAGACGATGGGGGAGGCTTATCCCGAATTGGAAGCGCATCAAAAGCTGATCACCGAATCGTTAAAGTTGGAAGAGGAGCGGTTTAAACAGACGTTGGACAAGGGCTTAAAATTATTATCAGAGGAGACGGAAGGCTTGTCGGCGGGAGATGTTTTGAACGGGGAGACGGCGTTTAAATTATACGACACATACGGGTTTCCTTTGGATTTGACGCAAGACGCGTTACGGGCGAAAAACATCACGGTTGACGTTGCCGGATTTGAATCGGCGATGGCGCGGCAAAAAGCCGAAGCCAGAAAATCATGGGCCGGATCAGGTGACAACGCGGATGAGAAGATTTGGTTTCAAATTGCGGATGAATCGGGTTCGACGGAGTTTTTGGGATATGATTCGGATACGGCCGAGGCGGTTATTCAGGCTTTGGTTGTGAACGGTGCTTCGGTTGCGGAAGCCCGAGCCGGAGACACGGTTGCGGTTGTGGCGAATCAGACGCCTTTTTACGGTGAAATGGGTGGTCAGGTCGGCGACACGGGAATGATTCGGACGGATAGTGGCGTTATCCGGGTAACGGACACGCAACGAAAGGCGGACACGGCTTTGATCGTGCATTTCGGGACGGTTGAAAGCGGGCTTGTCCGTGTCGGGGAAAGCGGTGTGTTCGCGATTGATAATGAACGGCGGTTTGACATCCGGGGACACCATTCGGCGACACACTTGTTACAAGCGGCGTTACAACAGGTATTGGGACCCACCGTCCACCAAAAAGGATCTTTGGTGACGCCGACGGGATTCCGGTTTGACTTTACCTATAACAAGGCGATGACGTCGGAAGAACTGCGACGGGTGGAAGACCTGGTCAACGGGATGATTTTGAAAAACGAGGATGTCATAACCGATTTGATGACGCCGGAGGAGGCGGTCAAACAGGGGGCAATGGCTTTGTTTGATGAAAAATACGGCGAGACGGTGCGTGTGGTATCCATGGGACAAGGGAATCGGCGATTATCTTGCGAATTGTGCGGCGGAACCCACGTATCGGCGACGGGGGACATCGGGTGTTTCCGGATTATATCCGAGTCAGCGGTTTCGTCGGGGGTGCGCCGGATTGAGGCTATGGTCGGGCGGACAGCTTTGAAAAAAGTGCGGGAAAATGATGATTTGATTATTGAGATGATGACGATGTTAAAATCGACCTCTGCCGAAGAAATGAAAATCAAAATCGCGCATTTGTTAGAGGACAAGCGTCGGGCGGAAAAAGAAATCGCCGATCTGCGGCGCAAGGCTGCCATGGGAGGCGGTTCAGACGATGCGTCGAATACGTTTGAAGAGGTGGGCGGCGTTCGTTTCATCGGTCGGATTTTATCCGACACACCGGCCAAAGAGTTAAAGCCTTTGGCGGACGCATTCAAACAAAAAATCGAATCGGGGGTTGTGGCTTTGGTATCCGGATTTGAAGACAAAGTATCCGTTGTCGTCGGGGTTACACAGGACCTGACGGATAAAATCAACGCGGTTGATTTAGTTCGGGCGGCGGCGGTTGTTGTTGGCGGTAAAGGCGGCGGTGGTCGGCCGGACATGGCTCAGGCCGGTGGTGCGGACACATCCCGTATGGGTGAAGCGTTGGCCGTCGTCAAAGCCAAATTAAAGGGATAAAGAAGGCCATAACGAATTTGATGTCAGAAAAGAACCCTCTTTGGGAGGGTTTTTGATTGTATGTTATTTTGTATATACCATACAATGATATGTTTTTTATTGCAATTATATAGATATTTTGTTAAAATTAAAAAAGTTCTTTTGAAGAACTTGCTTGAGCTACGGAATATGGTATTAAACGTCATCAAAAAAGAGAGTTATTTATGAACAAGAATCGTCCCCCGCTTGTTTCTGTTGTTATTCCTGTTTATAAAGTCGAACGGTTTTTAAAGCGGTGTTTGGACAGTGTTTTGAACCAGACGTTGACGGACTTTGAGGTGATTTGTGTTAATGACGGATCGCCCGATAAATGCGATGTTATTTTAGACGAGTATGCAGCACGGGACAAACGCATTCATGTTATCACGCAAGAAAATCAAGGATTGTCTGTGGCAAGGAACAACGGGTTGAAAGCGGCTTGTGGAAAATATGTTTATTTTTGCGATTCAGATGATTACATTCATCCGCAGTTATTGGAAATAACCTGTGCTCTTGCGGAGCAACACGGGGCGGAGATGGTCAGTTTCGGATTTCAACGGGTTGGGGAAACAGAACAAATGACACTGCAGAAGATATCTTTATCGGCGGTTCGATACAAAGTAACGGATCAGCCCCTTTGGTTTTTCAAAAAGAGGTGTCGTTGGAAAATTCACGTGAATGCATGTTATAAATTATACAAACGTGATTACATAAAGCAGTTTTTATTTAAAACAAATATTTATTTTGAGGATTATCCGCATACGGCGATTACCCTTTTGCATCATCCCAAAACCGTTATCATACGAGAGGCGTTATATTATTATACATACAATCAGGAATCTATATCCAACATGGCTTTGACGCCCAAACATATTCGGGATTATGGAATAGGATTAAGTTTGATTGAAGCGGCCTATCGTCAGGGAACTTCGAAAGAGTATCGTTTTATTATTCGAGAATTATTTTCGAATATTTTAAAACAACAATTGAATGCTATTTTAAAATCCGAGGCGGATCAGCAAGAGTATCTTTGGCGTGTTTTTGCAGAGGAGTTGCGAGATTTGGATGCGAAGGGATGTATTCGGTTGCGGGGGAATAAATTGAAACGGTATTTTATTTATAAAAAATTGATTAAAGGAGCAGGCAATGGAAACGATTAAAATTGCTTTTTGTGTGAATGACGGGTATATCAAACAGCTTGGTACCGTTTTAATTTCGTTATTAAAAAGCAACCCGAAACAGCAGTTTGAGGCCTATATTTTATCATCGGATTTATCAGATCAATCACGTCGGCGACTGTCAAAAATAAAGATGGTTTTTCCCAATATTGATTTGCGGTTTATTTCGGTTGATGAAACGGCGTTTAAAGGATTAAACCTGACCATTAATTACATCTCAAAAGAGACGTTTTACAGATATCTGATTCCGAATTTAATACCGGATGTGGACAAGATTTTATATTTAGATGCCGATTTAATTGTGAAAGGGGATATTTCAGGCCTCTGGGAAACAGATTTAGGGGATTGTTATTTAGCGGGATGTTCGGACACGTATATTGAAAAGCGGGGTTATAAGAACAAAATCGGTTTAAAGGCGGACGAGTTATACATTAACGCGGGCGTTTTATTGATGAACGCGCGGGAAATGCGCCGACAGGGTATCGGCAACGCTTTGATTTTAAAAACGAAAGAATTAGCCGGGCAGATAGCGTATCAGGATCAAGATGTATTAAACCTGGTTTGTCGGAATAAAATCAAGCAGGTTGACGGTATTTATAATTTTGCAATGGCAGACATCAGATCGGCGAAAGAGAAGATTAAGCGCGCCGTTATCATTCATTATACGGGCGCCAAGAAACCATGGAACGCCGTCAAAGTCCGGTTAAAGTCCGTCTGGCAAAAATATGCGAAAGCGGCGAACGAGGTTCTGAATCGAAAAATCAAAGTCGGGTTATTAATTGACGAATTTTTCGGTGGGGCGGGAACGGCTTTTGGCGGGTATGGATTTCTGGCACGAAAATATGTGGCCAGATACATTCCCGATGAAGATATTCAGATGGATGTGTTATTGGGGCGTGGCAAGCGTCCATTATGTGCGACGAAATACCATGAAGATAATATTGATTTATATAAACTGCCCAAATTTCATTTTGCCAGCCGTTGGTGGTTGAAACGTCAGAAATATGATGTGTATTTAAGTATTGAATTGACGACGGATTGGGTTTTAAGGCATGAAACGAATCCGAACACGAAATTGATTTTATGGATTCAGGATCCGAGACCCAAAAGTGCGTGGGACAACGTCATCGGCACGATGCGTTCCATCAAAGATCCGTGTTTCTTTTCACCGGGAGTTTATCGCACCGTTCATGAATGGGCGGCGGCCGGTCGTGTTCGATTTATCTCACAGGGATATTCTTTAAATCCGTTGGCATTAGAATTATACAATCTGCCGGAGAACACGCCGATTCGGTATCTACCCAATCCGATTGATTTAGATCAAGACTATCAATTAGATCTTTCCCAAAAGAAGAAGCAGGTTATTTTTCTGGGACGGTTAGAAGCACAAAAGAGGTGTTGGCTTTTTTGTGAAGTGGCCAAGCGGATGCCCGAGTATGAATTTTATGTTTTAGGTCAGTTTTTCAGATATCAGGAGGACAACAAACGGATGTTGGCCCCCTATATGAACGGGGATATTCCGAATCTGCATTTTATCGGGCATGTAGACGGAGAGCAGAAAAAGAAGATGATTCGGGAGTCTCGTGTTTTATTAAGTACGGCCATTTGGGAAGGAATACCGATTTCATGGTTAGAGGCTTTATCCTATGGAACGGTATTAGTCAGTGATTTGGAGCGTGAAGATTTGGCGGCACGGTTTGGGATATATATCGGCGCCGTTCCGGGGGATGGGTTTGAGGGCGTTGACAAATTTATTCCGGCGATTCGGGCGTTAATGGAGGATGATCGGCTGTATTTGGAAAAGGCGCGATCGGCGATTGAATACATCCGAAAAACACATGGTATTGAGCGGTTTACGAAAGATATGAAAGATGAAATCAAGATGGGGGTGTATCATGAATAAGACAGAAAAAATTTCGATTATTATGCCGGTATATAATGGGGAAAAATGGATTGAACGTGCGATTTATTCTTGTTTAAATCAGACGTATGACAATATTGAATTGATTTGTGTAAATGATTGTTCCCAAGATAACTCTGTGGCGATTATCAAACAAATTCAAAAAACGGATAACAGGTTAGTTTTGATCCAAAATCGGGAAAACGTTGGTCAAGGCATTTGTCGTAATACAGGAATAGCATCAGCTACCGGTCAATATGTAGCATTTATTGACCAGGATGATTTTTATGAAGTTGATGCGATGGAACGGATGTATTGTGTCATTCAAAAGCACAAGACGAAAGCGGTTTTTGCGAATTGGTCTATAGAAAAAGGGAAAGAGATAATTCCGCAAAATCATTATTCAAACGAATTATACAGACCCGATTCAAGATCAATGTGTTTTTTTATTTCCCCTTGGGCAAAGTTAATTGATATTCATTTTATTCGCGAAAATTGTATTTATTTTGGGGAGGGATTTGTGGCCGAAGACCGTCCTTTTCAAGTTAACTTATTGGCCAGTATTGATTGTGTTTATTTGATGAATGATTATGTATACCGATGGAATCGTAATAATGAAAATTCAATTACCATGACAGGCTTTAATAAAGGGAGGCGTCCAAGGGCGTTAGTCTATTTGTCGGTGGCTTCAAAATGTTTGGATATTATTCGGGACAAAAATCCAAAATTATTTAATCCGGAGTATGAAATTTATTCTTTTTATAATGCTTGCCTTAAAATACCATTGCCTTATTTTAAAAGTTGTTGTTATCAAATCAGTCAAATTATAGGTAAATGGGAGCTGAAGCGGTCAGATTTTGCGAAAAAGAAGAATTGGGAAAAATACAGACAGTTAAAAAATAATAGTTGGTTTCAAATATTTTTAGGGACAAAAGTCAAGGAATTCAGACGAAATTTGTTTAAAAAAGTACGTTGGATACCGTATTTTATTTTTAAATTAAAATCTAAAGGAGGAAAATAGAATGAAACGGTATGCACGAATAATCAATCAATATAAATATCAGATGCAAAAGAGACCCGACGACAATTTATGGCCGAGGGATGGTAATTTGGGTGATTGTATGCAAACATTGGGTGTTGAAAATGTTTATTTTAAGGCCGGCATCCGCACGTTATCTTTTGTTAATCGAGATGATATCAAGGATTTTGACGGAGAGCCGGTTCATTTGGTTATGCAATCTTGGTTTGGGGACTATGCCGGCGTTTTTCCGTTACCTTGGTCAGACAAGATTACACCGATTTTTATCGGGTTTCATTTAAACACCGTTAACAACACTCGCGATCGTTTTGTTCGTGAAAAGATATACGAAAAAATGAAACCGTATGAACCGATCGGGTGTCGGGACAGAAGCACCAGAGACTTTTTGATTTCGCTTGGCATTGATGCTTATTTTTCGGGATGTATGACGTTGACTTTTGATAAACGGGAAAAAGAGCCGAAAAACGGTAAAATTTTTTTGGTAGACCCGGATAAGAAAGTTTTGAAGAGGCTGCCTCAAGAAATTTTGAATCAATGTGATACGTCTATCAGTCACTTTTATTATTGGAATGAATATCCGGTCAGTGAAAAGGGAGCCGAAGCGTTTGAGTTATATGCGCGGGACGTTTTGAATCGTTACAAAACGGAGGCCAAATTAGTTATTACTTCCAAAATCCATGTTGCCATGCCTTGTGTAGCAATGGGTATTCCGGTTATTTTTATCACAACGGATCCCGATAATGTCAGATTTGATGTATTGAAAGGGATTTTGCCGATTTACGGATATCGTGATATGAAATATATCAATTGGCATCCGGATTCGGCGAATATAGATTCTTTAAAAGATAAAATTATTGCGAATGCCATTGCCCAAATAACGGGTAAGAACAGAAAAGAGGCTGTTGAAGCGTTAAATAAAGAAACCGAAAAGTTAAAATCCATTCGGTTTGTATATCCCAGGTGGTTATCTGCTTTCAAATCACTTTTATCGTTATTCCTCCCCTCCCCCCCCCCCCACTCACGACAGATGTCGTAAAAAATAAAATTTTGGGACTTTTAACTCCCCTACCCTTTCTTTCTTTAAAAGGAAGGGTAGGGTTTTTACATGCACTTCATGCCATTTAAAGGAGGACAATACATGAAAAATCCAAGAATTTCGATTATTATGCCAATTTATAATGCAGCGCCGTATTTAGCGCAAGCGATTGACTCTGTATTGAACCAAAATTATAAAGATATCGAATTAATTTTGGTTAATGATGGGTCAACGGATGGATCTGATGACATTATTAAAAAATATGCTCAATCCGATTCTCGTGTGATAGATATCCATAAACGAAACGCGGGCGTATTTCGGGCGAGGGAGGATGGATTAGCCATTGCACATAGCGAATATGTGATGTTTATGGATTCGGATGATTGGTATGAAGATGGATTATTTCAAAAAATAATAGATATTATTGATAAAAATAAAATCGTTAACATTATTGAATTTAAATTTTATCAAACAATAAACGGCATTCAAAAGCCAGCGGATTATTTAACCCGTTCTGTTTCAAATGCTTTTTATAATATTAAAAATGAAGATATTATGGCAATGACGGGCGTTGTGAACAAATGTTATCGTTTGGAATTTATCAAAAAATATCAATTAAAAGGAGTTCCCGACAGCTCTTCCAGCGCGGAAATTCCATTTCATATTGTTTCTTTTTTATTGGCAAAGGAAATTTATTTTTTGGATTTTTATGGGTATAATTGGCGATTTGTTGAAAATTCAATTTCCCATAACAAACATAAAAACGAACGCTTTTTATCAAATATATGGAAAGTTTTGGATTTTTTGGAATCGGAAATGAAGCGGTTGAATGTTTATGATAGGGATCAATATCATGCCTATTGTACGACTATTTTGGGGTGGTTTATCAATGAAAAATTTTCATTTAGTAAACATTATTATACCTATTACACCACATGCCGGCGTTTATTTAAAAAATGGGGAACCCGAAAAATGAAACCATATTGGTTGTTTGTGTGGCGGCAATTAAAGAAAAAAATTTGCCCCCGATAATTCGGGGGACTTATCGTTTAGTCTTTTGGATATTTCAATTTTATTTCCTGACGTTGAGCGATCAGGGTCATCAATTCGGTTTCGTCTCCGAGTTTCGCCTTACAAATTGCGTCAATCATATCCCCCAAGGCGGGATATTCCGATTTCCTTTTTTCGGCATAGGAACGCGTATCAATATGATTCGGAACAAATTGTCCGTTCACGATTTTATTATCGTTATTGTTGCAGTGTTGACGCCACACACTCTCTTCTACCTGACATTCCGCATTTTCAATCGGGTAAGAATAAGCATTGACAACGCCGTTGATTGTTTTCAAATATATCATTCAGCCTCTCCTTTCATGGGATAAAAATACATCATTTGATGTCCGCTGCCACCATAGACTTTATAGGTGTCTCCCTTACCGACGATAAAAAACATTCCGAAATATGCTTGGTGGGAGCCACCGGTCCAACCGGGACCGATACCTTTATCATCGTCTGTATAAAAGAGTTCTTGCCCGTTAATATTGACATAAACCGTGTGACTGCTTCCGTCACAATGAGCATTAAATGTGACAACGCCGTTTTCGGTGGCAATATATTCCGTGTTCCATTCCCGTTGAACACGATTACTATAATCCGGCATACACCAATTCATGACAGACGCTTTTCCCGCCGCCGTAATGTTGTCCAAACCGGTATTCATTTTGGAGCCGACGGTTGAAACGGCTTCCGCCGCTTTTTCGGTTGCGATGGTGGCTTTTTCCGTTGCCGTTTGGGCGGCCGCCGTCGCCGTTGCGGCTTTTTCCGTCGCCGTTGCGACCTGTTCCGTCATGGTATCGGCAATCTCATTCACGCAGAGGCGGGAGTTTTCAAGATTGGTGCCGTCCGCATTCCAAACAATGGCTTTACCGGCATCGGGGATTGGTAACGTTAAATCGACATTGGTATCAGTTGCATACGGGGGAAGCACCATGGATCGGTTCAGATTATCGGCGATTTGTTGTTGGCATGCGATTTGATAATCCAGTTCGTAATTCAACGCACTGGCACGCAAGGCACCGCCTTCTTGAAAATCCGTTGTTCGTTCGATATCCAGAACGCGGACAAGGGTAACGATCGTATTTTGGGTAGGGGCTGTCGTGAACATGACGGTGCCGCCGCCGGTTGTGCCGGCTCCGGAAACGGTATAGGTTGTGGAATCCTGTAAAATATCATTGAGATAAACTTTCATATTTTCGGATTTAAAGAGTGCAAACGGATATTCAAAAGATGTTTGAGACCCGTTTGCAACATATTGAATACGAGGGGGAATGCCTGTAATTTGGACATGATCCGCCATAAAAAACCTCCTTGTTAAAAAGATAAAGACGTGTTCCTTAACCTTAAAAAACGCGCCCCGGAGAAAACCGGGGCGCTTTTGAAAGGTTATAATAGGAAACAGAAAAAGGATAAAAACGGGTGTTTTTATCCTGAGCCGTTAAAAAAAAGCCGCCTATCAGCAGATAGACGTCTCCTTATTAACTAAAACCCTTATATCATATTTTTTATGATTTGTCAAGTAAAAAATACAAAACGCGGTCATAAAGGGGATTTTTTGATAAGAAAAAGAGATATTTATTGTATTTAGAACGGATTTAGTATAGCATGACATGTTATGAATTTACGTCTTATTTTAAAAAATTGTTTTCAAGGCATTCGGTTTGGAATTTTGTTTTTATTTATGTTGGGTGCCGTTGGTTTTATTTGGAGTCAGCTTTATTTCGGTGGTGTGTCTTTGAACCAGTTATTATTTCACATCACCTTTTTAGATATGCAACAAATAGCGCAGCGGTGGTTATCGCTTTGCCTGATATTCATATTTACGATATGCGCTACTTTTTTAATTCGCCAAAAAATCTGGATTACAATTACGTTCATTTTTTTATTTTGCGGTTTTGTCGGATGTTATCCCATGCGTGTGTCTCATTTGAACGAAGAGACACCGGTTCCGTTTTGGACGCAATTATATTTATCTTTTCAGGAGACGTCTCTTTACGACAAGAACTATGTTGTTCCGGAGCTGGAGCAGCCGTTGCCGAAAAAGTCGAAGAATATCATTATCATTTTTGCGGAATCCATGGAAAAAACGTTTGGGGACAGGGCTTATTGGGGAGAGAATCTGATACCTTATTTAACGCGGCTGGGCAACCGTTACACAACGGTAGAAGGATATGAACACGTCAATGGAACAAACTGGACATTAGCGTCACAAGTAGCGGTGTTTTGCGGTGTGCCGTTTAAAACGGAGTTGAGAGATAAGTTAGGCACACAAACGGAAGGATTTATACCGGGAGCCGTTTGCATGTCGGATTTATTGAAACAGGCGGGATACAGAACCGTATTTGCCAAAGGGGCATACAAAGAGTTTGTGGGAACGGATGTGTTTGTAACGGAACATCATTTTGATGAAGTATGGGGACGAGACGAGTTAATTGCCAGCGGATATGCGACGGAAGCAGATATCGGGTTAACGGCTTTTGGGGTTAATGACAGAACTTTTTTTGCTTTTGCGCGGCAAAAGGTAACGGAGTTGAGCAAGCGCGCGGAGCCGTTTTTCTTGTCTTTAACGACTTTGGACACTCATTTTCCGAAGGGATATGTTAATACGGGATGTGTGGAAAAGTATCATGACATTCGTGATGCGGTGATATGTTCGGACAAAATTATTTTTGATTTTGTGGAATGGTGTCGGCGGCAACCATTTTTTAAAGATACCGTTATTTTTGTATTAGGGGATCACTTAATGATGGAAGCGAACGATGTCAACAAGGATTTGGCTTTGTATCCGAATCGGCGGGCATACAATGTCATTATTAATCAGGACATGGGGTACCCGCATGTTATCCGCAAGCCGTTCGCCCAATTTGACTGGGGGGCGACGATTTTAGATGCCGCGAATATTCCGACGGTGGGGCGGCAATTGGGATTAGGTGTTTCTTTATTAAGCGACACACCGACATTGGTCGAACGATATGGATTTCCGGCTTTGGATGTTGAGATGATTAAATCATCGAAACGATATCGGCGATTATTATTGGTTCCAAAAGCGGCAAATGATTAACGGATGACCGACACCGTGTCTCCGGGTTTTATGATTAACTTTTGAATGGTGCCGGCGGGCAGTTCGACGACGCCTTTGACCGGGCCGGAGGACATGCGAACTGTTTCATCATGCGGTTGTGCCCGTTCCACGACATTGGTAACGATGCCTTGATCATCAAAGAAAACCATATCCAGCGGAATCAGTGTGTTTTTCATCCAAAGGCCGATGGGGCGCGGGGATTTGTTTAAGAACGTCATACCGGCATCCGGTGCCAAAGCGGTTCGGAACATCAGACCACGTTGGCGTTGTTCCGGTGATTCGGCCAATTCTGTTTGAAAAGTAAACGTGCCCGCAGTTGTTTTGATAACGGTTTGAGCCGTTTGAAATGAAATGGGTATTTCCGGCGGTAAAAAGGTCAGGGCGTCGACAGCGACGACATCCATTTCATCGGCTTTGGCGCGCAATCTGTCAACATACGTGTCATCCCAGGGCATATAAGCGTATAGGCCGGGCAGAAAGCGATAGCCTTTATCGTGGGCAGTCAAATCCCGAAATTGTTCCCGTGATACGCGCCATTCCAGCAGAGGGGGCATACCGTTCATTTCCCGAAAATAACTGCGTGTTGCCTGAATCAGGGAGTCAAAGGGGAGGAAATCATATGTTTGTGTATCGATCCAGCCTTTTTGATCAAAGGGATGGGACAGATTTTGTTTTCCCCAATCGGTTGCGAGGGCGGCTTGAGCAACCGCCATGGAGACGGGAATGGCATCGACTTTTTTCATCAGATCGGCGATTTGGCTTTCCCGACTGCGTTTCGCGCCGGCGTCATATTTATCCACCAGAGAATTAAAGAACAGTGTTTCTTGTGACGACCAGGGAATACCGGCCGATTGTTTTCGGTTTAAGTCAATCAAGACGATGCGTTCGCGCAGAGCCTGTTCATTTTCACGCATGATGAGGGAGGCAATCACTTGAATAAACAAAGCAGGGTCGCCTTGTTCGGTAAAATCGGCGGGTAAGCGATCAACGAACACGCGCGGCATATGATGACGGCTGGCCGTGGAAAACCAAGCGCGCAAATCGGCCGTTGTTTGGGGAGTGATTTCCGTTCCGGGCAGGTAGGTTTGCGTTTGTGTGACCAGGTCAGGCATTTGTTCGGCGGGTGCGTGTTGTGTTTCGGGCGGTTGAGCGGTGATTGTCCAAGCACAACGGAACAACAACAAACCGAGAGCCAAGAGCGGAATGCCGAGAATCAATCTGAATTTCATAAAATCCCCCTTTTATGACAAATGGCGGCGATGAATCAATTGTTTGATTTGAGCAATCGGAATGCCGCCGGTTAGAATCAGAGTTGTAAAAAAGATGATCAGACTACCCGTTATCAATAAACCGAGCAGCAGGACGGAGTGAAGGGAGGTGTCTTGTTGCCAACCGGGAAACAGGGTGGTTAATCCGCTTTTGGCAATGAACAGAGTTCCCCCCATGAGGGTGCAAGCAAACAAAATACGGGGCAGGCGGTAGCGCAGGGTTTTGTCCAGACTAAAGTCGCCGCGGCGCATCAGGCGAATGGCGTATTGACCGGCATTAACCCAGACGGTCAGGCTGGTCGCCAAAGCGATTCCGACATAGCCCCAGAACTGCATTAACGTTAGGGCAAGAACAGCGTTTAAGGCGACGCCGAGGACGGCTATTTTTACCGGTGTTTTCGTATCACCACGGGCATAGAAGAACGGGGAGAGGGCTTTGGTCATCATATAAGCGGGCAACCCGAACGAAAAGACGATCAAGGCGCGTGACGTGTTCAAAGTATCTTCGGGAGTGAACGCGCCGCGTTCAAACAAAATACCGATAATCGGGTAGGCCAAAAGTGCCAACCCCGTCATGGAAGAAAACGACAGGGCGACGGAAAGTTCCAATCCCCGGTTCAGTTGTGTGTTTGCCAAGTCCAATTCGCCGGCTTTAATATGTTTAGACAGGACGGGGAGCAAGGCGGTGCCGATGGCGACACCGATGATGCCGATCGGCAATTGAAACAAATGGTTGGCATAATTCAGCCAGGAAATGGCACCGGCTCCGACGAAAGAAACGAAGAGGGTATCCAGAAACAGGTTGATTTGATAGACACCGGAGCCGAGAACACCGGGAGCCATACGCCGAAGCAGCAATTTGACGCCGTTTGTCATATGGCAAAGGGCTTGAACGGGGCCGATCAGGTTAAAGGTCATACCGGCGCGGCGCAGATGCCAGGCCAGAAAGGCGAGTTCAATCAAACCGGCGGCAAACACGCCCCAGGCCAATGCGTAAGCGGGGGCTTCCGGTGATTGAATCAAAGGGGTCAGGAGCAGCAGAAACGCAATCATTGTCAGGTTCAGGATTGTTGGTGTGAATGCTGCTGCCCAAAAACGGCCGACGGAGTTTAAAACGCCCGACAACAGAGAGACGAGAGAGACGCAGAGCAAGAACGGGAAAGTGATACGGCTGAGATGTGTTGTCAGGGCAAGTTTTCCGGGAATTTCTTCAAAACCGGGTGCCAACAGAAACATCAGTGCGGGCATCAAAATTTCCATAACAACGGTAAAGATCAAGAGGACATAGAAAAGGAAACCGAACACGGATCGGGCAAACACCAAGGCGTGGCGAGGACCTTTGGCGTGGAGTTCTCCGGAAAACAGGGGCACGAAAGCAACGTTCAGAGTGCCTTCGGCAAACAGGCTGCGAAACAGATTGGGAAAGCGAAGGGCGACGAAAAACGCGTCGGCCATCATACTGGCTCCCAAAAAGCGGGCAATCAGGATATCCCGAATAAAACCGACGACACGACTGACGGCCGTGCATCCGCCCACGGTGGCTATGGAAGATAAAAGTGACATACCTTACTTATACCCGAAAAAGAGGGCGGGCTCAACAAAAAAAGAAGGATACTCAGAAAAAGTCGGTTTTTGAAAAAGCGTCGAAAGCCGTGCGGCGGATATCGGTATATTTATTCCCGCCAAATCAGGAGGGAGCCTTGTTGTTGAAAACCGGAACGGGAGGATAGGTATTTGAAACAGGCTGTCGGCCATCGGAAGTTGTCGGCAATCAGGGCATATGTTTGACCGGGGATCAGGTAGGGCGTGAAATAGGCTTGGCAAGTGTTTATTGTTTGGTTTTGAAGGAGCGTGCGACCGGGCAGGATGACTTCGCGGGGTGCGGTATAGTTGAGGTGTTTTTTATAAAAGAAATACGGTGCCGCGTGCGATGCGTCCCGGGGGCCTTTCGTATCAACGATCAAGACCGTATCGACAGTATCCGTCCGATCCCGCAGAGCAATGACCGATTGTCGAACGGAAGAGGGGTGACGTATCAAGGTGTGATGGGCATGTTTGTATCCGGTGACAAAGAGGGTTGTCAGACTTAAAAAGAGAATGAAAAGGAAGGCACCGATGCGCAAGAGACGATGATCGGACAAGAGCGGCAGGTGGCAGAAGACGATAATGATAAACGGCAACAGATAGAGTGTTGTTCTTTCCCGGAACGGATAGAGGTGCAGGCACCCGGCAGTTAAAACGGCAAGGAAGAGGAACAGCAGGAAGCAAGCGGGGCGGCGTGGTCGAATCAGAATGGGGGCGGCAAGAAGAGACACAAGAAACAGGATGAGAGTTATATCATAAATAACAAAGAGGAGTGATGGGGCACCGGCAAGGAATCTGTCATAAAAAAGAAAATCGAACAGAGCCGTCATTGATGCAGTCAGACTGCCAAAATCGGGTTGTAGAAAAGCACCGAAGTTTGACCACCAGAAATCCATATAATCCCGATGTGGATTATTCAGATACAGTCCCAGCATCAAAGCGACGGGAATCAGCCATCCCGCCGTAAAAGAAGCCAAGTGTCGGACGGCACGCCGATTAACGGAGAAGGGGAAGAGGGTTAAGGTTCCGCCGCACAGTGTTTCCGCGGCCAAGCCGGCGGCGACGATAAACACGGTTGTTTGGGATATCAACATCAGCGTTCCGAAAGCGAGTCCCCAATAAAACAAGCGTATCAGCGATGTTATTTGGAAGCGAATTTTCGAAAAGAGAAAGCAGGTCAGCATACCCCAAAACAGATCGGGGGCATATTGTTTAAATTCCTGACTGAAATAAATCAGTTGAGAATTCAGGCAAAACAGAGCGAATGCGGGAGCAAGGAGTATACGATTCGGAAGAAACAAGCGGGCAAAAGGCAGGAACAGAAGAATTGAGCCGATAGTGCACAGCAAAGGGAAAAAGCGGAGGGTTTGTTCGACGGGGAGGGGTAAAGTCAGATAAAAAAACTTGGTTATTGTCAAAAACAGGGGTGGGGCGACCTGAAGATAATCCAAGGGTAACCAGAGGGCAAACCAGGATTTATCCGGGATATTCATGGCCAAAAACGCTTCGTCGAGCCAAAGGCTTCGATTTTCGATAAAATAAGAAAGGCATAAGAAGAATGCCGTGCCGGCCATCAGGGTGATCCAAATTCGAAAAAGGCAATCCGATATTTTCATGATATCTGTCCCGGCATTGGAAAAACCAGATATTTGCGGAAAATGAAATTACCGACCAAGCCGAGGAGTGAGGAGAGGGCTTTGGCGGCCAGAGGGGAGAGACCAGTGAACAAAAACGCGTAAGTGAAAGCGTAGTCAACGGCCCCCATGACTGTTAAGGTTAACAGGTAAAGAAGGCTTTCAACCGGTGTGCTCCAAAAGGCTTTATGTCGGAACAGCAATGTGACGCACAAGGCATAATTGAGAAGTGCCGACAAGGCGAAGGCAACACCGACGGATGCGGCGATTGAAAGACCGGTAGCAGTCAGGGCGGCAAAAAAGAGAATATCGGCAACGGCACAGGATCCACCGATAAACAGATACAGAAGGAACTGCATCGGTAGCGGTGCGTTCGGTGCGCCATAATGAAGAATACAATAAAGTGCCCTCAGGCCGTCTTTACACGTAATCTTTTTACCTTCTTCATAGGTTCGGGGTGTATAGTGGATAGCGCATTCATATAGGCGATATTTACCGAGAGCCACATAAGTTGTTATTTCCGGTTCAAAGCCGAATCGTTTTTCTTTCAAGCGGGGTGCGATATCCCGAATAACGGAACGGCGGAACAATTTATAGCATGTTTCCATATCGGAAATATCCAGACCGGTAAACATATTGGAGCAAAGGGTTAAAAACTTATTCATCAAGGTATGCCAGAAGGACAAAATCCGTCGTGTTTCGGGTCGCAGGTAGCGGGAGCCGTAGACGACATCGGCTTTGTCTTCCAATATCGGGCGAAGGAGTGTCAGATAATCCAGCGGATCATATTCTTCATCCGCGTCTTGAATCCCGACAAAATCACCGGTTGCGTTGGATAATCCCGTTTTTAAAGCGGCACCTTTTCCTTGATTCACGGTATGGGTCAACAGTGTAATCCAGGTATTTGTTTTTTGGAGATGTCGGATGACGGAGAGACTATTGTCAGAAGAGGCGTCATCAACGATGACCAATTCCAAATCAATATGTTGTTTGAGCAGTCGGTTTTTAAGGATGGAAACACGATTGACAATAGCGGGGAGTGATTTTTCCTCGTTATAACAGGGCATAATCAGGGAGAGTTTTTTCATAAGACAAATCTTTTCAGACAAATGATTATCAATATGTGTGTAAGGTAGCATGTCCTTTTTTATTATGCAAGAATCTTTTTATCGGCATGATCAAAAAAAGGGGGGTGATGTGATTTATAAAGCCGACAGGTTATCCAAAAGATCCTGCATATCGTCGGGTAAGGGGGCTTCAAATGCGAGACGTTCATCGGTGCGAGGGTGGGTGAATCCGAGAAAGCCGGCGTGAAGAGCTTGGCGCGGGAAGTATTTGGCAAAATCGGGAGCGGTTCGGGGAATGACGCCGTAAACCGGATCACCGATCAAAGAATGACCAACCGAAGCCATATGGACGCGAATTTGATGTGTCCGACCCGTTTCCAGAATACATTGGATATGCGAGGCGACACCTCCCCCGAAAACGGTTATACGTTCATAATGTGTAACGGCTTTTTTTCCATGGGGAACAATGGCCATTTTTTGACGATTTACGGGAGAACGGCCGATATCGCCGATAATCACGCCGGTTGTTTTTTGAACATACCCCCAGACAAACGCTTGATAAATTCGTTCAATGGTATGTTCGGCGAATTGCTCGGACAGTCGTCGGTGGGCAAAATCGTTTTTAGCGACGACCAGAATACCGCTTGTGTCTTTATCAATCCGATGAACGATACCGGGGCGTTTAACGCCGCCGATGCCGGACAACGATTCTTTGCAATGCGCCAACAAGGCATTGACCAATGTGCCGCGGGGATTGCCTGCGCCGGGATGGACGACCAGCCCGGCCGGTTTGTTGACGACCAGCAGATCGTCATCCTCATATAAAATATCCAGTGGAATATCTTCGGGCTCCGGATTTGCGGAAACGGCATCCGGCGGGGTCAGTTCATACACATCCCCGGGTTTGATTTTATCGTCCGGAGACAGAACGCGGGTCATGTCGGATTGAAGTCGAACGGCGTCTGCCTCTATCATACGAGTCATCTGGCTACGTGAAAATTGAGGAAATGTTTCGGCCAGAAACTTGTCTAAACGCATTTTCGGGGTGTCTTCTGTCACTTTTGGCGTGACAAGAGGGGCAGACATCGTGTATACTGAGTCTTGATCATCATCAAAGTCGGATTCCGTATCCATTTTTACTCCAGTGAGGTTAGAGATGAAAACAATAACTTTTTTGAAAGCGACGACCATCGGGATGGGTATCCTGATTTTTGCCGGGCTTATCGCCATTTTCGTCAAGATAGCAGATATTCGGCCGAAAAGCAAGTCTTTGTCCGCGCGGGTATCGGAGGTGGTTTTGGTCTTTCCCGAAAACATCAAAGAAACCATGCCTTGCGGTGACAAGTTATGCGTTATGACAGTCGGCCACGAATCGGGGCGGCGATTGATTATCGTCAATCCGGAAAGCGGGCGTGCCGAGAGTATTATTACTTTTAAAGAGATGTTGTAAAAGTGCTTTTATTAACCAAAAATTTAGGAATTTAAGTGTTTAATACAAGGCGTTAAACAACGGGTCAAAAAAGGAGTTTAAGCGGGTGTCGAAAACGGCCGAGCTGATACGACTGATAACAGTATTGATTCTGGCAATTATCATTGCCGGTGCAGCGGGGTATTTTGTGCCACGTATCGGTCAGTTTTTAGAGGGGGAGAGCGTTGTTTTTAATATTTTACCGGAGAAACAGGCCTCTGAAAATTCTTTTGGGGAGCAGGCGGCTTTGCAACGGCGATTTGCGGCGGCACTTCAGAAGGACATTGTTTCTTTAATTGAAAAGACGACGGGACCGGGGACGGTTTACGCGACGGTTCAGGCGGATTTAAACTTGACGCGGGAAACGGTTCATCAAAAGGACGTCATTCCTTCGGGGGATTCGTTTGAGGGGAGTGCTTTGGCACCGGAAGGGCGAACCGATATTGTCTTTCAGGACGTAGGGTTGCCGGACTTTTCGGTTACAAAATCATGGATTCAATCAACGGCGGGTGTGGTGCAGCGGTTATCTGTCAGTGTGTTGATCGACGGGCAAATGGTGCGAGACCAAGACGGCAGTATTTTGTATCAACCCCGAACGCGGGCGGAAATGGAAAACTACACGGCTTTGATCAAGGCGGTGGTCGGATTTGAAGCAGAGAGAGGGGACACGCTTGAGGTATTGAACCTGCCTTTTTCGGAAGAAGCGCGGGGCATTTGGGGGATTCGGCCGGCGGTATGGGCGCAGGGGTTATGCCTGTTATTATTGTTGGGAATTGTCATTTGGTTAAGTTTCTATTTTATTGTGCCGATGATGCGGCGGTTGGCGGGTATTGAACCGGTGCGGGCGGTGGCACCACGGTCGGGGCGGAGCAGTTTGGAGAAGGTGATTTTTATTTGTCGGCAAACGCCGGAGCGAGCCGTTCGGGTTTTAAAAAACTGGATTCATCAGCCTTCAAAAAAAGAGCGTGGATATTCGGCGGTGCAACAAGCGGCTATTTTGATTTTAACCGTTGGAGACGATGTGGCGCGTGATTTATTTCGGCGCATGGATGAAAAAGACATTCGGTTATTAGGGCAAGCGATGGGGGCTTTGGGGGGCGTGTGCGCCGAGGATGTGCAGA
Source organism: uncultured Alphaproteobacteria bacterium (assembly GCA_944391735.1). Classification (GTDB taxonomy): domain Bacteria; phylum Pseudomonadota; class Alphaproteobacteria; order CAAHEQ01; family UBA3637; genus CALXZG01. Next base: position 920 of record CALXUR010000011.1, on the reverse strand, counting down.
TTTGTTTGGAACAATTTGCGCATGATGTGTCCGCGCCGGGGCGTGTGACGGGGACAAGCGAACAGGTGCGACAAGTATTTGAGCGGACGATGCCGAAAGAAACGGGTGATCGGTTGTATTCGGAAATCCGGCTGGCCTCCGGCGGACAGACGGTGTGGAGCCGCTTGAATATGTTGGATACGGGGCTTTTGGTTTCTTTCTTAAGTGAGCAAAAACCGGAAACAACAGCATTGATTTTATACCATTTATCGGACACGGTATCGGCACGGGTGTTGGGGTTATTGCCAAAGACTTTGGCGACGCGGGTGATGATTCATCTGACGCATTTAAGGCACATTCGGTCGGATGTCCGTCAAAAATTAGAGCGGGATATTGCCGTTCGGGTATGTGAATTGATACAACAGGCTCAAAGTCGGACGGGAGCGGAGAAAGCGTCGGCTATTTTACGGGCGATGGACGGACAGGACAAAGCGGGATTGATGGCGTCCGTATCAGCGGAAGAGCCTGCGGTTGCGGATGAAATGGCGGTTTGGATGATGCGTTTTGAGGATTTTGCCAAGTGGCCGGATTCCCGGATACGTTTGTTATTAAAACATATAGACAGGCAGGTGGCTGTGGTCGCTTTACATGAGGCACCGATGGCTGTGCGGGATGCGTTTGTCCGCAACATGCCGGCGTCTGTCTGGATGTCTTTAAATCGGGAAATGGGGCGTTTGACGCCGGAGCAGTTACGGGGTAAAACGGCGGCTCGGGAAACAATTTTAAAAACGGCGCGGGAATTGATGGCTTTAAAAAAAGCAGAAACGGATGCCTGAGTTGATAAGCCCTATTATTCGTCGGGTTTTTGACAGCTTGTATTTATTTGAAGATTAGGTTTTTCAGTTAAAATACAAAGCCGGCAATTTAAAAATTGCCGGTTT
>CALXUR010000010.1 GCA_944391735.1 uncultured Alphaproteobacteria bacterium | reverse complement strand
GTGAGGATAAAGATTGGGATTTACCTTATTGTAAGAAAAATGTGTGTTCTCCACTTGAATGTGCCTATATCGGTAAAAGTGACGGCTTACGGATAAACGGTGTTCATGGGGATGCCTGCAATCGTTTTTCGACAAGTTCGACAGCGAATAAACCGAGTCGGATAGAGTTTGGAAGTGGGACATTTGCGGACAGAAAGACGTGCAATCAGACGATGGAAGGTGTTTTATACTATCATTCGGATCGACAATTGAAACAGGTGAAGTTGGCATCTTCTGTTGGAAATGCGCGCGGAAAAGCTACATTAAACGGTAAAAACATGCTGGAGACGAATAATTATTCCTTTAAGCAACACGGGCAATATTCGTTTTGGGCGGAAACAGGGGCCGGACATTGGATTCCCTCTGGTGTTGTTCTGGATTTTGTGAAAGCTGCTCCCGATTTAATGTGTCATTAGCTAAATAAAACGTTTACTTTTGTGATCTTTGATGCTTTCATTTCTCATGCCCTCTGCTCACGCAGGGGGTATCATTTTAAGTCAAGTTTTACTTGTCCATCATAAACTTCCACTAGCTAACGCAAGTGGTATTAACCATTCCGAACTTCGTTCGCCCAGCCCAAAGGCTACACAAGCCTAACGGCTGGACTGGAATGTCTACATCTACCTGCTCACGCAGGTCGTGTTACGTTCGAACCATAAAAAAATCCCTTTCGATAACTCGGAAAGGGATTTTTAGCTTTTTTCAAAGGATTAGAATCCTTCACTGCTATACCGCTTGCGTTGCATTTTGCGAGAACGACGAATGCATTCCGTTGCTTTGCGCAATTTCTTTTCAGACGGTTTTTCATAATACCGACGCAGTTTCATTTCACGGAAACTACCTTCACGTTGCATTTTCTTTTTCAAAACACGCAACGCCTGCTCGACATTATTGTCATGAACAACGATCGTAACTATGGGACTCCCCTCCTTTCGGGTATATTGGTTAAAGTGGTAATAATATAATTTATTTTTTGTCTTTTTGCAACCTTTTTTTTGAATAATTAAAAATAATCCTTGAAAAGAGAGAGTGGAATATATAAAAAGCCGTTATTCACAATCGAATATCGGCGACAGCAAATACAAAATCGGTTGGCGTATGTGAAACAATAAGTGTCCCTAAAACTGAATTAAAAAAACAGGAGCCGTAAGCTCCTGTTTTTTTATGAACGTTGATGGTTCTTGTCGATTTTCAACTGAACTGTTTTTTGTTGCGTTACCTGCTGCGGGATTGTTTGCCGTGCTTTTTTGATATCACCGTAGCGGCTCTGTGCCTCAACACAAACCAACCACAGATATCCGCCGGACAGGTCACGAGCTGTGTAATGAACAATCTCTAACGGATTGTCTGCTTTTTCAATCACGCTTTCCAAATGCTTTTTTTGTTCCGGTGTTGCTTTTTCCATTAAAACCGTGCGCTCGTCTGATGTCAGTTCCATCAACGCGGGATACATATATATCTTATCCGACAACAGTTCCGGCTTTGTCATAATCAAATCAATCCGTTCGGCAGAAGGGATGTTTTTTGTCATTCTGACGACCAGGGGAAAACTCAGGTAGTCAATCATGCGTAATCCACCACCGGCGTGTTGTTCACGTAATTCAAAAAATTCTTTTAATTCGGCAGAGGAGGCTTTATTGGCTTCTTTAACTATATCCAAAAATTCAGAGCTTTCAAAACATCCGCTTGTCGCCAATGTGGCTAACGCCGGACTGGCTTTATGGGGATCTTTCATTAACTCGGCCATGATATTGTCATAGCTGTCTGTAATGAAATGCCAATGGTTGGGATTAGCCGCTAAATCTTCAAAATGGCACGTTTCGCTTAAAACACGGTTGGCAAAATTATGTTGAGACATAGCGATTAATCGTTTAGCCTGTTCTTTAATTTCCTGGCTCATCAAGTTTCTCCTTTTCAGATAATGAATAAATAATGAAACGAGTATATCAGAAAAATAAGAAAATAAAAAGAAAAAAAGAGTCCGATAAGGGACTCTTTTTAGGTTACTTTAAAAAGAAATCTTTCAAGTATCCGGATAAATCATTAATGGCGATTCGTTCTTGAGCCATGGTATCCCGATTTCGAATGGTAACGGTTGCCGGTTGTTTTTCAATGCTGTCAAAATCAACCGTCACGCAAATCGGTGTTCCGATTTCATCATGCCGACGATAGGCTTTCCCGATGTTTCCCGAGTCTTCCAACATAATTCGCCCGATACCGGTTTTTAATAGCATGGCTTTGATTTCGTGTGCCATTTTCATAATTTCCGGATTGTTACGTTTTAACGGAATAACGGCTACTTTGACCGGAGATAAATGTTTTTTTAACTTTAGAACTGTCCGTGTTTCACCATTGGGTAAAGTTTCTTCGGTATAGGCTTCCGTCAACACCGCCAAAACACCCCGTTCTACACCAGCCGACGGTTCAACCACGAAAGGAACATACCATTTTTTAGTCTCATCATCAAACAAAGCCAGTTTAGCCTCGGAATCTTTGTTTTCATGGACATGAGATTGAATGTCCAAATCTTTTTGATAACGTGTGTGGTTACCCAAATCATAATCCTGGCGATCGGCGACACCTTCCAATTCTTCCATCCCGTGCGGGAATTGATACTCTAAATCATAAGTCGCTTTGGAATAGTGCGCCAATTCTTCTTTGGGAACGGTCAGAACATGCATTTTGGATAAGTCAAGCCCTTGCTCCTCCCACCATTTTAAGCGATTATTTTTCCAGGTTTCCAGCCATTCCAAGTCTGTTCCCGGTTTAACAAAAAATTCTAACTCCATCTGTTCAAACTCGCGCACGCGGAAAATAAAATTGCGCGGTGTGATTTCGTTCCGGAAAGATTTTCCGATTTGGGCAATCCCGAATGGTGCTTTTCTGGCCGTTGAATCAACAACGTTTTTAAATTGGGTGAAAATGGCCTGAGCCGTTTCCGGACGCAGATAGGCATAGTTATCCCCGCCTTCAATCGGACCTACGGTCGTTTTAAACATCAGGTTAAACATACGCGGTTCGGTTAATTCCGTGCTACCGCATTCGGGACATTTTCCGTCTTTAATATGATCGGCGCGGAAACGGTTTTTACACCGTTTACAATCGGTTAGAGGATCCGTAAAGGTTGCTTCGTGGCCGCTGTATTGCAATACTTTACGATGTGTTAAAATAGAAGCATCCAATCCCTCCACATCATCTCGTTCATAAACCATACTCCGCCACCACGCAGATTTCAGGTTGTTTTTTAATTCAACACCCAAAGGTCCGAAGTCATAAACACCTTGTAATCCGCCGTAAATATCGGCACTTTGAAAGATAAAACCACGTCTTTTACACAAAGATACCAATTGGTCCATTGTTGTTGCAGCCATTTTATTTCTCCTTTGTTGAAAATTTGAATTATTTTATCCGATTGCCTGTTTGAAGTCAAGGTGAATATATCTTATTCTGATTTTATTTATTGATTATTGGATGCGTTTTCATAAAATAAAAACTCCCCGATTGAGGAGTTTTTATTTTTAAAAGAAATGCCTATTTTTTGAAAGCAGCAAACTTTTTATTAAATTTAGCCAACTGACCACCGGAATCAATCAAGCGATAGACGCCTGTCCATGCCGGATGAGACAGCGGATCAATATCCAAACGCACGACATCCCCGGCTTTGCCCAAGGTGGAGCGTGTTTTAAATTCCGTGCCGTCTGTCATCACAACGGTGATTTCATGATAGTCGGGATGAATGTCTTTTTTCATTATTATACTCCATTTAAACGATTGAGGTGTCTTTTATACACCCTTTTTAAATAAATTGCAAGTGTTTTTATCGAATTTCTACAACGTCGACGGTATTATTATTACTTTCCATAACACTGTCCACATTTGCTTCCCGACCCCGAATCTTTAATTTAGGAACGTAGGCTTTGAAATAACGCTGTAATGACAGGATTCGCAAATAGGAATGATAATACGTTTTTGAAAAAGCCGTCAGTTGAATTTCCGATATTTTTTCCTGTTGTGCACGTTCAATAAACGGCAACAGCTGTTTTTTCTGTTCCTCATCTAATGCGGTAACGCCTTCTTGAAACCTGATAACGGTACGTTGGCGCACAACGGGGGCGATCGGCTGTTTAATTACTGCACGTCGTTTTGTGTTGCCCCGGTAATACTCCGTCCCCGTGAATAACGCAGGGGAAAATAACGGAATTCTCTCCTCGGCTTTGGCGATTCCGGTGCCAAGCAGGAAAAGGACAAGAATACCGTTCAACAAAATTTTATGAGTCATGCTTCCTCCTGATAATTTTGAATAAGCTATCTTTTAAAGTCATGTTGGTCGCTATCATACTTTGGGCTTGAACAATATCCGTAATACTTCTTTTTTCATCTAAATCGGATATAAAACCACCCGCTTCTTTAATCAATAAATAACCCGCTGCAATGTCCCACAGTTTAAATTGACAGGCAACATAAGCATCTAATTGCCCGGCGGCGACCGCCGCTAATGATAAGGTTGTGCAACCGTTAAACCGAATTGAGGCCACGTGTTCCGCCATATTCAAGATAATAGGGCGGCTGCGCGGATTGCTGATAGCGTTGGAACCGACCAACGTGTGTGATAATTTGCTTCTTCCGGAAACACGCAGACGCTTGTTTCCCCCGGGCGTCATTAAAAACGCGCCTTTTCCTTTTTCGGCATAATAGAGTTCATTGGTGACGGGATTGTAAATGACACCGGCTATAACATCATCTCCATCCATCAGAGCGATTGACAGGGAAAAAACCGGTATCGCGTGAACAAAGTTGGTCGTTCCGTCAATCGGATCAATAACCCATTTCATATGGCAATTTTCGGCTGCTTTTATTTCTCCGCATTCCTCGGATAAAAAGCCGTAATCCGGACGCGCTTCTTTTAAATAAGAAATCAGATTTTTTTCGGCGAACAGATCGGCGTTGGAAACAAAATCATAAGGTCCTTTTTGAGAAACCTGCAGACTGGATACTTCCCCGAAATCACGAATCATGCTGTGGCCGGCGCGGCGGACGGCATTAACCATTATGTTTAAATGCGGCGACAATGCCGCAATCATTTTTTCTTCGCGTGTTTCCGGACGCTCTCTTTTTGTCCGGACTCTCGGTGTAATGGTTCTTTTTTCGACTGTAATCGGTGACATTCACATATCCTTTCTTTTATTATATATAACAAATAAAACTCCTTTGTAAAACCTTTTTTACAAAAAAAGCGTAAAATATCATATGAAGATTTTCCGAATTCGGATGCCGAAAAGAAAACAATCTTTTCAAATGATAAGCAAACAGCCCGTAGTATAGCGCATCCATATTCACAACCTTTAACTTAATAACGAATAATGCCAGTATAAAATAAATCAAATCAAATATCAAGCAAAAAGCACCTGTCCGGGTGCTTTATTTTTATTCTTTGATGATTTTTGCAAATCTGTCCAAAACGGCGTTGGTAATTTTTATTTCCGATCCGTCATAAAAGGAACGGGCAATGTCCACATATTCATTGATAATGATCGGCGCGTCCAATGAGGGATTGGCGTAAAACTCGGCAATGCCTGCCTGTAAAATACACTGTAAAGTCAACTCCAAACGTTCATACAGGACTTTTTCGGATAAGGCGGTGCGAAGCGCGGCTTCAATATCCGTTTGGTGATCCCGGGCGGCTTTCATGATTTGAGTGAACAGTTCCGCGTCTGCGGATTCAATTGTTATATATTCTTCATCCCCCCGACTGTTTTCGGTAATCAATTGAGCCCCCAGTTCTCCCAATAGAAAGCGACTGGTGATTTTATCCCAATCCTCTTCGGAAACGGCATGTGCGTAAAGAGCCTGAACAGCCAATAGTCGGGCATTTGTGAATTTTAATTTTGATGTGTTTTCTTTTGTCATTTTTTTGTCGTCAGTTTTGATGCGAATTCTTCGAAATCTTCTGTTCTTGTAAAATTTTTGTAAACGGAAGCATAGCGGACATAAGCTACTTTGTCAAGAGATAACAACGCCTCCATCACTAATTCTCCGATTGTGGCAGAACGGATTTCTGTTTCTCCGCTTGATTCCAACTGGTGAACAATCCCGTTGACAACCTGATCAACCTGTTCCGGAGAAATATCACGTTTGCGCAAAGCCAGAAAAATGGAACGATACAGTTTTTCCCGTTCAAACGGCACTCGAACATCATTTTTCTTAACGACGATTAAATCCCGCATTTGAATATGTTCAAATGTTGTAAAACGGGATCCGCATTTCGGACAACTTCGCCGCCGCCGGATGCTGTAACCGTCTTCACTGGTGCGCGAATCTTTGACCTGGGTATCCGGATAACTGCAAAAAGGGCAACGCATCAAAGAGATTCTCCGTATAAAGGAAAGCGGTTACAGATAGCCTGAACTTTATTTCGGACGGTGTTTTTGATTGTTTCCTGCTCTGCATCCGTTTTGCCCATGCCGTCAATAATATTGGCAATCATATGACCGATTTCAATAAACTCGGCCTCTTTAAATCCGCGTGTCGTGCCGGCGGGTGTCCCGATTCGCAAACCGGATGTGACGGATGGTTTTTGCGGATCACCCGGAACGGCGTTTTTATTACAGATTAAATGCGCTTCGGCTAACGCATCACAGACGGCAACACCCGTCAGCCCGCGTGATCTCAGATCGAGCAGCATTAAATGGGTTGCCGTTCCACCGGAAACCAAAGTAATGTTTCGTTCTGTCAGAGTATGCGCCAAAGCCGATGCGTTACGGATGATTTGAGTCGCATAGGTTTGAAAGTCCGGTTGTAAATTTTCACCGAAAGCAACGGCTTTTGCGGCAATGACATGCATCAGCGGCCCTCCCTGCAATCCCGGGAAAACAGCCGAGTTGATTTTTTTTGCAATTTCCGGATTATTTGTCAGGATCATTCCGCCGCGCGGACCCCGCAGAGTCTTATGCGTTGTCGTGGTTACGACATCCGCGATCGGTAAAGGATTCGGATAAACCCTTCCGGCAACCAATCCCGCAAAATGCGCCATGTCTACCATTAACAGAGCTCCGACGCTATCGGCTATTGTACGAAACTTTTTAAAGTCAATTATCTGCGGATAAGCCGACCCCCCCGCGATGATTAATCTGGGCTTATGTTCTTGTGCCAAACGGGCAACGGCATCGTAATCAATCAGCCCGTCATCTCCTATCCCATAGGAAACGCTATGGTAATATTTTCCGGAGGACGAAACGCGTGAGCCATGCGTTAAATGACCGCCGGCATCCAAACTCATGCCCATCAGGGTGTCTCCGGGGTGCAATAATGCCAGATAAACGGCGGCATTGGCTTGAGAACCGGAGTGTGGTTGAACATTGGCAAAGGAAGCTCCGAACAACTTTTTGGCGCGCTCCATAGCCAGTTCTTCAACCCGATCAACACATTCGCAACCGTGATAATACCGATGAGCCGGATATCCTTCCGCATATTTGTTTGTTAAGACAGATCCCATCGCTTGAATGACGGCTCGGGATACAATGTTTTCTGAGGCAATTAACTCGATATGGTCTTGTTGACGATGTAATTCCTGATTTAAAATAGATGCGATTTCCGGATCTGTTTCACTTAAAGGAGCTGTAAAAAAATTATTTGTCTTCAAAATCATGATCCATCCTTTCCAATTTTTGGACACGGGCTTCGTGCCGGCCTCCCTCAAACGGGGTTTTCAAAAAAACATCTGTGCAGGCTTGTGCTATATCCGGGGAAATTAACCGTCCACCGAAGATAAGAACGTTGGCATTGTTGTGTCGACGCGCCAGATCGGCCATTTCCGGAGAGCAAACCAATGCCCCGCGGATGAATCGGTAACGATTAACGGCAATACTCATCCCAATACCGGAACCGCAAACCAAAATACCGATATCCCCTTCGTGATTATAAAGGCTTTTGGCCAATAAGTAGGCTTTATCGGGGTAATCAACCGGTAAGGACTCATCGGTTGTCCCGAGATCCAAAAGATCATATTCTTGGGATTTCAAGTAGTTGATCAGGTGTTGCTTTAGTGGACAACCGGCGTGATCAGCGGCGATGATAATTTTTTTTCCTTGCATCTTTCTCCCGTTCCTTATATAAATAGTGTATGGTAGAAATGTATCCTAAACGAAACATGGAAAAAATTCAAGCTGTTTTATGTGCTGAATTTAAAAAAAACGTCGGAACTACAGGGATTCTGATGGGAATAGATTACGGATCCGTGCGAATCGGAATCGCTTTATCGGATGAAAATCGGGAAACGGCTCGTCCGTTTAAAATTATTTCAAAAATCAGAGAGTTGGATGATCTTGTTCCAGCCAGAAATGTGGTCGGGTTTGTGATCGGGTTGCCGCTTCAGCCGGATGGAACAGAGGGTGAAACGGCTCGGCAAGCGCGTTTATTTGCAGCGCGGTTGGAGGAAAAATATAAATTACCGATTCTATGGATTGACGAACGTTATTCTTCTGTTGAAACAGAAGATTATTTAAAAAACGATTGCTTTATGCGTCTGAAACAACGCCGCCAAATATTGGATGCGCATGTCGCGGCGCGTTTGTTGCAATATGCTTTGAACTTTTTTCGACAGATTAAATAGGTGACTGTAATGAAGGGGGTGGGGAGACTGTCCCCTTTTTTTATCATTACCGCGCGCCCTTCTTTTCTACAATTCCACCTAATGCTTATCCGACGCAATACGGGGATTGCTTGGATGCGCTTCCAATTCCACCTATGTTTCGCGTTTCGTGTGCAGGGGCGCACTCCCGCTCTACAAGGTTCATTGCTTTGCGCATCCGAACAATTCACTGGATTGTTCGGATTTACGCAGTATGGCCGGATCCGTCAAAACAATCCACCGGATTGTTTTTCCGAACACCGGTTTTGCTTTGCGCATCCCAACAATTTACTGGATTGTTGTGATTTACGCAGCATTCTCGTGCCCTTTTATTTTCTGTCATTCCCGCGAAAGCGGGAATCCGGTAAACACATAAGGCACTATTCCTGAAAAAGTGAAAATCCCAAGCAAAACTGTAACGAAAAAAGGGTCATTTAATTTTTACATTTTTTCATCCTATCCCCCTTTTCCCCTAAAATACAGGAAGTCTTTTTATATTCTCATTTTTTTCTTGACTTCATATCTGCGCCCATGTTACAAAATTCATAACTTTTTAACGACTCTTTTTTCGTTATAGTTTTTTTTGATTTTCCTTTTGACAAGCAGTACATTCTTATGTTACTAATTTAATGAGTATTTGAAACTCTTTGTTTTTTATAAAAAAGACTCCCGTTTGGGAGTCTTTGTCATTGTTCCGTCCAAAACTTAACGTTTTGAGAACTGGAAGCGTTTACGGGCTTTGGATAAACCAGGCTTCTTACGTTCGACAACGCGGGAATCGCGTGTCAAGAAACCGGCCTTTTTCAAAGTCGTATGCAATTCCGGCTCAAACATATCCAAGCACCGGCTGATACCATGACGCAGCGCATAAGCCTGACCAGATAAACCACCGCCACAGATCGTGCAATCAACATCAAATTGACCTTCACGGTTTGTAATGGCAAACGGCTGATTAATAATCATTTGCAAAACCGGCCGCGGGAAATAAGCGCCCATTTCACGTCCGTTAACCGTGATTTTACCTTTACCCAACTTAATAATAACGCGGGCAACAGCATTCTTTTTCTTACCAACGGATTGAGAACGCCCCAACTTGTCCTTTTTCGGAGCGCGCGGTGCCGTTTCCACCGGTGTTTCAACAGTGGCAGCTTCCGCAGCGGCAACTTCTTGTTTTAAATCAGCCAAAGTAGCTGTTTTCTTTGTTGTCTTAACCATTATACGCTCCTTTTATTCTTACGGTTTTTGCCGGCAATATCCAAAACTGTCGGATTTTGAGCCTGATGCGTATGCTCGGCACCGGCAAAAATACGCAGCTTGGTCATTTGCTGACGTCCCAAATTACCACGGGAAACCATCCGTTGAACGGCTTTATATAAAACCTGTTCCGGTTTTTCCTGCATCAATTTTCCGGCTGTGATACCTTTGATACCACCGATATACCCCGTGTGATGGAAATATTCTTTTTGTTCCAACTTGCGACCTGTTAACTGAATCTTATCGGCGTTCACAATGACGACATAGTCACCGCAATCTTGTGTCGGGGAGTAACACGGCTTATTCTTACCGCGGATAATCATCGCGATCTGACTGGCCAAACGCCCCAAAACCAAATCCGTGGCGTCAATCAAGTACCACTTGATGTCGCAATCGGCCGGTTTTAATGTTTTTGTTGTTTTCATTGTCATTATTCTATCCTTTATTTTTGAAAGACGTTTTTTTATACATTTTTTTTTCGCTCTTGTCAACACCTTTTTATCTGATTTTTCATTATTTTTTGTGACGGTATTATATTACCGTAACACACAAGCCTTTAAAAGCGGTATTTTAGGATGCTAGTCAATGATTTTTATGTTTATAGATAATAAAGACAGATTTGCGTTGACACTCAAAATAAAATACTGTATTTTAAAAAATGGTCAGATGGTCGGATAATCGCTGGTATTTTATAATATCGGAGGAAAGTCCGGGCTTCACAGGAACACGATACCGGATAACGTCCGGGCGGGGTGACCCGACGGAAAGTGTCACAGAAAACAAACCACCCGGGCATGCTCGGGAACGGGTGAAAAGGCGGGGTAAAAGCCCACCGCGTCGCTGGTAACAGGGATGGCAGGACAAACCCTATCGGAAGCAAGACTAAGAAACGATGCCCGAAAGTTTCGACTTTTGTTAAATGAGTGTTCTTGCTCAGGCATGATGAGGTAAGTCGCTAGAGGCGGTCCGTAAGGCACGTCCCAGACGAATGATTATCGATTACAAAACTCGGCTTATAGACTGTCTGACCCAATTTAAAATAAAAAAGAAGGGGACTTTTTGGGTTTACGTAGTCCCCCGTTTTTTTTGTCATTACCATGCCTTTATACAAAGTGTCATTCCCGACTTTACTGCACAAGACAGAATCTGTCCGGTGGACAGTTCGTCGCGCAAAGCAATGCACCTTGACACAATCGATACCGTTCCATCGGGCGATGATTGTGGCTTAGTTGGAATCGGGGAATCCAGTAACACACAAGTCCTCTTTTACAAAAAAAGGAGAGCTTTTACCCTCCTTTTCCCGCGGGATGGATACAGGAAAAAATCCGCCCCATCACCACCGACTTTTTTTATTGACCATTAAATTTTTTACAGGAAAGGGAAATGGGAATGAGAGGAAAAAAGGAATTGCGTGTTGTAGGGAAGCCTTCGGCAGAATTGAATTGCGAGTTACTGGATTCCTGGGTCAAGCTCGGGGATGACACGCTTGTAAGAAAGCCCGAGGATGACAATAAAAAATGGGAATGACACCCTCTTCCCCGTCATTCCCGCACAGGCGGGAATCCAGAAAGAGTGATGAGTCGGGACGTTCGATGGTCGAGATGTTGGGTGTGTTGGCGATTATGGGATTGTTAGTGATTGGGGGAGTCGCAGGTTACCGGTATGCGATGGACAAATACAATGCGAATGAAATCCTGAACGAAGTGCGGAAACGGGCGGTGACGGCAAGTCAGCAACGCGTATTAGGACAACCGATTGATTTATCGGAATGGAGCAATACTATATAAGGTCATCCGGTAATGGCGGCGGGCAGTTATAATGGATATACCTCTTTTTTTGCGTTAACGGTTGCGGGAATTGAAAAAGGTGTGTGATAAAGTCATACAAGAAAAAATCCCGTTTGTGGTGGAAGAAAAAGTTGGTAATGTTGTCATTGAGGAAGAGACAGCTTGTGCCGAGGGCGAAAACAATGACATCACGTTTGTGTTTAAAAACACACTGGAAGAAGATGTTGATTTAAAATGTGAAGGGATTACTTGTCCGGTGGAAAGCCATTGTTCGAATGGGATATGCCTGTGTCTGATGGGGGAGGAAGTGTGTGGGACGATCTGTTGTCCGGCGAATCAAATGTGTTCAAGTGCCGAGGGCGGATGTGAAGAGGTAGCGGGTGAATGCATAAACAATACAGATTGTAACAGTGATCAGTATTGCCAAATCAGCGCGAGTTCAGCTTCCTCTGAAACAAGTTGTTTTAATAATTATAAAGGGACATGCGTATCCTTAGGTATTTCACCGAACGCGGTAAAAACAGAGGGATTAGGGAAGGTATATAAAAGTAGTGGCGGTATGAGTTGGTGGAGTGCACGGAATTGGTGTGAAGATCACGGAAAGCGATTACTGGACATGAGAAACAACAGGTTGGACTGCTATCAAAATGATGGGAAAACACCCTTTGGAGATACGACGTTGGGGGCCTTGTTGCGCGATGGGGCAAATTTCGTATGGAACGGGCAAAGTGTCACTATGCAAACATTGCGGAATCAGTTTGTCGGGCAATATATATGGACACGAGTCACAAAATCTGCTTGTCAGGTTTTACATTTGGATCTTTGGGGTGGGCAGGTAAAAGTTGTCAATCGTGCCACCGGTTATTATGGCGCAGCTTTGTGTGAATAATGGAGGGCGTTATGTTAAAAAGGGACTTAAAGTTAAGTCCCTTTTTTGTATGAATACGGATTTAAGACCTTAACACAGCCCCTGTATTACGGGTAACCATATTCACAATCTGGGTTGACAAAGTTTCGATTTCCGTATCGGTCATTGTTTTGTCAATCGGTTGAATCGTTACTTGAACCGCCAATGATTTTTTACCGGCTTCCAAGTGATCGCCTTCATAGACATCAAACACGGATACATCCGTAATACGTGTTTTATCCACGTTTTGAATGGTTGCAATGACTTTGGACGCATCCACGTTTTTATCCATGACAAACGCGAAATCGCGTGTTAACGGCATAAACGGAGACAACTTAATCGCCTTTAAGGCTTTCCCCTTTTGTTTGGGTTGCGGAACGGCGTCCAAATAAACCTCAAAAGCGCAAACAGGTGTTTTAATATCAAACGCTTTTAAAACGACCGGATGAATTTCACCGAACACGGCAACAATATTTTTACCCAGTTGAATACTACCGGCGCGTCCCGGGTGATACCATGACGGAACGTTTCTGAATATTTGCAGGTTCGCGGGGGCTTCTATCGCGGCCAGAGCCGTCAAAGCGTCCGATTTGGCGTCAAATGCGTCCACAGCTCGGCCGGGTTGAAGCCAATGTTTCGGCGTATAAGAACCGGCACGAACGCCACAAGCGACAAGGCGTTGTTCTCCGGGTATTAATGAATAAAACTCGGGGCCTACTTCAAACAATTGAACGTCTTTGATTCCGCGGTCTTGGTTGCGTTTAACGGCGGACAGCAGGTTGGGTACCAAACTGGGGCGCATTTCGTCCAAATCGGAAGCAATCGGATTGGCAATGCGAATATTTTTAGAGTTAAAATATTGAGCCAGTTTTGAATCCATGAAAGACCAGGTAATGGCTTGATTTAGGCCGTTAGCAGCCAAAGCCCGACGAACGGCAACCTCACGCTTTTGCGCCGGCATCAACATGGTAATGGGTAGTTTTTCGGCGCGCATGGTGCTGACCGGCAAATCATCCAAGCCATGGATACGAACAATTTCTTCCACAAGATCGGCCGACTCCCGAATATCATTGAACCGCCAAGAAGGAATTGAGATATCGTTTCCGTTTACACGAAAGCCCAGTTTTTCCAAAGTAGACACCATTTCGGAACGCGCAATATCTATACCTGTCAAGCGTTTAACTTGATCCCAATCAAAGGGAATGGTTCTTTGCCAATTCGGCTCGGCACCGGCCATGACCGGTTCGGAGGCCTCTCCGCCGCAGATATCTAAAATCAGGCGTGTAGCGATATCATTTCCGGCAATACAGGAGGCCGGGTCAACACCGCGTTCAAAACGTTGACGCGAATCGGATTCGGCATTCAAATCCCGTCCGGTTTTGGCGACGGACAGCGGTTCAAACCACGCGGATTCCAAAAAGACATTCACGGTATCCGATGTGCAGCCTGTTGGCGTTCCGCCCATAACGCCGCCGATACTTTGCACACCGGCATCATCGGCAATAACGACCTGACCTTCGGATAAAGTGTATTCCCGCTCATCCAATGCTGCCAGTTTTTCACCGTTTTGCGCCGAACGCACGGTCAGGTTTCCCTGTAATTTATCCGCATCGAACACGTGGAGTGGCCTGCACTCACCGATATTTAAATAATTGGTAATATCGACCAGAGCCGAAATTGGACGCAACCCGGCCGCTATTAAACGTTCTTGCATCCATGCCGGACTCGAACCGTTTTTAACACCCCGAATATAACGGCCGACAAATTGTTTGCAGTTATTATCCGTGATACGGACATCAATCGGCGATTTAAAAGTGCCTTTGACAGGTTCCGGGTCATTGGATACAAATTCACCGATACCGGTTGCGGCCAAATCCCGGGCAATGCCTTTTATTCCGAAGCAATCTCCGCGATTCGGCGTGACGTTAACGTCAAACACGATTTCGCACGGAATAACCTCCGTGATAGGTGTTCCGGCGGGTTTGTCCGTTTTTAAATCCATGATACCTTCATGATCCGTGCCGAGTCCGATTTCGTCTTCGGCACACATCATTCCCTGGCTTTCAACACCGCGAATAACGCCTTTTTCCAATTTTTCGTTGAATTTGGGAATCAGGTCACCCGGGCGCGCCAGAACGGATTTCATCCCGACATAACAGTTGGGCGCGCCACAAACGATTTGAAGCGTTTCCTTCCCTGTCCAAACGGTTAGGACATTCAACCGGTCGGCGTTCGGATGTTTTTCTTTGGCTTTGATTTCGCCGACGATAAACGGAGCCAGGGCCGCGCTGTTGTCTGCAATTTCTTCGACCTCAAGTCCGATGATCGTCATTTTATCTGCGATTTCGGCAGGCGAAGCGTTGGTTTTTAAATAGTGTTTTAACCAAGATAAAGCGACTTTCATTTTATTTTTTTCCTCCGTTCATGCTGAGTCCGCTTGTAATTGTCGGCACGTCAAGAGGCAAAAAGCCGTAATGCCGAATCCATCTCATATCCGATTCAAAAAAGTTGCGAATATCGGGAATATTGTATTTCAACATGGCAAACCGGTCAATGCCGCAACCGAACGCAAAACCTTGGTATTCATTCGGGTCGATACCGCAATTGCGCAGAACTTGAGGATGAACCATGCCGCATCCCAGCAATTCGATCCATTCTTTGCCGACCGTTTTGGCCAAAGCACCGCCGACATCGGCCTCATAAGACGGTTCGGTAAACGGAAAGTAAGACGGGCGGAACCGCAAAACCACGTCGTCTGTTTCAAAAAACAGTTTCATAAACTCTTCCAAAACGCCTTTTAAATGGCTGAGATTTGTGGTTTTATCAATCACAAGACCTTCGATCTGATGAAACATGGGCGAATGGGTGGCGTCATAGTCGCAACGATATGTTCTGCCGGGGGCAACGATTTTAATCGGCAGCTTCCCTTTTTCCATAGTTCTGATTTGAACGCCGGAGGTTTGAGTTCTTAAAATAGTTCCGGGGGCGTTTTCCATAAAAAAGGTTGCTTGCATTTGGCGGGACGGATGGGACGGCGGAATATTTAAAGCTTCAAAATTATGCCAATCATCCTCAATATCCGGCCCTTCGGCCAATTCAAATCCCATTTGGGCAAAAATCGTCAGCATTTCTTCCATGACTTGGGAAATCGGATGAATGCGTCCCGTATGCGTGTCGGGTCGCGTCGGTAAGGTCACGTCCACACTTTCAGAGGCCAGACGTGCGTTTAAAACGGCTGTTTCCAAAGCTTGCTTTTTGGCTTCCAAAGCATTGGCGATTTCGGTTTTAAATGTGTTTAAAATTTGTCCGGCCTGTTTGCGTTCATCCGGGGATAATGCGCCCAGGCCTTTCATTAAGGCTGTGATGCGTCCGTTTTTCCCCAAGGCGGAAACCCGGATTTCATCCAAGGTTGTCAGATCCGAAGCGGATTCAATAGCCGCCAACAGATCGGGCTTCATATCGTTGATTTGTTGCTGCATTGCGTTTCCTTTAAAAAAAATAAAATATTTAAAATCGTTTGTTTTATACCATAAATCAAACGAAAAGAAAAGTCCTTTTATATCGTAACGACGATAAAAAAACTCTTTAAAAAAGATGTCAATGCGACAGCGGGAAGGTGTTGTGCGGTTAGGACAGGTTTTTATCTTTTTCGGCTATTTCCCGGATACGACCGATCATCGCGAAAAAACCGCTACGCCGTGTCGGGGATAAATGATCTTCCAACCCCAATTGCTTAAAAGCCGCCAACAGGTCGAAATTCAGAATTTCCGATGCGGTTTTTCCGTTAATCAGGGTCAAAAGAATCGCTTCCAATCCGCGGACGATGTGCGCGTCACTGGTTGCGTTGAAAAAGAAAGCTTCTCCTTTTTTATGATAAGTGAACCAAACCCGGGACATACAGCCGTCAACTTTGTTTGTATCCGTTTTATTCGCTTCATCGAAAGGGGGAAGAGCGTCCCCCAACTCGATTAAATAGCGGTATTTATCCTCCCAATCAGATAAATAGGAAAAATTTTCAAACAATTCTTGCGGCGTCATTCGAATTATTCCCCGAGGGTCGCTTGCGCACCATCCGACATATCAACGGTTTTTCCGTTGATGGTCAGAGTGTCATCCGCGTAATGCACTTTGAAGACATCCGTTGTGGTGCCGTCTTTTGCGGTTACCCGGTCTTTGGGATTCAGATAAGCGCGCCAGGCATCTAAAATACCGCCTTTCGGACGACAGGCCGATTCGATAAATTGTGAGGCCATATCCGGTGATATATCCGTTTCGGACAGCTGTTTTTGAACAGCGGCGCATTCCGTTTCGTTTACCTTGGGTTCCGGTGAAATCTTGTCCAGATTGGTCACGGTTACAACCGCGTCAATCTTTTGATCCAGTTCCCCTTCGGTGTTTAAATAATTCTGTAATGTGCCGGTGACGGACATACCTGCTTCCCGATTTTTAACTTCCACGGGATTCAGGGTAATGGTCGCGTTTTTCACAAGATTGACGGATTCTTTTTCTATCCGATCGGACAGATCAGGTGTATTTGGTTGTTGGGTCAGTTGTTGAATTTTATACAGTTGTTGACGATCAATTCCGGATACGGTCATATTGACGCGGATATCCGTTGGTTTAAAGACGGTCGGAATGGGCAACGTGTCGGCGATTTGGATATGGTCAATGTCGAACAGGACATGAATATCCTTATCAATTTGAGATTTGCCCGATGTGGAAAAGGTAACGGTTGGTTTGACGTCCCCTTCGGCGGTAATGGAAACCATCGGCGCGGAAACGCTGCCGGAAATTGTTTCTGCCGTCAGATTGCGTGTTGTGCCGTCACCGGAAACGGAACTGCCGACCCATTGAATATTTTGTGTCAATGTCGGAATGGCAACCGTTACGCCGAAAAGCTTTAAAGCGATACCCTTGGCGTCGTTTGATGTGGCGACATCCATTTTTTCCGATTCTGTCGAACGGGCGAGCATATCAAAAACCAGAGAGTCGGCTGAAAAATCAACTTGCCCCGGAACAGCGGCCTTGAATTTTTGAGTGTTTAAAGACTGGCGGCTGATTAAATTATAGGCGGGAACCCAAACCAGTTCACTTTTGAAATTATCCGCGGATAATGTCAGCATTGGCAGAAAGTCTTTTAAAACCGCCTGAATGTGCTCCAACGTTGCGGGTTCCATTTTATATTGTGCTTGATCTCCGAATGATCCGTTGCGAATCAAGTGCACGGTTCTTTCCGGAATTGTGCGGGTAACGCTTTCCAATGTTTCTGTTTGAACGGTTTTTCCGTCTTGAATCGTTTCCGCCGTTGTTTGATCAACAACTTGTACCTCAAAAGAGGGAACGGTGATTACGAAATTATCCCCTTCGGAGCGGACGGTTATTTCTTTGTCAAGAGTTAATCCTTGACTTTTTAAAAAAGAATCAAATCCGGTTTTAACTGTTTCGACCGACGGAACGACGGGAACGGTTTCCGCGCGGACGGAAAAAATAAAACCGGCGGCACATAAAGCCGTATATCCGAATAAAACTGATTTTTTCATACGCTCTCCTTTTGTTGATATCTTTTTCAATATATCTCTATTATTTTAAGATAATCAAGGAATTTCTTTGTTTTTTTCAAAAAATATGCTATGATTCTTTTTATGAGATGGCGTATCAGACATTTTGACCGGTTGGAAAGCACCAGTCAGACAGCCAAGGATTTCCCCGTTAACTCGGTTATTATCGCGGACAGTCAAAGCGGTGGCCGGGGACGATACGGGCGCACCTGGGAAAGCCCGAAAGGAAACCTGTATGTGTCGGTTGTTTTGACGGATTACGGATATCAGACACCTTTGTTGGCGTTTGTTGTCGGTGTTTCCGTGGCTGAAGCTTTATCTGATTTCGATGTTTGTTTGAAATGGCCGAATGATGTTTTGAAAGACGGCAAAAAGTTGGCAGGTATTTTATTGGAGAGGACAGATGACGGCCGTGTCATTGCCGGTATCGGTGTGAATGTCGCGTCTCATCCGACACGGAACATGATGTATGAAACGGCAAGTCTGGAGGGACGGATTTCCGTGGATGAAACGGCCGATCGGGTTTTAATGTCATTGGATAAAATGCTTTGCTTATTTGAAACGGATGGTTTTTTACCTATTTATCGGTTATGGATGGATCGAGCGACGGGTGTGGGCGGCCCGGTAACGGTTCGCCTTCCGAATCGCCAGATGCAGGGTATATTTAAGGAATTAAGCCCCGATGGGGCACTTGTTTTGGAACTCCCGGACAAAACAATTCAAAAAATAACGGCCGGGGATGTTTTTTTAATTTGAAAGAGTAGGAAAAGATGGAAGAAAATCAAACAAATGTTGTTATACCGCCGGATAATCTGGTGTTTGTTCCGTTGGGCGGATCAACGGGCGTCGGTATGAATTTTTTTGCATACGGGTATCAAGGAAAGTGGTTGATTGTTGATTGCGGTATCGGTTTTCCGGGGGACGGATTGCCGGGGGTTGATGTGTTACTGCCGAATCCGAAGTTTTTGGCAGATAAAAAGAAGGACATTGTCGGGCTTGTCGTGACACACGCGCATGAGGATCATATCGGTGCCATTCCATATCTGTGGCAGGATTTGCAATGCCCGATTTATGTAACTCCTTTTGCGAACGAGTTGTTAGAGGATAAGTTAGATCAGGTCGGATTGTTGGGACGGGCGGATGTTCATGTTGTTCCGCAAGGATCCGTTATTGATTTGACGCCGTTTGAGATTGAATTTGTGTCTATGAACCATTCTGTGCCGGAACCGAATGCGTTGGCTATTCGAACAAAGGAGGGGTTGGTTGTTCACACAGGCGATTGGAAATTGAATATTGATCCGATTTTGGGGCAGGGGACGGATGTTGAGGCTTTGAAAGAGTTGGGTAAAGAAGGGGTTTTGGCTTTGGTGTGCGATTCAACGAATGTATTCGGCACACAAACGGATAAGACGGAGGCGGATGTGAAAGAAACGTTGACACACCTGATCGGAGAGTATCCGGATAGACAAATAGCCGTTACCTGTTTTGCTTCAAATGTGTCTCGTGTGGAAAGTATTTTTGAGGCCGCGCGCGCTAACGGTAGGGAGGTTTGTTTGATGGGGCGGAGTTTGTGGCGTATTGATGCCGCCGCCCGGGCGACGGGATACTTTAAAGATATACCTGAATTCCTTTCGGAAAAGGAAGCTCTCGACAAACCGGTCGGATCCGTTTTATATATTTGCACGGGCAGTCAGGGGGAGCCGCATTCCGCGCTTGGCACATTGTCGTCGATGACACCCCAGAAAAATTCGGTTTATTTCGGGCCGGATGATGTTGTTATTTTTTCGTCCCGAGTTATTCCTGGTAATGAAAAATCCATTGCGTTGCTTCAACGAAAATTGAAAGCAAAAGGGGTTAAAATCATTACGGATAAAGAGGCTTTGGTTCATGTGTCGGGGCATTACGCGGGTCCGGATTTGGAATTAATGTATCGTTATTTAAAGCCTAAAATCGCGTTACCTGTTCACGGGGAAGCCATGGAATTGACGGGGCATGTGGATCTGGCCAAAAAATGGGGTGTTCCGTTCGCTTTTGCTCTTGAGGACGGAGAAGTGATTGCTTTGGATGATGAGCCTCAGATTTTAGGGGAAGTGCCGGCCGGTATTTTGGCCGTGGACGGGAAGCGAATTGTGCGTTTGGACGCCGAAGTGATTCGTAAACGTCGCAAAATGATGGATGACGGGTCATTGGTTATTACGATTGTGGTAGGCAAAGACGGGCTTGTCTTGGGTGATCCGCAGCTGTCGACATTTGGTTTATTGGATGCGACGGAGGAAGATAAAGCGGCATTGTTGACTCGGATTAAGGATGGTATTGCCGATATGACCGAGGAACAACGCTTTATGAATGCCCAGATTGACCAAACGGTTCGATCAATTATTCGTAAATTTTTGAATGAGTTTTATGGTAAAAAACCGTTGATTGATGTTCATCTGGTTCGGATTTAATTTTCTTTCTTGCAAAAAGCCTGACGATGTGTTAGGCTTTTTTTATTATGATAAAGTAAGGAGGGTTTATGAGCGAAAAGTATAATGTGATCTGTATCAAGTGGGGTACCTTTTATGCGCCGTCCGATGTTAATAAATTGTGTTCCATGATTAAACGGAACACGTCTTTTGATATCGATTTTTATTGTTTTACGGATAACGCCGACGGATTGGCAAAAGATGTAATCGTCAAGCCGATGACGCATTTGAATGTCAAGCCCGAAGAAAACAAGTATGCTTATCGTAAAGAGGCGGGTCTGTGCGATGATCATTTAGGTGGATTAAACGGGCAACGTGTTTTTTATTTCGATTTGGATTCATTGATTGTCGGAAATCTGGATGAGTTTTTCAGGTATCCGGAGGGCGATAAGTTCTATATCATCAATGATTGGAACACAAAAGGGGATCACGTCGGGCAGGCCAGTTGTTATTCTTGGGTTGTCGGCACATTGGGATTTGTTAAAAAATATTTTGAAGATCATCCGGTGGAGGTTGTTGACAAATACTATACGGCGTCTCAAGAATATTTATCGGCAAAAGTCATTGAAAAGTGGGGGAAATTAAACTTTTGGCCGGATAATTGGTTTTGTTCTTTTCGGTTTCATTGTATTCCGAAATGGCCTTTTCGGTTTTGGCAAGTGCCT
Organism: uncultured Alphaproteobacteria bacterium; assembly: GCA_944391735.1. Classification (GTDB taxonomy): domain Bacteria; phylum Pseudomonadota; class Alphaproteobacteria; order CAAHEQ01; family UBA3637; genus CALXZG01. The sequence goes on along the minus strand of CALXUR010000010.1, from coordinate 4,259 downwards.
CGGATTCCCAAAATAGAAGGACTGAAAATGATTGCTTTTCACGGGCTTCCCGGGATTGAAGAGGCCTTGAAAGGAATTTGGTGTATGGATCCGAATGATCCGAAATATCCGCGCGGCGTTAAAAAATTGTATAAGCATGTGGAGCCGACGACGTGGATTAAAAAGTATTGGAAGTAAAAAAATACAAAAACAGAGGGGATGTATTTTTAGGAGAAGATTCAATACAGACATCAAGCAAAATTTTTACATTATCAACAAAAATCAACATAAAAAGGGGGACTTATGCGGATTTTTATTATTGGGAAAAAGAACATTATGCAGTGGCCCGAGAATGTTCAAAAGTTTTTAAAGGGACATGAAACGCGTTTATTTTTGTATAACAAAATAACGCCGTCATCCGTGTTTCATAAAATATTTCATCGGTCGCGGCGGTATTGGTATGCGGCGCAAACATTAAAAAAACAGATTGATTCGTTTAAGCCCGATTTGATTTTTTATGTGTCGTCCTTTTTTATTCCGCAGGAATGCTATGACATTCTGGATGATTTTCCGACCATTCCTCGAATCGGATGGGTGTCGGACGCTTTCGGTAAAAATGAAAAGTCCAAGGCCGATTTTTTGGATGTTTTATTTTGTTCCGATACGGGATATTTAAAGCAAACAAAATCCTTTAAAAGTCGTAATCTGTATTTGCCGTTGTGTGCGGATGAAACGGTTTTTGTTAATCGCGGACTACCCCGGACAAAGCCGCCGTTTTTTGCGGGGGTAGGCAACGATCGCCGGATTTCTTATCTGAAAGCGGTTCAAGATAAATGCGTTGTTTATGGGCGGCGTTGGCCGATTGATCTTTTAAAACAGCATGATGTGCATAATTATAAATTGCCACACCGTAAAATGCAGGATTTTATCAATAAAACGATTGCGCCGATTAACATGACTTTTTCCAAAAATATCATCGACGGATTGAATTTTCGGGTATTTGAGGTATCCGCTTGCGGTGGATTAATTATTGTCAATACTTCCAAAGATTTGCCGCTTTGTTATGAGGTGGGGAAAGAGGCGGTTACATATAAAACGCCGTCTGATTTAAACCGACTTGTCCATGATATTGTGTCACATCCGAAAAAGTATTGTCGGATTGCCGAGGCCGGATATCGGCGGACAATGGCAGAGCATACGTATGCAAAACGGCTTGAACAAATGTTGATTATGTTAAAAGAATTAAAAATTATACCCAAGGAGTGTTAAATGAAAAATCCCCACGTCAGTATTATTGTTCCGATTTTCAATGTTGAGGAGCTTGTTATCGGATGTTTGACTTCTATTCAAAAACAAACTTTCACGGATTTTGAAGTGCTGTGTATTGATGACGGATCGACCGATAAAAGCGGTATTTTGGCGGAACAATTCGCGGAAAAAGACAACCGTTTCCGGGTTATTCATCAGGAAAATAAAGGTCTGTCCGGTGCCAGAAATACGGGTATCAAAGTCGCAAAAGGGGCTTATATTTATTTTGTGGATTCGGATGATTATATTCATCCGCGCGCTTTGGAAATTTTGTGCGATGTCATGCAAAAATATCCGTCGGATGTTGTGGGTGGGGGATTTGTTAAAACATCCGATGTATATGGCGGGCATTTTCCGGAAATCAAGGAGGAGGATTTGCGTGTTACGGTTTATGACAATCCGTTTCAGGCATTTTTACGACGTCGGGATATTATGACGGGTGTTTGGACACGTCTGTATTCACGGCAGATTTTTGATTCGGTGCGTTTTGTTGAAGGAATTTATTTTGAAGATGTGCCCTTTACGACAACGGTAATGGCGACAATTGGTCGAATGGCGGTTGTTAAAGCGCCGTTATATTATTACTATCAAAATCCGTCCTCGATTATGCGCACTTCTTTTAATATTAAAAAGGTGGCCAGCTATGTGACCGTCATTCAGACCGTTTATGATACTATATCCCGGATACGCCCTCAAGACATAAATCAGGTTCGACGTTGTATTTTAAATCAGCGTTTTAAGATGATGATTAACCAGGCTGTCCGAAAACAAAAAGACAAACAGGTGCGGCGAGTTTTGTTTGATGAGATTCATAAACAAGTTATTCCTCTTTATCAGAGTGGTCGGATTTCTTTTGAAGGATTAAAAATAAAGCACCGAATCGCCTTATTTTTATTATTGCGCGATCAAGTGCGTGCGGCGCGTGTTTGGATGGGTTTGTTTTGAGTTGTAGAATGATGTGGGCTCTGCTTTATAAAAGTAGGAATTATAAAAAATAGACGCTTCAAAAACCGGTTTATTGGTATCCATATCATAACGATAAATTTTATCAAAAGTATGATTTGTATTTTTATCAGGTAAATGCGAAGCAAAAATAAAAAGATCATTTTTCGGCAAAGGAATATAAGTGCTACCGGATGCTATATCGGCATAATAGGGGAGTGAGATTTTCTTTTTTAATTGAATGGTTTTCTTGTTTTCATCCAATTTAAATAAAAGAACATCGCTGTTAGACAGGAATGATAGACTAGAGTCGGCTAAAGGTCCGTTGTTGCTGAAGACGCTAATTAATCCGGGCATGATTTGTTTTGCATCGTGATTCATCATTGGCCAATGAAAAGAATCAGGTATTAGTTTACCTTGTTGAATATTTTGGTTATAGGGGGTACCATTGGCATCTATTGCGGTTAGAACCCGATTCCAAAGGGGCGGGCCTTTTCCGTCAATACCCGATTTATTCAATAACAAGTGCGGTGTTGCCAACCATTTTAGATGGCCGTCTTGATAATCTATTTTTAATAGTCCGATATGTTTTGCGGAGATCAGTAAAGAGTTTTCCTGCGGAATATATTGCACCGAATTAAGGTGTATCCAATCGGCAGGTTGTATTTTAGATGATATCTTAAAATACAGAGATCGATCCGGATTTAAGATAGAGGCAAGATTCCATGTTTTTGTAATATGACCTGTTTCCAAATCAAGCGCGATAATGTGATCATATGCTGTTTTTTGAGTTTGATTATTAATGGTCGCATATGTGTTGGGAAAACTGCCTATAATCAACGCTGTATTTTGGGGGCCGGCATAGATACCGTGTTGAAAACTGGTAAAAGCATTTGGTATTTTCCATTCATTTATTTTTTCACCCAATAAAGAATAAACAGCAATTTGCCCGTTGCTTTTATCAATAACTAAGCGATCATGAATAAGTGTTGCTTGTTGGTAGGGTGTATCGTTCGGGTTCAGGAACGCAAAACGAATATAACCCTGTTCATCAAATACAAACAAAGAACCTCCATTTTTTCCGCCGCTGACCCAATAGAATCCGTTTTCGTTCTTGTTGTTTTTGATGGGGATGATCCAAGGGGCATGAGAAGGAAGCGGTTGAGTTTTGATGTTTACACGATGGGTTGTTGAAGTATTGTTGCTGGTGACAATAATATCAATTTTGTTTTGCATGTTGGGATAAAGACCGTAAACAGGAATTTCCCATTCTTTTTGAATGGATGAAAATGTCACCGATATATCGGAAGTTTGATTCAACCCTTTTATTTTAAGGGATACTTGTGCGGCTTGTGGTAAGGAAAATTTAATGACAGCTGACAGAGGGGAGGTTCCAAAAGGATCTACTCGCACATATGGTTGAGCCGGTGTATATTCAAATTGAGCATACTCTCTGTCAATTTTATGCCATTCATTTGAAAAAACCGGCTCAGGTATTAGTAATAAAAAAAGACCAAGACAGACTGTTCGTCTTATCATTTCGCGGCACCGATTTTCCGGAATGTCAGCTTTTTATTATCGGATAAGGTAAGGGTCAGTGTATCCGGGGTTACTTGGAATGTGTCTACATGACTTAAATCCTGAAAATACTGATGTTCGGCCTTCATGGCTTCTTCGGGTCCCATCATCATTGTGGAGCCGACCGCCCCCAATTTTAAACGATCACCCTCAATTGTATAACTGCCAAAGTAACGATTAACGGCTTTTCCGAAAAAACGGTTTTCAACAGGTGCAAAACTCAAAGTGATTTCAACGTCATCTGGTGTTCCGTTGAGTAAATATTCGTTTCCCTGAATGGTTGCTTTTTGTTTGCATGCGACAACTGTCATTAGCATGAAGGCACCGACTAATATTTTTTTCATTTTAGTTCTCCGTAGGTTGATTTGTTTTGTAAATACCTATTCTATATACAAATAAAAATGCTTATTTGCAAGGAAAATCGGGTAGAAACTGTAACGATTTAATGGTCA
>CALXUR010000009.1 GCA_944391735.1 uncultured Alphaproteobacteria bacterium | reverse complement strand
ACTGAATCAAACAAGCCCTTGTCATTTTCGGCCGTCGCCTGTTCTTCTGTCTCTTTACCCTCTCCGCTCTGTTCCGCGGTTGCTTTCTCGGCTGCCGCTTTCGCTGCCTCGGCCTGTGCCGCCGCTATCTCTTCCGCGTGCTGTTTCCGGAATTCGTCCCGTATCTTTTGCGCCTCTCCGCTCTTTTCCATTTCAGATAAACGGGCGTCCACCTGATCTCGCGTTTGGAAAGCTGCCGTTCCGAACCCAAAGACTTTTTGTGTCGTCGTCAAGTCTTCTTTCGCTTTTTCCGCCGCAACCTCTCTGACCGCCGCATCTTCCGCCTGCTGCAGTTTCTGCACCGCCGTATACTCCGGTATGCTACCGTTCAATGCCGGTTGCATCACATCCTTGTTGAAAGAACTGACAATGCCGTTGCTACCGTCTTTTCGCGCCGTCACACCGTCATACCACTCACCGATTGAACCAAACAAGCCCTTGCCATTTTCCGCTGTCGCCTGTTCTTCTGTCGCTTTACCCTCTCCGCTCTGTTCCGCAGCTGCTTTCTCGGCCGCCGCTTTCGCCGCCTCGGCCTGCGCTGCCGCTATCTCTTCCGCGTGATCCAAACGATATTGTTGCACAACCTTATCTGCTTCACCACTATCCAACATACGCGCCATTTCAACGCGCACTTCATCCTTTTTAACCGAAAAACGCCCGAAGAAATGTGTTTTTGCCACATTATCAACCGCGGCATCATGAATGGCGATCAATTCTTGCGCACTGAATTGCTCCTGATCCCCATAAATCTGATCTCCCGTCGCCGTTGATGGTTGATCAACTTCACCTTTTTCCACAGTCTCCTTTCCATCCATAGAAACCTTCGATTCAGCTTCCGGCGCAGTTGCTTTCTCCACAACCGCTGTTTCGGGGACATCCTCAACCTGAACCTGATACGGTGCCTCTTCCGTCATCACAACGCTGGATCCGGCATTCTGAATATCTTCTAACGTATAAACAGGTGTGTCCACATCGTTATCCGCTGACACTGTAACCGTTTCTTGTTCTGCTGAAACATTTTTCACCGCCGTTTCCGATTCAGCTTCCGGCGCAGTTGCTTTCTCCGCAACCGCTGTTTCGGAGACATCCTCAATCTGAACCTGATACGGGGCCTCTTCCGTCATCACAACTCCGGATCCGGCATTCTGAATATCTTCTAACGTATAAACAGGTGTGTCCACATCGTTATCCGCTGACACTGTAACCGTTTCTTGTTCTGCTGAAACATTTTTCACCGCCGCTTCCGATTCAGCTTCCGGCGCAGTTGCTTTCTCCGCAACCGCTGTTTCGGAGACATCCTCAACCTGAACCTGATACGGTGCCTCTTCCGTCATCACAACGCCGGATCCGGCATTCTGAATATCTTCTAACGTATAAACAGGTGTGTCCACATCGTTATCCGCAACGATCGGCATTTCATTTTCTCCCGATGTCGTCGCCCCGGGCGTTCCCTCGGACTTTGTTTCCGGCATTTTAACGGCTTCTCCTGATTTGTTTTCAGAACCGTTTTCAGCATTCTCCGCCCCTGCGCTCGGCACATTATTCTGTTGAGAAACCACCGGCTCTTTCGAAACATCTTGCGTTACCGGCTGCACAGAAGGAGCCGAATCCTGTTGTGAAGCCGCTTTAACAACAGTATCTGTAACCACAGACTCTTTTTCCACGGCAACAGTCGGTTTTGAAGCCGTTTTCGTTTCGACGACACCCCGGTCTTTCTGAGCCCCATTTTCAACGATCTCCCGCACATCATTATTGTGATGATCAACCAATACCGTGCCGGCACGTGACACGGGTGCCTCCAAATGATTCCTTAAAACCTGCGCACCCGTTATCGTCCCGGCCAAAGCAGCCACCATAACCAAGTTCCGAATGACCGGATTTCGCATTAACGTCGCCCCGAACCGGAAAGAACGCCGCGATTTCGCATTCTCCGAATTTTCCGGTTGTTTAATACCTGCATTGACTGCCGTCCTTTTTTGAGAACGCTCGGCCTCCCAACGCGCGGCTCTGTCCGCCGCTGTTTCCTCTTGTGGTTGAACGGTTTCGTTTTCAGGTTGCCTCGTTGATTCCGCATGCTTTTCGGGTGCCTCATCCCGTGCTACCGCGCTGACAGACTCCCTATCCGAATTCCCCGCCGTTTCCGCAACAGGCGTATCCTCCGGCATAACGGCTTCCCATCCGCCCAAACCATGATCCGGTACCGTAATGGTTACCCCCTCACTATTCGGTTCCGACATCCGGAAAACCGTCTCTGAAACAGGCTCTTCCCTTTCCGCCGTAACAGGATCCGCTGCCGGTGCTGATACCTCCTCAACAACTTTTTCGGATTGATTATCCGAAACGGAATCGACGCCTTTGCCTGCCGCTTCATTTTCAACGGCTTCTTTTTCCGGCTCATGCACTTCTACCGCCTGTTCATCCCTTTTATCCGGTCGTCCGGAAACCATTGAAGATCTTAATAAAGCCTCCAACTCTTCGGCTTCCTCATCTCTTTCCGGCTCCATTAAATTGATGTCTACCCCGCGCCAATTACGCCGCCGCTCGGCTTCCATAACCGCCGGATCCATCAGGTTAATATCCACTCCGGGATGAGAAGCTACCCGCTCCGTCGCCGGCAAAGGCTCTTCCGGCACTTTGTCATCCGATCGATTCGACGCAACAGCCGCACCGTTTTCCATCTCAACCGCCTCAAAAGAAACAGCCCCCCGAGGCACACGTTCCTCCCGCGTGTCGGAAGCTCGTTCCTCCCTAACCGGACGAATCTCCGCTTGATCATCTGCTGCGCGGACGCTTGTGTCCATTTTCCGAACCGCCCGCCGGACGCGTTTCTTTCTTTCGGGAGATAACGTATTGACAACCCGCGCCGGTAAAGGACGATCCAAAATCATATCTTTGACAACACCGTTTAAGAAATACCGGCGAAATGCCTCCCATTCCACTTCGGCTTCCGGATCGCGATGCATTAATACATTAAACATCCGCCGATACCGCGGATTTTCATACGCCGCACGCATACCGATGCTTTTCCGACGACCGTTCGGCATTTTAGGCTGTAACGACTTAATTAAATTTCCGAATTTTTGGTTCCAACGATAACTGAACATTTCCGGTGAAAAAGTCGCCTCTGCTAAATCCCCGATAAAAGCGGATACCAATGTTTTTTGGTTCTCCGGGTTCCGGTAATACTTTCTGTCGGCTCGAATACGCGCTTGCCGAACAGATAATTTTTTAGATGAATGCTGCTGCTTTTTAATTTGCTTTGCAATTGATGTGCGGACCGAAACAACCATTGTATATCTCCTTTATCAAAAATAAGGACAAAAAACGTCATTCTCTTATTATACCATATTTAAAAACTTTGTCAATTTTTATAACAAAAAATTCACTCCTGTCTTGAATCGCTACCCGTTCATATCTAAAATGACGGCCTGATAATCATTTTATATCTATATGGCCGGAATCCCCCTGTCCCCATAACACTCCAATAAACTTCCACTAGCTAACGCAAGTGGTATTAACCATTCCGAACTTCGTTCGCCCAGCCCAAAGGCTACACAAGCCTAACGGCTGGGCTGGAATGTCTACATCTACCTGTTCACGCTGGTCGTGTTACGTTCGAACCATAAAAAACCCGGTCTGAACAGACCGGGTTCTTTGGTCAATCTACCTTTAGAAGTGATAGATCGCTTTCAGGTTGACCGCCTGCGTGTTGCTTTCGGAACGCAGAGAAGCATCATAGTTGGCTGACAACTCCAAATTCCGAATAGACGCCGTCAAACCGACACCCGTTTCCACCGCGGCGCGATGCAGACGACGGTTTTCAATCGTATAGCTGGCCGTACTGCCCATAATACCGATTGTCGCTTTCGAGTTATCGGCCTTAAAGTCATACGTTCCCGCCAAACGGAATTCCGGTGTCAACACAACCCCTTTCGCCGGCGTAAAGTCTTTGCTGACTTTTGTTCCGATAACGGCCGTTGCGATTTGGGAATTCTTGGTGTCCACTTCCGTCAAACCATTGTTGTAACGATCGACGTCAATGTATGTATACCGAACACCGGCATAGTTATCCAAAATATCCCATTGATAACCGGTCATGATTTGCGCACCATAGGTATCAACATCATAACGGCTGGTCATTGCACCCGTGTCTTTATAGTCGGAATGACCATAGTTGATAACACCGTTGATATACCAGGCCGACGGTTTATACTGACCATAGATAAAGTAGTTGTCACCGTAAACCTGTGTCTTATGCGCGCTGTTTTTGATATCTGTTGCGGTATAGGCATACCCTAAACCGACTGTCCACGCATCCGTCAGATCCGTGTCGGCACCAAACGCAAACCCTTGGCTATAGGCATCAAATCCGATACCTTGCGAGTTGTGCGTTTTGTTATACAGACCCTGAACCCACGGAGACAGCTTGGATACCACATCACCGCCGGAACGTCCTTGAGCCGCAACCGGAGCACCACCGCCGACAACCGCAAGACGGTTGACAACCGCGCCTAAAACCGCCGTGTTTGTGGACACGGATTGCAACACGGGCGCATCTGTCGGGTTAATGCGTTCAACAAGGGCGGAAGCCGTTGCAACATCCCCGCTCTGAGCTGCAGTCGTTATTTGACTTAATATCGCGTCAGCCTGAGCGTTTCCTGTCGTGGAAACACCGCTCATCGCCACGATAGCGGCCGCTTCGTTTGAGCTGGCACCCGCGGCAGCCAATGTTCCGGCAGCCTCTTCGGCACTCTTTTTTGTGACGGTGATTGTCCCGCTTTCATTAACAATATCATACAATGTATTATCTGTTAATTGAAGATTGGTCATATCATTGTCAATTTTAATCGAACCGCCGGTGGACCCGTTTTCAATAATTAACGATGTGTCCCCGCTAACCGTTCCGGAACCTGTAATAATAGACGTCAGGGCAGAACTGTCCATCAAAGCCACTTTCAATGAAGAACCCTTTTCAAATGTTAAAGTCCCCTCATTTGCCAAAGCACTTTGCAATTCAACGACGCCGCCCAATGTCAGGCTCGCACCTGAGCTGTTAGTAAATGTTCCGGCATTAACCAACCCGCTGGACAAAGTCGCTGTGCCATTATTGGTCAGAGTACCGATATTGTAAATATCATTTCCAACACCATTTGCCGTATTACCGCTAAATGTATTCTCACCGGTTAATGTCAATGAACCTTTTTTATCATTGAAAATAGCACCACCTAATTTATCGGCAGTATTGTTTGAAAACACACTGTCTGATAAAGAAAGCGTCCCATTGTTGGTAATAGCGCCGCCTTGACCAAGCCCGCCCGTCGCGACATTACTGTCGAACGTCGTCTTATCAATGGTCATTTGCCCGCGCTCACCGTTCCAAACGGCCGCACCGTTTTTGGCCGTGTTACCCGTGAAAACAGACTCGGATACCTCGGCACCGCTTAAAGAGGCTACGCCTTGATTCCGTAAAGCACCACCGTTAAAAGCCGTATTTCCGCTAAACACGGATGAAACAATGGTAATCTTTCCAAGTTCGTTCGCCACAATACCGGCATTGTTAATTGCACCGCCGTATTGAGCGGCATTTCCATTAAAGGTGGCACCCTTAATCTCACTAATGGTTCCCTTCCCGGCATTGTAAATCGCACCGCCGGCATTAGACGCCAAAGATCCGTTATTGGAAAATACAGCCCCTTCCCTGATGGTTAACGCTGACTCATTCCAAATCGCACCGCCATTGGTCGCCTTGTTTCCACTGAACACAGCATTTTTACCCACGGTAACAGTCGATTCTCCCGTAAAGCGATTGTTGGCAATAGCACCACCGTTACCGGCCGCCGTATTCCCTTCAAAGCGAACGTTATCACCAAATGTGGCCTTGCCGTCAATATTCACAATAGCACCACCGTCTGATGTCAGAGACTTATTGTTTTTAAATGTGGCATCGTTCCCAAAAACCAAGCTGACATCCGCTCCGCTGGACCAGTTATAAATCGCGCCACCGTTCTGCCGGGCTTGGTTCCCCTCAAACAGAGCTCCGTTACCAAATTGAACATTGGCACCTTCGGCAAAAATCGCGCCGCCTTTGTTACCTGTGACAGCACCATCCGGATAATCATATTGTTCCCCGACAGCCTTATTATTCGTAAACTTGATATTATCCTCTGCCGTTAAAGAGCCACCGTCAATCAAATAAATAGCACCGCCGGAATCCGCAGGACTATTCGCCGACTGCGCCTCGGCACGGTTATTATCAAATACGACACCATTATTCAATGTTAGTTTACCTGTATGCCCCACATAAATCGCACCACCGGCATGAGCACTGTTATTCGTAAAAGCAGTTCCGTTTTGAATTGTCAATGTGTCGTTGTTATAAATACCCCCCCCCATATTGGCGGAATTACCCTCAAACAAACCACCGCTTACGGTAACTGTTCCGGCATCTTTATCAATAGAGATAGCGCCACCGTTTCCTGTCGCCGCGTTCGTCTTAAACGAAACGTCTGTCAAAGATAAAGAAGATTTTAAATCACCATGTTCGGCATCTTTCCACATGGCAATGGCACCGCCGTTATCCGCTTTGTTTCCGGAAAATTCTGATCCCGCGCCAACGGATACCTCTCCGTACTCCAACGCAAGAGCACCACCCAATCCGGCCTCATTTCCACTAAATTTAACGTTCTCTCCGATTGAAACAGTTGTATTTTCGGACGCAGTCCCTTTATTAGCTAACTTAATATACAAAGCACCGCCACCCCAGGCACTTTCTGTTGCTTTGTTATTTGAAAACGTAACATCGTTTCCGATAGTCACCCCGTTTAATGCCTTAATGGCGCCGCCAGCACTCGCCTGCGTTTCATTGCCGCCAAAAACGGTTCCTTCGGCAACCGTCACACCCGATGTGCCATAATCAATTGTTGCCACACCCGCCCGTGTTGAATTGGTATTTACATAAGCAGTATAAGTTCCAGATAGTTCCTGATTCTTTTCCGCTAAAAACGATGTTTCGGCCATAGCCGGAACAGCAAAAGCAACACTCAACAAAAGTGCCGCGTTCAATAGGGCGCACTTCCTTAAAACACGGCTGTATCGAGCCGTCAACTCTCGAATCGTTGTATTTGAATATTTCATTCTTATCTCCTTTTTTTCTAGTAAATACAAGGACTAACCAACTTAACAGGTGTCAATTAAAAGGCGCAACGCCCTCCACACCTGAAAAAAGCATACTATAAGAGAAACACTGAAGTCAATATCATTTTTTAGTAAATAATTTAATTTTTATATCTTTTTATGCATCTCTCTCAAAAACAAAACAAAAATCAAGATATGTATTAAAAATACAAATTTTCCATTTTTTTTGCCTTTTTTAGTATTTTTATCTAATATAGAACTTTAAATAAAAATATATCTAAATCAATAAAAAATAAAATTATAATAACTTATTCTCATACTTCCCTATTTTTAAAAAAATAAAATATTTTTTATTGACAAAAATAACAATCTTCAATAAAATAGTAAATGAAACGTTGAAAATAAGGAGGTCGTTATGGATAGACGCACTCAATCAAAAATTGATTTTGAAAGCCTTTGTTTTCGAAAAAAAGCCATTGAGCTTCAATACGGTAACCACCCGCTCCCCTTATTTGTCCAAAACATAATGGATCACCTGATCGAAACGATTCGTCAAGAATCCAAAAAGCACCGCTCTCAAAAAATGATTCCGTTCGGCATAGAGATGTTGGAAACTTATTATAACGGGAACGACTCCCGCCGCGCCGCTTTGATGTTGTCTACCGTAAGAGATAGATATAACCAGTATGACTATACCATCTATCGCGTCGATAATGCGCGCAAGTATGCGCAACACCTTTTCCGACAGTATCCACCCGTCACCACAAAACCGGCCAAAGTCACATCTCAATCGAAATTGACACAGGATTACCTGCCGGGATTTACCGCCGGCACGGGTTGTCATATACGCGAAGAATGATTTTTTTCTAAAATAAGAGAACAAAGCCTCTCTTTTTTCTTGCCTTTTTAATTCTATTTTAGTATAAAAACGCTGTCGTTGACATAAAATATTTTTTGCGAATTTAATTGTTGACATTTTTAATATATATTGTTATTGTAATATGTCATTACCGTTTTACATCATTGAAGGAGAAAAATATGCTTAAACTCTTTACACTTTTAACCGCCTTGTTTATGTCGGGACAGGCCTCGGCCAACCCGGCATGTCCCGTCTGCACCATCGCGATCGGCGCATCCCTATCCATCGCCCGCAAAATGGGGGTCGATGATTGCATTGTCGGCATCTGGGCGGGTGCTTTTCTGGCCATTATCGGGTATTGGCTTATTCGCTGGTTTGACAAGAAAAACTGGCAATTCCGGTTTCGGAATCCGTTACTGATGATTCTGTCCGTCGGATCAATCGGATTTATGTATTTGGGAGAACTGCATTATGATCCGTCCGTTATCGGCATTTTTTATCTTGACTCATTTTTATTCGCAACGATTTTGGGCGCGTTGACTTTTATCGGAGCCATGCATTTCTACGAATGGATGAAATACCAAAACGGCGGACATGCCCATTTTCCCTTTGAAAAGGTCGTCGTTCCCCTGTTGGCTGTTTTTATTCTCAGCCTGATTTTTAATTACCTGCCGATTTGTAATTGTCACGCCGCCGTCGGCGTATAAAAACAGGAGGCTCGCCTCCTGTTTTTTTTATCACCAATTATGGCACAAAGCCGTTGCTCGCCGATATGATTCCGGCGTATCTATTTCATAATTCTTTTCGGCTATTTTGGCGTTGATATGATCCAAAACTGGCTGAATATCCTTCATCACCTGCCGAAACTGCCGCTGAAAAACCGCTTGCGCCTCGGCCTGGCTCGTCACAATTTCAGGGGTAATTTTCCGAACTGCCCGATTTAACGCTTTTTCAATATCCGGCCTGAAAAAAGTCATCGCCTCTTGGGAAACTCTGACATGATAGTTTTCATGTTCTTTAACAACGTCGTATTCGCAAGACCCCGGCCTGTATTTCTTATCAATAAAAACTTTTAACGTGTCATATCCTATCTTTAACCGCATTTCGCGAATGCCGATACACGCGCGGACACCTTTCTGTTGAATATCGGGAACCCCCGTTCCCGTTACGTTTAACTTCGCAATGGTCAACCCCAATGTGTTCGGCGACACCGGAACAGGGGATTGCCGCGCAAATTCGTCTTTTGACAAATGTGTCACATATTGAACACGACCGGTTTCCGTGTCCAAAACAATCCGCGGTGTTTGCCCCGTGCAAAAAGCATTTGCATTTTGCGCCAAAAACAGAGATAATAAAAAAATATAACACGATTTCATAAAATTGATTTTATCACAAGGAATCTGAAAATGCAAAAATTTATTTCATGGAACGTGGCCTCCGTCCGAGCCCGCCTGCCGCTTCTTTTAAGTTTTTTGAAAGAAGAACAACCTGATATCATGATGATTCAGGAGGTTAAAGCAACCTCAGACACGTTTCCCGCTTTGGATATCTTAAATGCCGGTTATCAAACCGTTCTGTCCGGACAAAAAGGATTTAACGGTGTCACCATCCTGTCAAAACAAACAATGAATGCTCCATTGACCGCATTGCCCGGATTTCAAGATACGGATCCGCCACAGGCTCGTTTTTGTCAGGCCGAAACACCGGACGGGATAACCTGTATCTGCGTTTATGTCCCGAACGGAAACCCGCCGGAGAAAAACCCGGCGGATACGGAACGTCTTGCCTATAAACTGCGGTGGATGACCGCCCTGACACACCATGTGTCCCGCTTGTCGGATGAAGGAAAAAAAATAATTCTCGGCGGTGATTTTAATGTGATTGAACGGGATACGGATGTTTATAATCCGGAAGCCTATCGGACAAACGCTCTGATGTTACCCGCCGTTCGGAAAGCTTTCTCGGCATTGTCCGATCTCCCGATAACAAACGCCGTCCGGTTGTTCAATCCCGAACCGCATACCTATTCTTTTTGGGACTTTCAAATGGGGGCATGGCCTAAAAACAACGGTATGCTCCTGGACGCCGTTTTCGTCTCAAACAATTTGAAAAACCGCCTGAGCGGCGCAACCGTTTACAAACATCTTCGGGGAGTGCCGAAACCTTCGGATCACGTCCCTGTCGGTTGTGTTTTAAAAGATTAAAAAAGGCTTGAATACGCTACCGTTTTACGTTATAGTTCTTGCACGAAAAGGATCAGAATAAATATGCCCCAAGATATCATCGTTGATCATCTGTCAAAAACATTCCGGATAAAAGACCGAAACGGTGTCAAAGAAATCAAAGCCGTCCGATCCGTGTCGTTCCAAATAGAGGGCGGTTCGTGCGTGGCTTTTATCGGCCCGAACGGGGCGGGTAAATCCACAACACTTAAAATGTTGACCTCCATTCTATTCCCGTCGGGCGGTTCCGCCGAAATCCTGGGTATGAATCCCTGGACAGATCGGGCTAAATTAATGCGCCGAATCGGTGCCGTTTTCGGACAACGATCACAATTGTGGTATCATTTGCCGGCACGGCGTTCTTTTGATTTAATCGCCGCCATTTATGATATTCCGGATTCAAAAGCCCGAACCTGGACAAATGAACTTATCCGCCGGTTTGATTTGAAAACACTGATAGACAAACCCGTTCGCTCCTTATCGCTCGGGGAACGTATGCGCTGCGAAATCGTCGCCTCTCTGATTCATCAACCGGCCGTTTTGTTCCTGGATGAACCGACAATCGGTCTGGATGTGGAAGCGAAAGGGCTGATTCGGGATCTGCTGACCGACCAAATTCGCCAAACCGGAACAACCGTCTTAATGACATCTCATGATACGGGTGATATTGAACAGTTATGCGAACGTGTTTTAATGATTAATCATGGCCGGTTGATTTTAGATACCACCGTTTCGGATATGAAACAAAATTACCTGACCCATCGGGAAATCACGGTTACTTATGATGACGGAACACACCGAACACTTCAAATATCCGCCGCCCAATCCGTTAATAATGCTCTTACAAAATTAATCGGACATAAAACAATCCGCGACTTGTCCGTTTCAAATCCACCGCTGGAAGATATTATCCGAGCCTTATATAAAAAGGATAAAGGCGTATGAGGAAATACGTAACAATCATGCGCACCGCAGCGGCCGAACAATTGCTTCGGATGAAATCTCTGATGGCGCGCCTGGTGCTTCTGGCGGTCATGTTGGCAGTGTTTAATGCATTTTGGAATGTTGTTGGCACGGAAAAAACAAACGCCGATATTTCCGCCGTTAATTTTATCTGGTATCTCTTGTTGGGTGCTATCCTGCAATTCGGACGTCCCGAAGGACTTCACCGACGGATTGAAGAAGATGTTCGCTCCGGTAATATCGCATACCTGATGATGCGTCCCGTTTCTTTCATCGGATACAAATGTTGCGAATCCTTGGGAACCTTTTGCGTCCGTTTGCCCGTTCTGCTGATCGCGGGTGCCGGCATCATTTCTTTCTTAACAAACGGTGCCCTGCCCTCTGACATCAAAGCCCTACCCGTTATTATTCCGCTTTTGTTCGGCTCTATGCTCCTGTTGTCCCTCGGAACCGTTTTTATCGGACTCTCCACTCTGTATCTTCAGGATTCCCTTCCGCTGTTCTGGTTGGTTCAAAAAGGAGAGTATATCCTGGGAGGCCTGTTCTTTCCATTGACATTCTACCCCGACGCCCTTTTCCGATTCGCTCTGGCAACACCGTTCGGAGCGGCCGGTTATCGGGTCACAAGCCTGATTTACCACTATACCCCCGAAAATGCGTTAACAGCCGCCTTGACACTCGGTTTCTGGATTACCGTGATGACCGGTCTTAATCATTTTTTGTTTTATATTTTAAAAAGAAAGGTATCCGTCAATGGCGGCTGACATAAAACACCCTCATCTCCGGTTCCTGACACGATTGTATAAAACCGCTTTTGAACAAACTCTTTCTTTAAAAGCCTCGTTTATCCTCCGCGTGTTGTTCATGATTGTCAATAACCTGATAATGCTGATCGGGTGGTTCGCCGTGTTCGGAACATTCAAAACAATTAACGGTTGGACGTTTTCTGACTTTATGTTTATGACGGGATTGGTCGTCACCTCTTTTTCGATTTGGTCGATTTTCTTCCGCGGAGCCGGTATTTACACGGCTCGTCTGATTGAATACGGTGAATTGGACACCTACCTGCTGGCACCTAAAAACATCCTGTTGCATACCCTCTGCTCTCAAACGGATCCCGCCGGATTCGGTGATTTACTGTCAGGCATCATTCTGTTGACCGCCTCCGGATTGGTCTCTTTCGGTAATGTCGGTATTCTGCTGTTCTGCCTGATTGTCGGAGCCACCCTGTTCGTCAGTCTGAACATTTTTCTGGGATCGCTCAACTTTTATACGGCGGATAGCACGGATTTCGGCGAACGCCTGTTTTACCTGTTCCTGAATATCACAGGCTATCCGGGTTGTATTTACGGCGGCACGGCAAAACTGATTTTAATATCCCTGCTCCCGGCAGGATTGATATCTATCCTGCCCGTTGAACAAATGCATCACGCCAATGCTACAACACTTGTGTGGATGTTCTGTATCGCCGCCCTTGCGCTCATCGGCAGTGTGCTGTTCTTCTATGCCGGTCTGAAACGATACGCAAGTGGTAATAAAATAGGAGGAAAATTATGAAACGATGGATCTTCTGCCTTTTTTTCGTTTTATTTACAAGTATTTCTGTTGCCGAAACGTCATCCCCACCTATGAAAAAAGCAAGCTTTGTGTGGTGGCCTAATTATAAAAATAATCAAGTATTTAACCAGAATGCAACCGCTCGCCTGTTAAAAGAAAAATTGGCAGCTCGCGGATATGATTTGGCAACACAAGATATTCATTCTCCGGAAAAAAGTGATTTGGTTATCGTTGCCTATCCCCACTATCATGTTCCCGAAAACATGAAAGATAAATCCTTTTTATGGCTTCTTGAATCGCCGCTTTCCGTCACAATTCCGGCGAAACCGGACATAGAACGCCGTTATAAAAAAATATTTACCTATGATCAACAGGCCGCTAAACGCCCCGGCTATGTCCGCCTCCCCATCCCCTACGAATATCGTCCGTTTTCATTCACACTGTCCGATTTAGTTTCTAAAAACGTTCTGGTTGCTCAGGTTGCCGGTCACTTCATCCGTAAAAACCCCAAAAACAAATACGCCGAAAGGCGTGTCGCCGTCTGGTGGTTTTTGAAAAACCATCCGGATGATATTTTGTTTGCCGGACACGGTGGCTGGAAATCAGATTTTCGGAACAGCCTCCCGCCGGACAGACAATCCGTGTTTGATCAACGATACAAAGGTCGTGTCAAAGATAAAATCGCTTTTCTGCGTCAGGCTAAATTCGGTTTGGCTTACGAAAATACACAGGCGCCGGATTATGTCAGTGAAAAAATATACGATGTCATGGCCGCCGGAACAGTTCCCGTTTATCTCGGAGCCCCCAATATTGAAGAGTATGTGCCCAAGGCGTGTTTTATCAATCGGAATGATTTTCAATCCTATGAAGAGCTTTACGACTTCCTTAAAAATATGTCGAATCAAACGTATCTGAATTATATCAATTGCATTATCGGTTTTATGTCCGATCCGAAAAATCACGCCAATACGCCGGAAGCCGTCACGGATACACTGATCTATGAAATGCTGGATAAAGATGTTATGGACAACAGTGTTGAAGTCACCCTGAAAAATGGCTTCGGAAACCAAATGTTCCAATACGCCGCCGCTTTTGCCTATGCCCGTAAACACGGTAAAAAATTATACGCCCCTTCTTTAAGTAAATTAAAACCCTTTTTTAATATATCGGCCTCGGAATCATCGAAAAATCCACACCTCTATTCACACCAATCCCAAGCCCTCCAAAAACGATTGTCTGATCGTAAAAAATCCGGCTGGAACAAATTTGACACCGCAACCTATTCTAACCCTCATCTGACCTATTTAAGCGGTTATATGCAGAACGAAGATTTCTTTAAAGAATTCGCGGACGATATTCGCACGGAATTCTCTTTCAAAAACCCACCGTCCGCGAACAATCAAAAAATCATCGATCAAATGAAACAGGAAAACAGCGTATGCCTGCATATCCGCCGCGGCGATTACATCCGTAACGAATATCCGTTGCTGTCCCAAACCTATTATGACAATGCTATTCAATATATTAAAAACCACGATCCGGATCCGATTCATTTGTATATCTTTTCAAATGATATTGAAAAAGCAAAATCCGTGTTCAAAACAACCGAAAATCATACTTTCATTCATAATAAATCAGATATTGAAGATTTGCGCCTGATGACGCATTGCCGTCATAATATTATCGCTAATTCCAGCTTTTCCTGGTGGGGTGCCTGGCTCAATCCGAATCCTGATAAAATTGTCATAGCACCGGATAAGTGGGACTATCGGCATGATTGGTGGGGTAAAGAAATTATACCGCCGAATTGGGTTATTTTACCCGCCCATGATGTCAAATCTGCCAGGGTCGCTATTTTATATATAGCAACGGGGCGTTATATCCTTTTTTGGAAAGAGTTTTATCCGGCAATGGAAAAATATTTTCTGCCTAATCACGCAAAAACTTATTTCTTATTCACCGATGATACAACTTTGAAATTACCTGGGAACGTTATTCGCATTCCGCAAAAACAATTGCCCTGGCCCCAAATTACATTGAACAGATACCGCTTTATTACAAATATCAAAAAACAACTTGAATCCTTTGATTATATCTATTTTTTAAATGCTAACTTAATTCCGCAACGCCCCATTGATGAAATCATTTTCCCAACACCGGAACAAGGTTTGATGTTTACAATTCATCCGGGATATTTTAATGCGAAAAATGCGGATACATTTCCTTACGAACGCAATCCGAAATCAACCGCAGCCGTTCCCGCCGGTCAAGGCCGATATTACGTCATGGGCGCATTTATCGGCGGAACAAGCCAAGCTTTTTTGAAAATGGCAGAAACGTTAGTTGATGAAACGGATCAAGATACCCGAAACGGTATCATCGCGAGATGGCATGACGAATCCCATTTGAACAAATATTTGATTCAAAGACAAAACGCCGGAGATGACTTTTTACTCTTACCGCCCTCCTACGTAGTTCCGGAAGAAGCATTAAAAGATAAATCCTATCCGAATCTGGCACCGTTTAAACAACATCCGTATATGATTTTATTGGATAAACGCATCCGTGGCGGACATGCCTGGTTCAGAGGCCAATCAAACATTCCAACGAAGATAACACCATCGCCGCAGATTCATCCGACGAAAACGTCACACTGACCCGCTTACACCGGCTTTTATCACCGGACAAAATGGAAATCATGCTCTTGCGCACACCGCATGTTTCCGATAAAAAATCAATCAAAGCCACATTCGCTTTCCCTTCAACGGCGGGCGCACGCAAAACGACCTTAACGGCCGTTTCGTTCCAAATCCCTTCTATACCACTGCGCCGCGCCCCCGGTAAAACCCGAACCGATAAAACAAGCGTTTTGCCACAGCGACTGATAATTTGATTTTTATAATCCATGCCCTGACTATACCATATTTCCCCCGTAAAAGAAAGTCGAAAATCCTGATGTGCCTCCGTTTTTATCCCCTGCCGAACAATCCGTAAAAAAAGCTTGAAACAGGATTGCTCGTATGTTATAGTCACACTGCTTAAGATTTTTTTCAGGATTGCTTTTTATGTCTTTTATTAAAACAATATTTATGATTTTCCTTTTGACCGCTGTTCCCGGACGGGCCGCCATGGTTGACGGTTGGAATATCCAAATCGGTTCTGTTGACATAACATCCAAACTTTCTTTGGAACAGGAGGTCGAAACATACACGGGCGATATGATGCTTCATCATATTGAACAAACACCGGCTCCCGACCATTTGTATGTCATTGTTCCGGTAACCGCCACCCGAATCGATCGACAAGCCGGTCTGTTTAATGCTTCCGATATTCGATTAAAAGCCGGTGAAAAAATCATTGATCGCGTGGCAGATGATTCCTTTTTGATTGATTATAACATTTTGCCGTTCACCCGTTTGAAAATCAAACTGGGCACGCACAAAGGCTCCGTTATTTTTGAAGTGCCGGAATCTGATGCCCGATATCCGCTGACCCTTTTATATAAAAACATCCCTCTGGAGGAAAAATGAAATACACCCCGCTCTTTATGTTAGCCGCCCTGCTTTGGTTGACACCCGTATCCGCCGATTATTTATCCGATCAAAAACAAATGAACACGGATATCGCCGCCGAACTGAAACAAACCGATTATACACCGGAAAATCCGTTGATTTTGGTAAACCCCTACGGTATTTCACCCTTGACAGCTCTGATTTCCTTTTCAACGCCAACCCCCTCTTCCGTTGGTATCACCATTCAGGGAAAAGATGCCGAAACAACGATTTCTCACACTTTCTCAACAATCTCAGAAAAACATATTATCCCCGTCTACGGGTTATATGAAGGGAAAAACACTGTCCTGCTTCAGGTTCGGGACAAGCAAGGAACACAAACATATCCGTTGACAATTACAACGGAAAAAATTCCGTTAAAAACCAAAGTATCCGTCATCACGGCCAACACTTCCGAAATGAAGCCCGGCCTGACGTTCATCACACCGGGTGTTATCGTTAATCCGGGCAGCTTTGCCTTCGCTTTTGATAAAAACGGTGATATCCGATGGGTTCTGACGGATCCGATCATGGGCAAAATGTCCCCGCTTCACGTTTTACCGAACGGTACCCTAATTATGGGATCGGAAGAACATGATCCGAAATACACGGTCGCTTATCATTCCCTGTATGAATTGGATCTGCTCGGCCGAATTCATCATAAAATCCAAGCCGAAGATGATATTCAACATGATATCGTTAAATTGCCGAACGGGAACTATCTGGCTCTTGTTAATGCAACGGGAAAATCCACAATCGCCGATACGGTTGTGGAACTGACACCGGATAACCAAGTCGTCGACCGTTTCGATATAGACGTTATCCTTGGTGTCGAATCGGAACGTATTCCTCGGACATTGGAACATTATCTGTATAAGGATAACTACAAACGTGCCAAAATGGACGCCATGCATTTGAACTCTTTGAATTATGATCCGGAAGACGACAGCATTGTCATGACCGCCCGCTTTTTCAATTTCTTGCTAAAAGTCGACCGTAAAACCAAAACGGTCAAATGGATTTTGGCCAACCCGAACAACCCTTGGATTCCCGAAAAAATGCGATCAAAACTGCTGAAGCCGACAACACCCGATTTTGATTACATTTACGGGGCTCATGCCGTAAAGCCTCAGGGGAATAATCGCTTTACCGTTCTTGACAACGGCCTCTATCGTGATATTTACGATAAAGGTGCCAATGGTCCGATAGATAGTTATACCCCGTCGAACAGTTGGTCTCGCGGTGTCGAATTCAAAGTCAATGAACAAGACATGACCGTTTCCGTTGATTGGGAATATAAACGCGGACCCGAACTGTATAACCATTATCTCGGCGATGTGGATAAATTTGCCGAAGGGCATTATCTGATGAATTTCGGAGACGTTGTTGCCGATAAAGATGAAACAATTCAAAGCGTCGAATTGTCATTGAACCCGGCTAAACAACCGGCCGTTTCATTTGCTAAAATAATAGAGGTTAAAAATGACTCGGTTGTCTTTGAAGCCGAAACCAACGGTGCGATCAACAATACGGTGTATCGTGTTGAACGCTTTAACCCCTATGTAACAAATACGGAATATACACTGGATTAAAGGAAAACAATTCATGGTAAAATTATTTTCCGCCACCATAATGGCCGTGTCGTTGGTTATACCCTGTTATGCCGCCGCTCACGAAAGCGCTCCCGCCGATGTATGGAATACCTTGTCGGAAACACCTCATTCTTACACGAATTGGAAAGCCGAACTGCACAAGCAATACGGTTTTGACTATCGGATTCGCGCCGGCTTTATGGCACAACGTGCCGCCCCGAACGGAGAAAATACGGCCTTTCGGGATAAATATGAAATTGAAGCCGGGTGGCATCTGTTCACCTCTGATACCTGGGGTGATGGCTCTGTTCAATTTTTATATGAAGATATCAACTACTCGCACTTGGACGCAACAAAATTAGGACAACGCGTCGGTATTTTAGAACCGATTAATGATGACGCTTTACGCCGCGAATACTTTAAACGATTGACATATACCCATCGTCTGCCCGGAAAATTGAAAAATATCAGCTTGTCTTTCGGACAATTTTTAATCGGTAACTTCGGGAACGCCTCTTATAAATCAAAACCACTGTATTATTTTAATAATTTCTCATTGGCCAAGAATATGACCAAAGCCTACCCGACCGGCGGTGTCGGCGGATACGTGACATATCGCCCCGTCCCGAACCTGACAGTAATCACCGGCCTTCAAGACACAACAAATTATTTTCCCCAAAATATTTCCGTTAAAAATATCAAGGATAATAAATGGACAAACTTTCTATACGCCTCTTGGACACCCCATTTGACCGATTACGGCAAAACGGTCATTACCGGGTGGGTTTACCACAGCCCTGCCATCCCGAAATATTCGGGTCAATTTAATAAAGCATTTTCAAAACCGGCCGATGGCTGGGCCTTCACAATTCGCCAGGATATTGATAAATGGACATTGTTCGGAAAAATAAACGGATCCACCGGCAACCGTATGTGTATCGAACAAAGTTATGTGCTGAACGTTATGTATAACAATCCGCTCAATCGTAATCATCTGGATCAAATCGGTATCGGCTTCGCCGCCAATAAAGTCAGTGGTATGAATCCCAACGCCGTTCGTTCTTGGGAAAATGTATTGGAAACATATTGGACCTGGGGCGTGTCGGATTTTATGACCATCACTCCGGATGTTCAATTGTATATCAACCCCGCCTTGACAAAAAAACGAAATACCGCTATGGTTGGCAGCATCCAAACAAAGTTTTTATTCTGATAACAATATGAAAAAATTCTTACTTTTATTCGGTATTATCACTCTATCTCTCCTCGAACTTTTTATGCTCCGTCATCTGATAAACGAAGACCGGCATCAAACACCTGAAAAAATATCCTCGGACTGCACCTATACCCTGTATCTGAACAAAACGTATTTTTGCCTGCAGGATGATAAAAGCGGATTTTTAATCGAAACGCCGGCCGGTCGGAAGTGGGAAATTTTAAACCAAACGCCCACAACCATAACGCTGTTCCAACCGGACGGCTTGCCGATCAAATTAAAAAAGAAGCAAAAATACCTTCTGCCGGATGTTTTGTCCCCGGATGAACGCATGGATATAGAATATCAAAAGGCTGATTACACACCTGAAACACCGTATGTCGTTCTTAACCCTTACGGTAATACACCACTGTCCGCTCTTCTGCGATTTAAAACGGAATCCCCCGCCCGGGTGCGCGTAACGGTTCAAGGTTTTCATCCGGCACCGGATTTATCTTTTGACTATCCCATACCAACGACAGATCACCAAATCCCTGTTTTCGGACTGTATCCCAAACATCAAAATAAGTTAACCTTAACGGTTATAACCGATGAAACGTCACAAGAATACCCGTTGACCATTTCAACCAAAGAGGCAGGGCGTAATGTTTTTTACCAACCTCTCATTAAAAAAGGTAAAGGCAACCGCTTCTATCACTCCTATGACGGGCTGATTTACGACGAATACGGCTTCATCCGTTACAATTTTTCCGGCGGAAGTATGGTTTATATTTACCCCGGCGAAATTATTTCCGAACACCGCCAAAACGGCCTGACTCGCTGGTCTCCGCTCGGTAAAAAGCAACAATCCTATCCGTATCCTCAAGGCTTTTCATCATTTACGCATGGTATCGGCCGCATGCCGAACGGTAATTTTTTGGTCATCGGAACGCAAGCCGGCACACAGGCTCGGGTCGAAGGAACAACCCAAGACACACACCGTGACATCATCCTTGAACTGGATTATCATACAGGCACCGAAGTTCGACGCTGGGACATCGGCCAGATCTTGAATCCGGATAGAAGCGTTATCGTCCGTTCATCCCAAAAAGACTATGGTGCCGTTGATTGGCTTCATATGAATTCCGTTCAGTTTGACACCTCCGATAATAGTATTGTCATATCCGGCCGACATGTCGGTATGGTCAAGTTTGATTATTCAAGCGGAAAATTAAAATGGGTATTCGGTCCGGCACTCGGTTATGAAAAATCCGGCAGGGACGGTTCCGGACCGGCTTTGTGGAATCAAGTGTTAACGGCTGTCGATTCATCCGGAATCCCGCTTCCAAAGGCCGTTCAACAAGGCTTGGCTTCTTCTCCCCTCTTTCAATGGCCGACAACAACACATGATGCAAAAGCCCTCGGTAACGGGTATTTCAGCATTTTTAATAATGACGATTATCCTTACGACAAACGGGTCATTGCGCATCGAAACAGCGGTGGTCTGATTTTTAAAATCGATGAAAAGAAAAAAACAATTCATCGGGTTTGGTCATTCCCAACCCCTTTCTTTTCCGGCCCCGGTTCAAATATTACCCCCATCCCCGACTCAAACAGTGTTGTCGTCTTTTTATCCGAAATTCGAGATAAGAACTCAAATTTAACATACGGACGTTTGTTCCGCGTCAATCGTGACACAAATGAAATTATGTTTGAAGCAGTCCTCCATTGCGCCGGTAACGGCTGGCATTATCGTTTGGAACCGCTTGATATGTCCGATCTGGTTGATGCACCAACCTTAATCGAATAACCCACGATATTTTTTCAATAAATTTCTTGCTTTATCGGCTGTTTTTCGTTACACTGTTGTCATTATCATTATAAAAAATAAGGAAAAACATGTCTATCAAACAGATTATTTATCTTGGTGTCCTTTTGTTGGCCACCCCCGTTTTGGCTCAAGAGGTTTCCCCCACCGCCGCCGCTCAAAATTTTGAAGCTCCCGCGACCGGAACATTGCGCGCCAATCTGCGACGCCTCGGCTTGGAAATGTCGTCGACCGATGTCAAAAATGCCGAAGCTTACGTTAACTCCCCCGTCTCGCAATTCAATGCCGACAGCCAAACCGTTATCAAAGGTGTCTTTGATGGTGTTTTGGAATATGATCGCAGCAATTTACAATGGAATAACAGCCTGTTTATGGAATACGGTAAAACAAAATTAAAACCGGCCGGCGAACCCTCCGATACCAATGAAACCGCCGATCAGATTTTGCTGACTTCCGAATATACGCATAAATTGTGGCAGGTGCGCCATATGGATGTCGGTCCGATGGCCAGCGTGGGATACCAAACCGAATTTACCAAAAATCAAGATGCTCCCCGAACACAAATTGTGCGCGGTAAGGCCGGTATAAAAGTTTTTAACGGTGATATCATCAAGGATCTTTATCTGGCCGGCGTCTACGAATATGATATGACCTATCCCGAACATGTCAGTAAAAGTGCCGCCGAAGCCGGATGGCGTATTGAATACGACCTCCGCGAGGGTGTTCATTTTTCAACAGACGGTTATTATCGGAAATATATTTCATTCAGCCAGTATATCGCCGAGGATTTAGAATATGATCTGAAAGCAACTGCCCGGATGGATGTTAATCTGACACAGTCCCTGACATTCGGACCTTATATTACTTATCGTCGAGGAAAAGCCCGCGGAACACATCAAACAGCCAGCAACATGATGGTCGGTGTTTCTTTGTCTTATAAAGACCTGTTTAATATTTTTTAGAAAGGAAATAGTTTATGTTTAAAAATATGCTTACGGAATTTAAAAAATTCGCTATGCGCGGTAATGTCATGGATATGGCTGTCGGTATCATTATCGGTGCCGCGTTCGGAAAAATCGTTGACTCTTTGGTCAAAGATATCATTATGCCGCCACTGGGTATCCTTCTCGGTAAAATAGATTTCGCAAACCTGTTTTTTGTTTTGAAAAACGGTGCCGCTCAACAGGGTCCCTATGTTTCTATCGAAGCGGCAAAAGCGGCCGGAGCGGTCACGTTAAATGTCGGTAATTTTATGAATACGGTGATCAGCTTTATTATCGTCGCTTTTGCGGTTTTCATGCTGATCAAAGGGATGAATACGCTTCAGGCAAAACTTGAATCTAAAGAGGAAAAAGAAGCCAAAGACGCCGAACCGATAACAAAAGAATGTCCTTTTTGTTGCTCTGTTATTCCTGTCCGAGCCGTTAAATGCCCGGATTGCACGGCCGATTTGCCCCCTGAAAAAATAACAAAAAAGAAAAAATAAAAAAATCAATCCCTCTGTCCCGGAGGGATTTTTTACTTGCATATCGTTGAAAAAAAAGATATTACAAAAAGAACGGGAGGCATCCTATGAAAAAATCTTCAACATCCTATAAAACCAATGAATCGGGAAAAACGCTTTTAGAGGTGATTCGTATTTTGATGACAACATCCGGTATTGTTCTGCTCCTGTTCTTTGGTATCCGTTGGGGATATCGCCAATTGATGTATTATCAACAAGGCAGTGATACCATCTCCGAACTTTCCAAACGCGCCGTTTTGTTCTCCGGTCAAATGCTCAGCGGAAAAACATCTGCAACACAAGAAGAATTCGGTGCTTTTACAAAACAAGGATATGGCGCAACCGTTCAATTAATCGATGACAGCTTTTTCGAAATCGCGTTGATCGGCGTCCCCGCCCCCGTTTGCCGACGTATCATCAAAACAAAATGGACTATTCCCGTCGCCATCTATATCAACACAATTCTGGCTGATAATAACCCCGATCTCTGCGGCGATTCACAAAGCCTGAATAAGATGTCTTTCGAATTTAACCGAGAATTGCGTTCTCATATGTCAAATGCCGATAAACCCAGAAACAGACACTGCCTAAATGATAATGACTGTGACGGCGGATGCCAAACATGCCAAGCCGGCCTTTGCCGATCGGCCTGCCCCCGAGGGGAAAGCTGCGCAACAACTTTGAACGGAGATAAAATTTGTTGTGCCGATAAAAATATCACCGAAGGTATTTGTTGTTCTTTCATAGATGAAGGTGAATGTTGTTTCGATCGAAACAAATGTTGCCCGATAGAAACACCTTTGTGGCAAGAGGGTGGATTTTGCACCGATTGCTATTCAACCGATGTGATTGCCCTCGGTTCACCGCCTTCCGCCGACATATGTCAAAAAGTCTGCCCTGATCGTGTTCCGTTCGGATCCGACGGACTATGCATGTTGCCCATTTGCGGTCCGAATCAATTAACCGGCCGTCTCGGCGGATGCGTGTCTTGTGATCTGCCGGGCGGTATACCGACATCTGCCTCAGAGTGCGCAAAATGCTCCGGCCGTGTTTTTCGTAACGGCTTGTGTCAAAAACCGTGTCCGCTTGATACCGTTATGGATGAACGGGGGCGTTGTCGACCTTGCTCCGATACGGCCGCATTCACACCCGATATGGCCGGCATGTGTTCCAAGACTTGCCCCGGCCGAATAATGAAAGATGAACGATGTGTGCTGAAAACATGTCCGCCGGGATTTACACCGGATGAATACGGCAGCTGTCTGGACTGTAATACGGATGAAACATTGCCCAACGTGTCCGCCGCCGATTGTATGCGTTGTCCCGGCCGACATATCGTGGGTCTGCAAGGTTGCGTCAAAAAATGTCCGGACGGACAATTTCAAGCTCAAAACGGACTCTGTCATTCCTGTGACGACCCATTGGCTATTGATGTTTTCGGAGCCAAAGACGAATGTTTAAAATGCCCTGACAGATTGATGCTCGGCGACTACTGCTTTGCTCTTTGCGGTCCCAACCAATTCCGTGACGCAAACGGTGCCTGTCGTAATTGTTCCGATATGGACAGCTATCCGGTTCCTGATTCCAACAGTTGCCTGATCTGCCCTAACCGCCGCATTGTTCTGATTCATACGCAGGAAACAAACAAAATGTATTGCGCTCCCCAACACTGTCCTTTCAACTACTTTATCGGAAAAACGGGGGCTTGTTACGATTGTTTCGGAGAACCGACTATCGCCTCCGACATTTCGGAACTATCTTGCCGTCAATGCGCGAATCGTATTTTTTCTCCCGTTAATGCCACGTGTCTGATTCCTCAAAACTGTCAGCCTTCCGATGTTCTGGATACCCACGGTGCCTGTCACGCCTGTGATTCGGATGAAGAAGCCTTTCAGATTGACGGACACTTGCAAGAATGCGATAAATGCGCAAACCGGTACCTCTATGGCTATTGGTGCCGCAAATGCCCCCAAGACGTCACATCCCTTAATAATAAAGCCGCCTGCATGAAATGCGGCGGCGCATGGGACAATCGAATCGCCCGTTGTCAAAAAAATCTATAGCAAGCCTTTCTTGGCACGATCCAAATCCGACTGCATCATCATCCGGCATAGCTCGCGATAACTGGTTTTGGGCTTCCAACCTAATTCCTCCTCGGCTTTTTTCGGACTCCCGATTAATAGCTCCACCTCGGCCGGACGATAAAAACGCGGATTCACCCGAACAAGAGTTTTTCCTGTTTTGCGATCCACTCCGATTTCATCCGTGCCGCTTCCCTGCCACTCAATATCAAAGCCGCATGTCTTTCCGGCTTCTTCAACAAAATCACGTATCGGATGCGTTTCTCCCGTCGCGATAACGTAAGTATCCGGTTTATCCTGTTGCAGCATTAACCACATCATTTCCACATAATCTCCGGCAAATCCCCAGTCCCGCTTGGCATTTAAATTTCCTAATTCCAACGGATCCATGGTTTGCCCCGTTGCTAACCGCGCAAAATGATGCGTGATTTTTCGAGTCACAAACTCCTTCCCCCGCATCGGACTTTCGTGATTGAATAAAATTCCGGAACAGGCAAAAACACCGAAACTTTCCCGATAATTCACACACATCCAATGCGCCATCAGCTTGGCCACACCATACGGAGACCTCGGATAAAAAGGCGTTCGTTCCGTCTGCGGCGTTTCTTGAACTTTTCCGAACATTTCCGAAGTCGATGCTTGATACAACCGTGTCTGCGGTGAAAATTGGCGGATTGCCTCCAAAATATATAAAACACCCACACCGTCCGCTTGAACCGTGTAAATCGGCTCGTTCCAAGACGCCGCAACAAAACTTTGCGCCGCCAAATTATAAAATTCATCCGGTTTATGAATATGAATCAACCGACAGATATTCGAAAATTCCAATAAATCAAAATCTATTAACTCGATTTGCTCCAAAATTCCATGCTCTTTCAACTTGCAAAACGTGTCCGTCGCCCCGCGTCGATAAAGCCCGATAACCCGGTATCCCTTTTCAAGAAGAAATTTGGCCAAGTATCCGCCATCCTGTCCGGTAATACCGGCAATCATTGCTGTTTTTTGCTTTTTTTGTGTCATTTTTTCCCCTTTTTGATAAGCCAATGTTAATAATAAAAGAACAAATCTGCCGCACCGTTTTATCCCATGAAAATAACTCGGCGCGTGCCAGCCCTTTTTTCCGCATCGTCTCACGCAAACGATGGCTTGCGTAAACTCGCTCCAACGCCAAAGCCGTTCGACAAATATCTTTTCCGTCAATATAAACGGCCGCGTCACCGCATACTTCCGGTAATGAAGAATTATCACAGCAAATAACCGGTGTCCCGCAAGCCATCGCTTCCAACGGCGGTAACCCGAATCCTTCATATAAACTCGGATAAATAAAAGCCTCGGCACCCGCATATAAAACCGGCAGGTCCCGATCATCAATAAATCCGGCCAAAATAACTCTGGATCTCAATGCGGGATGTTTATTTAAAAAAGCCTCCAAATGCCGTGTTTTCGGTCCACCGATAACCAAAACAATATCTTGCTTTCGAATACGCCGTGAAAATTGTTCAAACGCTTCCATCAAGTGCATGAAATTTTTACGAGGTGAATCGGCCGACAATGCGAAAAAATATCGTTTTTCGGGAATACCGTAACGCCGGCGAACAAAATCGCGCGCCTCATCCTCACTATCCGGACGAAATTTCTCTTCTACCCCCAAACAGACAACAT
The DNA here is from genome assembly GCA_944391735.1 of uncultured Alphaproteobacteria bacterium. Taxonomy (GTDB): domain Bacteria; phylum Pseudomonadota; class Alphaproteobacteria; order CAAHEQ01; family UBA3637; genus CALXZG01. The sequence continues at coordinate 990 of CALXUR010000009.1, read as the reverse complement.
GAGCCTGCCGTTCCGGATAATCCGGCCGGAATTTTAAAAAGTCAGACCGGGAGTTTTCGGAATCACATAGTAAAACATCACTTTGAACAGCCTGCATCCATCGGGTATAAGATAAAACAAAATCCGGCTCCGAATATTCGGGATGAACAATCGGAATCATATCATGAACAAAACTGATAACAGGTAATCCGGATTCATAAATAACATCCGGTATTCTTAAATACGAACCGAACAAACAATCAAATCGCTTCCATAAAGAAGCATATTTACGTCTGCCCCACCATGAAAACAGCCGCCCCTTGAAACGCCGCTTCCAATCAATATCATCCGTATGATAGCGCAAAAGCGGCAAATGAATAATTCGTTTTTTTAAATCTCCTAAACCCAACTCATCCAACCGTTGCGATAAATATTTATCCTTTGTCCATACACACGGCCAAACAACAATCTCTTGACATAATGCCAATTGCTGTAAAACCACCTCTGTCATGCGACAAAGCCCACTCCGCCGCGACGGCGGAACTGTCGCCAACAACCCGACATCATATAAAAGATGAACTTGTTTCATACGCTCCCTTTTGTTATAAATTATAATATAGGTATATTAATATAAAAAAGCCAGTGTGTATACCTTTTTTGCTGATTGTAATATATTTTAAACAAAAAAGGACATTACCTTATTTTTTACATACGTATTTATGGAAAACAGCTTAAAAATACCCGCATCACCCCGATTCGGAAAATTGTCAGGATGATGCATCCGACCTGATAATGTGCACCGATTTTCTGTGCCGCATAGGTCAGTCCGGTGATGACACTCAACATTTTATTTTCATCCGAAAATACGGTGTCGAAAAACATCGATTTAAATGTTTTTTTCATAAACCATCGATTGAAATATAAATATAATCAAAAATCCAACGGGCATCCCCCTCTTTTTCGAAGTGTTCCTAACTGGCGCGCCCGGCAGACTGCGTAAACCAAAAGTTG
>CALXUR010000008.1 GCA_944391735.1 uncultured Alphaproteobacteria bacterium | reverse complement strand
TGCCGAAGGCTTCCCTACAACACCTAATTCCTTTTTTCTCATTCCCATTTCCCTTTCCTGTAAAAATTTAATGGTCATTTAATTTTTACATTTTTTCATCTTATCCCCCTTTTCTTTCAAAATACAGGAAGTCTTTTTATATTCTCATTTTTTCCTTGATTTCATATCCATCCCTATGTTATAAAATCTATAACATTTTATTGACCCTTTTTTCGTTACAGTTTTTTCAAATTAACCTTCTACACATTTCACAGATTGTGTTATTTTTACATCATAAAAAAATCCGGACTCCTCATCCGGATTTTTAATATATCTTCTGTTACGAATTTTGTTTTTCCACGCGACCGATATACATCGGATAGTCCGAATGACGCGATACAAGACGTGGTGAAGGTTTTTCGACAAGACCGAAAAAGATCAATACCTTTTGAAGTAAAGAAGGCTTAACGTTCCGAGACGAACCTGTTTTCCCGTCTTTCTTTTCCGACTTATCCCAATTAAGAGTTCCGTTTTTATCTCGAATTTGTTCCCAATCCAAATCAGGGACTCGCCTTGTTTTACGCATCAAAGGCTGACATCCCATGACACGCTTTTTATCCTCCTCCGACAGTCCTTCAATACAGCAACTTGATATCGGAGGATGGATTTCTTCCAAAGAAATAGGAGGATCTTCAAAAATAAAATATTTTTGCGTATCTCCGACAATGGAACGCAAGGACGGCACATTATTCATACGCACCTCGTTCCCGCCTTCACAAAGAGTTATTCGCTCTAAATTAGGACTATTCTTAACAACAAGAACCTCCCCCATTACCCATGTTTCGGGGATAGTTGTCATACCGCAATTTTCCACAACAATCTGATCACCGGCATCAATCCTATCGCACCGTTCTAATTTCGGGCAATTTTCAAGAACAACGTTTCTCGTTGTTTTTAATTCACCAATTGATTTTAAGTTAGGGCAATCTTTAATAACAATAACGTTTAAACTGATAAGTGAACCGGTCAGTTCTTCCACTTCGTCGCCGCAAATTTCTACTTTTTGTCTTATGTCAAATTTAAGTGTATTCAAATCACCGCTGCGGCCAGGCACATTAAATTTGACGCATTTAGGGAGAGGATCTTCCGATCGCGGTCTACCCTGCTTTGTTTCTTCTTTATGAGGCATTCTTTTTTCCTTTCATTAAAAATGCTTATATAATATAACATGTTTCTTTTATTTTGTCCAGCGGACAGGTGAAATATCTTTATAACTATCCAAATTATAACACTTTTTATTTTTAGGAATGGGCGTATTTTTCCTTCTGCACCCTATTTTCCCGATCCATATTCATTTTGAAGCCCCTTTCATTTGCTTCAAAGCCGCCCTGGATATTGATATTTTTTTCGATGGTGTTTTAGGGGCACTCACATTTTCATTCACGGGAACATGAAGTTTAAAAAGTTCTTCCGGCAATTTTTGCGTCCGAGACGGATCCATCTGTTGAACCTGAAAGCCCCTCTCTTTCAATCTTTCGGATAAATTCGACCGTTTAATACGTTCTTCCGGCGGAAAGGAAACAGCCTCACCCAATTCATTTATTCTTTCGGCCAAAACAGGACGTTGCCCTTCAAACGTAACCCGCTGAACCAACATGTTGTCTTTATACAACATCTCAACCACTTGTCCTTTATCATTAAAAGCCGAGTAAAATCCATCAAGTGATATACTTGTCACATCTTCAGCGATTTGAGAATGCCGCACCTTATCTGTAGAAACAGACCTATGACCTGTCGCATCAATTTCAACGGTTTTGACCTGATCATCATTCTTAAAATAAAGCGATAGAGCTCCGTCCCTTTCATCACGAATATACTCTCCCGAACGCCCTTTTTCCTCTCTAAAAGCAAAAGACACGTTCCCATCTTCATCAAATTCAGTCGTATCCATACCATTTTTATCAAAATTTGTATAACGTTTTAAACGCCCGTTCGGGTAATAAGCTTCACACGACCCCACTGGAAATGCAGACATTTTCGACATCACACGAACAACTCTTCCTAACTCATCCGTCATTAACATCGCCGCTTTTAATTCTGGTTTGTATTCTATCATTTCTCTAAATTCACTCTCGGAATACCCGTAATAAGACATTTTTGATTTAAATGTCCCAACCTCTTGAAGCGCTCCATTTTGATAATAACAACGTCTTTCACCATCTATCAAACCATTGCGATACTCTTGAGTTTCACATAAATAATAGTCTCCCAATGTTTTCGTCTTTCCGGTTACAGGCTCTTTCTCATTAATACGGCGATAAACCTCTTGAATACCTTCGGGTTTATTATTTTTTATCGGCGTAACGGTCAATTGTTGACGAAACAAACGCTCCTTTCGAACACACGTCTCCCCACGCCAAACACTTTCCTCATAATTCGGTGATTTACTTCGTAGGACAAACCGTTCATCATCCCATATACGCTCCCTGATTTCTTTAGCCTTGCCCCGTTCAAAATCTACCTCTTTACGAATACGCCCGTCGGGCAACCGCTCAACGGATGTTCCGTTCTTCTTCCATCCCGAAAAGGGGGTTTCTTCCCATCCGCCTTCCTTCGCGGACACATACATCATCCCCTGCCCCGTTATCGCAACAGAGATAAGTCCTTTCAGCTTTTTCCAAAAGTCGGGCCGCGACACTTCCTTATCGACCGCTTGATTCGTATCCGCCATGTACGCTTCCTTTCCTCACAAAAATAGATCAACTCTATTATAAGGAATAGTATACATCATTTCGAACAGATTGTCAATTTATTCGACATGCCTGCCAAAAACAGTGTCTCCGCCAATCGCTTTGTAGAAAGAGACAATATTCTGATATTGTTGCCCGTTCGATTGAATCATCTGCTCCTGAGCCGACAACCGACGCTCTTCCGCGTTCAATACATCCGTATATTCAATTAACCCGTTTTGATATCGGTTGCGCGTCAGCTCGGACGCCTCTTTCATATTTTGGTACGCCGCCCGAGCCGACCGGTTGCGCTTTTGTTCATTCTCCAAATTCACCAGAGCGTTTCGAATATCGCCCGCTGCCTGAAGAACTACTTGCTCATAAGCCGCCGCCTGTTCCTCCTTTTTCTGTTTTTGCAACTCTACGTTATTCTCTAACGCTCCGAAATGAAAAATCGGCAGGCTGACTTGCGGAACGGCATTCGCCATAAAGCTTTTACCCGTTATCCAATCATTGCTGTGTAAAGATTCAAATCCCAAAAAGCCGGTGATACTGATTTTCGGATACAAATCGGCGACGGCGGCACCGATTAAAGCATTTTGGGCAACCAAGGATTCCTCCGCCGAACGAACATCGGGTCGGCAACGAACAACATCTACCGGCAAGTCATATAATGTTTGCAACCGATACCGGAACGGTTTGTTGACCAAATTTTCCGTTGAAGCAGCCAATAAATCGTCTACCGTCCCCGGAAGCTGCCCCGTCAATAAAGCCAAAGCGTTCCGCTGAACCGCCGCCTGCGCCCTCAATTGCGGAATAGACGCCTGCGTGTTTTCAACCGCATATCGCGCCTGCTTTAATGAAATTTCATCCGTCAACCCCGTATTATATTTGTCTTGTGTTAATTGCGCTATATCTTCCTGTATTTTTAAATTTTCCAACGCACGCCGTAACAATTCCTCCGTTGTGCGCAAACGAACATATGTCAAAGCCACCTCGGCCGCCAAAGAAATACGCGCATCCGCCAACGCCGCCCGTGCGCCGATCCATCCCGCTTCTGCCGCTTCCGTCCGACGGCGGTTTCCACCGAAAATATCCAACTCCCACGACGCGTCCAATCCGACCTGATAGTAATCATCATCGGCCATGCCCCCCATGTTCCGACTTTCCCGCAAAGCGTTATACTTCGCCCCGGCGTCCAACTCCGGCATCTCATCGGCTCCCGATATTCGAGCCTCTGCGCGCGCTTGTTTTAAACGAGCCACCGCCTGCCTTAATGTCGGACTGTTGCGCTCGGCCAAATCGATCAGATCGTTTAACACCGGGTCATGAAAATCAAGAAGTGTAAACGGCGCAATAGATCCTGCTCTCTCCGGATGAAGAGACAACGCCGCGCGGATGGAATTATCGGAAACCACATCCGGACGAACATAATCCGGACCAACCATGCAAGCCGTTAATCCCAATCCGCCGATACCAAACCCCAACACGGCAATACGTATCAACTTTTGTTTAAGATGCCGTCTTTTTTTCCGATTCATAACGCCTCACTTTTTAACCGCCAACACAAAAGTGTTGTCCGCTTCCTCCTCGGCTTGACGGCCGCAAGGCCCCAGAAAAAAGATAATGCCGATACATAAAATTAAAATCAGGTAAATCCAAAATTTCATCCGTTTTTCCTCCTTTGTTTCGATTGAACCGTTCGGGAACGGTCAAAATGATCCGATGCGGCGGCAAATAAAGCAAACAAAGCCGGCACAAATAAGATTCCCACCGCCGTCGAGGCAATCATACCGAAAAAGACGCTTGTTCCCATTGAAACCTGACTTCCCGCACCGGCACCGGTTGCAAAAATCATCGGCATAACACCCAAAATAAAGGTTAAAGCCGTCATAACAACCGCTCTGAAACGTTCTCCGGCACCTTTAACGGCGGCCTGTAAAATCGGCATTCCCTGACGATGATAAGATAACGTGAATTGAACAATCAAAATGGCGTTCTTACTGGCTAACCCAATTAATAAAACAATACCCAACTGTGCGTAAATACTGAGTGGAAGTCCCATCAGCGTCAATCCCGTCAAAGCACCCAAAACGGCAAACACATTTGTAAAGATAACGGCAAACGCAATCAGCCAACTTTCATAAAGTGCCACTAAAAACAAGTAGCTGAAGACAATGGCCAAAGTCATCAAAATCAACGCCAATCCGGCTGTTTCAACCTCTTGAAGACTCAACCCCGTCCAGGCAACATTGAATGCCTTTCCCAAAGACGCTGCGACCCGTTCGACCGCCGCGATAGCCGTGCCCGTGCTGACACCGGGTGCCGACGCGGCCGTAACGGCAGCCGTCAAATATTGATTGTATCTGTCAATGGCAGACGGCATCAAAACCGTTCTGACAGACGCAAAATTTTGAACTTGCACCAATGCACCGTTTTTGGAAGGGACATAGAGATTCATGACGTCTTCAATATCGGCCCGACTCGAAAAATCCGCCTGAACCACAACTTGGTTGATTTGCCCCATTAAAGTAATGTTATTCACATATCTTGATCCGATATTGTTTTGAAGCGTTTCAAAAAAAGAACTGACCGGAATATCATAAGCCGCCAATTTATCCCGATCAATATCCAGATATAAATGCGGCGTGCCGGGGATAAAGGTGCTGAACCCATAAGAAAACACTTTCTTATTTTTATTCAAAGCGACCAACATCTTATCTAATGCTTTCGCCAAATCATCCGTCGTCGCATCGGCCGTCACAGCGTTCAGCTGAAACGACAGGCCATCGCTGTTTCCCACACCGGGAATCGCGGGCAACGCAAAAAAATTCACACTGGCGTTCGGATTCTGACCATATTTAGCCCGTAACCGCGCTTCAATGGCCATACTGGTCATATCCGCTCCAGAACGTTCGCTCCACGGTTTCAAACCGACAACGGCCATACCGATGTTCTCACCCGATCCGCCTAAAAGACTGGCACCCGAAATACCCATAAAATAACCGATGCCTTTTTCCTTTAAAATCGGCTCTCCCAACGCACGCAACACGGCCTCCGTCTGATCAATCCCTGCCGTGTCCGGTAATTGAACACTGGCAAAAATGACCCCTTGATCCTCCCCCGGAATGAATGATTGCGGTGTCCGCACAAACAAAAGAACGACACCCCCGATAACCACGACCAGTAATAAAACCATTGCCCCTAAATGTCCGGTAAGCCACCCCACCACTTGCAAATACCCATTTTGCACTTTATCAAGAAACGTATTAAAATAATAAAACAAGTTTTTATTATTATTTTTCTTTTTGTTTTCAGATTTTTGCCTTAAAAAAATAGCGCATAGCGCGGGACTTAACGTCAAAGCGTTAACAGCCGAAAATAAAACGGCGGTTGCGATTGTAATGGCGAACTGCTTATAAATCTCTCCGGTAATTCCCGCCATCATACCGACCGGGATAAAAATAGACAGCAAAACCAAGGTGGTCGCGATGATCGAGCTTCCAATGTCTTTCATGGCTTGAATAGCCGCCGAAACGGAATCCATCCGCCGGTATTTCATCAAATATTGAACCCGCTCGACAACGATAATGGCGTCATCCACAACCAGACCGATTGCCAAAATCAACGCGAACAACGTTAAAATATTAATATCAAACCCGATGGCGTAAATGACCATAAAGGTAGCAATCAACGACACCGGGATGGTCAGCATCGGAATAATGGTCGCTTTCAAATTTTGTAAGAACAAATACACAACACCAATGACAAGCAAGAACGTAATCATCAACGTTGAAATAATACCTTCAATCGACGCTCGCACAAAATCCGTTGAATCATAGGCTATTTTTAAAACCATATCATCCGGGAAAGACCGTTGCAACGTTTCCATTTCTTTGCGTAACGCTTTCATTGTCGTCAATGCGTTTGATCCCGGAGTCTGACTTAAGGCGATGATGACAGATGGTTCGTTATTATATTCGGCACTTAAATCATAGTTATCGGCACCGGTTTCAATGCGGGCAACATCTTTTAAATGAACAATCCCACCATCCGCCGAAGCCACGATCGTGATATTTTCAAAGTCGGATACCGAACTTAACAATCCCTTTGTCGTCAATCCCAACACCAGATTATTGTTTCCGGAAACGGGCGCAGCACCGATACTTCCCAACGCCGCTTGCGTGTTTTGACTTTCAATTGCCCGAACCACATCCGAAGCCGATAAATTCAATCCGGCCAACTTTAAAGGATCCAACCATATCCGCATGCTGTTTTGGGGGCCATACACCGTGACATCACCAACCCCCGGCACACGTCCCAACGGATTTTGAACCGTTGTATACGCAAAATTACTCAATTCTAATCCTGTGAATGTGTGTCCCGGTGATTCCAATACCATAAAACCTAAAATATTGGCGGATTGTGTTTTTACATCCAACCCTTCTTGATTGACAACATCGGGCAGCAACGACTTGACTTGCTGAAGCCTGTTTTCCACCTTGACCTGTGCCATATCGGGATCAACACCGATATTAAACGTAATCGTCAATTGATACGTGCCGTCATCCGAAGAGGTAGAAGACATATATAAAACACCGTCAATACCGTTCAATGCGTTTTCAATCGGAACGGCGACCGTGTCCGCCAGAACCGTTGCACCGGCACCGGGATAGGTTGCCGTTACCACAATTTGAGGTGGTGTAATCTGCGGATATTGTGACACCGGCAAAACGATAATGGCAATCAATCCGATTAAAACCATTAAAACGGCAATGACGCCGGAAAATCGGGGCTTTTCGATAAAAAAGCGCGACGTATCCATTTATTTCCCCCTTGTGTCGGTTCGGGATGACGAAGAAACGGCGCGGCGTCCGATTTGGGAGGCCTGAACCTGTCCCGTAATCACAACGTAATTGTCCGGCAAATTTTGCGTAATCACAAAAGAGTCACCCACGGCCGGCCCCAACCTAACCGATTGTTTTTCAATACGCCCATCCTTTAAAATGTAAATAAAATCACCGGCCGGCGTCAAATGAACCCACCCTTTTTTCACAAGGATACCCCGAACTGTTTTGGTCATCAAAACCGTTACAAAAGCGTTCGGCAACAATATTTTATCGGCATTTTTAAAATCCGCATACAATCGAACGGAAGCGGTTTTGGCATTCACCTGATTATCCGTAAACCGAATTTCGCCCGTTTCGGGATACATGTGTCCATCGGATAGCCTTAAACGCATTTGCCAACCGTTAAACACAGAACCGACAAGAGAGGCATATTCCTTATAAGGAATTGAAAAAACAACTCTTATCGGATTATATTGAACAATCGTAACCAAGGGTTGTGCGGCCGGAGAAACATAGTCGCCCACCGTGACATTGACGTCCCCGATAATACCGTTAATCGGTGCTTTGATTTCGGTGTATCCGTAATTTACATCTGCCGTTTTAACGGCGGCTTTAGCTGCTTTTACATTGGCTTCCGCGGATAAAAAAGAGGCCGTTGCGTTATCCAATTCGGTTTTTGAAACAGCTTTGGAGGCTGTATTCCGAATTCGTTTTAAATAGGCTGCCGCGTTGGCTAAATTCGCTTCAGCCTGAGCCGCCTGCGCCAAGGCCTGATCCCGGGCGGCCTGATACGTTCCCTGTTGTAAAACAAACATCAGGTCGCCCGATTTAACGGATTGCCCGCCTTTGACCTGTATTTTATCAATAAACCCGGACAGATAGGATTGAACCGGGACAGAATGAATGGCTTGAACGGTTCCCAAATAGGTTTGAGTCAACGTCACGGTTTCCGGACGAAGTATTTGTGTTGGCACGGTCAGAGCCGTATCCGTATTTGCCAAAACCGGCATAACGCGGGAATGACGATAATTATCCCATATCATAACAGCCAACAGGCCGCCCAAAACCAAAATAACCAGCCATAACAGAATCCTCTCTTTATTCATTTTTCCCCCTTTGGATTCTTATCATATATGATTTCAAATAAGCGGAAAAATACCACTTGTCAATTCATCCGCCTTTAAAAATCGGATATGCTTTCGTCAGGAACAACGGAATAAAGGCTATAGAAAAAAGACGGCAAACGCCGTCTTTTGATAGGGTAACGAACAAAGCCAAAAAATTAAGACACCCAATCAGCTGCCAATTCATCAGCCAATGCGTTCAAATCGGATTCTTGTTCAGGCTTTAAAGCGGAAGCAATAGTTATCACGGTATTGCGGAGCGTTATCCCTTTCATATCGGACAACAAAGCCGCCATCAGTTTACCGCTGGCCGGTGCCCATGATCCGTTTTGAATGAGGGCAACCGACCGATTTTGAAAATTATGAGCCTTTAAATCCAATAAAACCGTTTCCACGGGCGGAAAAATACCGTTATTATACGTAACGGAGGCAAAGACTAAATGGCTGTAACAAAAGGCTTCAGCCACAATATATGACGGATGCGTAAGGGAGGCGTCATACAAATGAACAGGGTATACGCCCCTGTCGGATAACTTTTGAGCCAACGCACACGCGGCGTTTTCCGTATGCCCGTAAATGGATCCGTAAACAATAACAACGCCTTTTTCTTCCGGCGTATAGGTGCTCCATTTTTGATATTTATCCAACAGCCGTGCCAAATCCCGACGCCAAATCGGCCCGTGCAGAGGACAAATCATTTGAATATCCAAGCCTGCCGCCTTTTTCAACAAAGCTTGAACCGAAGGCCCGTATTTCCCGACAATATTCGTATAATAGCGTCTCGCTTCGGGCAACCAATCCCGATCAATATCCCGTCCATCGGCAAACAAACATTCGTTCATCGTTCCGAACGAACCGAAAGCGTCGGCCGAAAATAAAATCTTGTCCGCTGCATCATAACTGACCATCACTTCGGGCCAGTGAACCATAGGAGCCATGTAAAACGTAAACGCATGCCGACCGGTGGCAAGTGTATCGCCCTCTTTCACAATCAGAACACGATCGGAAACATCCCGATTAAAAAACTGTCCGATCAAGATCTGTGTTTTCGCATTGCAGACGATACGGGCGGCGGGAAATAATGTCAAAACATCATCCAGAACAGCGCAATGATCCGGTTCCATATGGTGAACGAACACATAATCCAACGGTCGCCCGTTCAAAGCCGCTTTTAAATTTTCAAGAAAGCGATCCCGAACAGACACGTCGCATGTATCAGTTAAAACCGTTTTGTCATCAGCGATTAAATAGGCGTTATACGTCATACCTTCCGGCACCGGATAGATATTTTCAAACAACCGGTGACGCATATCACAAGCTCCGATATAGTAAACATCAGAAGTAATTTTTTGAATTGTCTGCATTTCATAGCCTCCTTTGTTAATATCCGGCATTTTATTCGCTTTGCCTATGAAAAGCAACAAAAAAATCCACTGACATCTTTATATCCATGCCCCCGAAACAGTCTTTCCGATATTTTCACCTTGATTACCTTATCAGAATATGGTATCTTGTCATCAATTTTCAGGAAAGGATATAAAATGGCTATTGATTTTTCAAAAATTTCCGTCATCGGCTGTGGCCGGTGGGGTGGTTTTTTGGGGTATTACGTCGCAAAATACAAAAACGCAGACACGTTGATGTTCGGATTGACCGAAGATCCCGCGTATCAATCTTTAATTCAAACGGGTAGCAACGGATATGTAACCATGCCGCCGAACGTATCTTACACCACAGACATGACCGAGGCCTTGAAAAACCAAGTAATCATCATTTCCATCGGATGCCAAGGGTTGCGCGGGCTGTGCCGGCAACTCAATCAATATGAGTTACGCGGCAAGCGGTTTTTGCTGGCGATGAAAGGGCTGGAAGAAAGCACGGGCAAACGTTTAACGGAAGTCTTTTGTGAAGAAATCAAACAGCCGGACGTCCATGTCGCCGCCTTGATGGGACCCGGGCATGTTCAGGATTATTTACAGGAAATCCCCAGCTGTGTCGTCATTGATTCACAGGATGAAACAACCAAAAAAGAAATGGCCGACTTTATGAACAGTTCTTTGATTCGGGTTTACTATGGAAATGATTTAATCGGCAATGAAATCGGGGCAGCTCTTAAAAATGTTATCGGCTTGGCAGCCGGAATTTTGGACGGATTAAACTGGGACGGATTAAAAGGAGCCTTGATGGCACGGGCACCGGTGGAAGTCGGGCGGTTAATCGGCTATTACGGCGGTAATCCGATGTCGGCTTACGGTTTGGCACATTTAGGTGATTACGAAGCAACACTTTTTTCGCCACACAGTCACAACCGCGCCTATGGGGAAAGCCTTGTCAAAGGTCCCCGCTTTGACAAGTTAGCCGAAGGAGTGCCGACATTAAAGGCCGTTTACGCCTTACGCGATAAAGTCAGCATGCCGATTTGCGCGGTTTTATATCAGGTTGTTTACAACGGAAAGAATCCGAAAGAACAAATCAACCTGTTATTCCAAAGGCCGAACAAAGCCGAGTTTTAAATCCCGACGAAAGGACAAGTGCGCGCCGGCGGCGATTGTCTTATATAAAGGCCCGTTGAGGAGTAAAACAATGATACAAAGCAAAAACGGACGCTTTATTTATTATTACGATTCGCCACTCGGCAGGCTTGGTTTTATGGAAGAAGACGGCCGGTTAAAACGGGTGTTATATGCCGACACACCGTTTGAAGAAGGAGCCGTCATTTGTGAAACACCTTTAATTCATAAGGCTTTTTCGGAAACAAATGAATACCTGAACGGTCGGCGCAAGATGTTCGACCTGCCCATCGCTGCCGCCGGCACACCTTTTCAATGCCGAGTTTGGAACGCGATACGCGCCATTCCGTATGGGCAAACAATCAGTTATCAAACATTGGCCGTTCAAATCGGCAGTCCCAAAGCAGTTCGAGCCGTCGGTTTAGCCAGCTTTCGCAATCCTTTACCGATTGTGATTCCATGTCATCGCGTGATCGGAAAAGGCGGAGATGTGACAGAATACGCCGGCAGTAACGAATTAAAACAATCTCTTTTGGATTTAGAATTACGCCACACACAATAACTATCTGAAAAACATCCTTCAAAAAAGAAAAAAAGAGTCATTCAACACTTGAAATAAAAATCCTACTATTGTATGATGTCTTTTAAAGGAGATATCATCATGGTTTCAAAATTCATTTTATGCGGCGCATTGGCTTTATCCCTAACAGCCTGTTCTTTTTTCAATTCCTCGCAACAGGTTATCCGAATTAACGCTTCCGAGCGGGATGCCCGAATTTATGTCAATGGTTCTTTCGTCGGTCAAGGATTAGTTCAGGCGCGTGTGCCACGGGATGAAAACCTGTCTATCTTGGTTACCAAAGACGGATACTATCCGGCCAGCCGCGAAGTGGTCAATAAGTTGAGCGGTGTCGGTATTGTCGATGCCATCGGCGGATGCTTTTTCCTGTTGCCTTTCTTTGGTTTATTATCCTCGGGCGCGTGGAGTTTGGATCAAACCAACTTCACAATTGTATTGGATCCGCAAAACATATCCCGATAAATATTGTCAAACGGAGTGTGAACACCACTCCGTTTTTTTAATTAACGATACAAACGAATGCCGGCTCGATTGAGTTCGACTTTTCCCTGTGGGTCATATTGATAATAATACAACATTTCACGTTTGTTAATCGTGTTGGCGTCGACAGCGGCCTCCGGGACACCCCAAAGAACCGACAATGGCCATAATAAAAAGTTCAAAACACCGTAAAGCGTATGCGATGAATCGGCTCCATTACCGGCTGCCAAATAAAAATTACCGATACCAGGCAAGATATTCAATGCGGCGGCACCGGCGGGACTGGCCGGCGGTTCAAAAGAGCCAATTGGCCGGTCTATGGTAACCCCATACCCTTTTAATTGTTGCAATTGCATTTCTTCCTGTCGCGTTAAATGGGTGCAACCACATGTTAACAAACACAAGGCGAAACAAACGATTTCTATTTTTCTTATTTTCATGACACTTCCCTTTCTGTTAAGAAAAAAGCGTCCTGGCGAGGGACGACCGGAAGTTAGAACCTACCTATAAGAATAGAGCGATATATTCATCGGCAAACCGATTTATTTTATCGCCTTCCGATCGTCAGACCGGAATTTTTTACGTCGATTTAACCCGACAACTTATAGAGAGGAGTTCTAATCCTCAGAACGGTCACCAACCGTTCCGCTTGTAAGTATAATTCTTTTTTAAACCGAGTGCAAGCTGTTTTTTTGTTCTGATTGATTTTTCGAGAGTATGATTATGTGTCAACCAGCAGCCGCCCATATGGACGCAGACGACTTATTGCTATCGTTTATATTTTAGGATGCAAACAATATCCCTTTAAAGGTGACCGGAAGTTAGAATCTAATCTCGCGAATAGTGTAATATATTCACCGATGAGTCGGATTATTTTACTGCCGTCCGGCCATAGGGGAAGACTTGTTTCGGGTGGTTTCAGGTATTTTTTAATGTGATGCTTACAATCCGAAAAAACAGCCCTCCCACACCAAACTACAAATATATTTTCTTTTTAGATGAAATACTATCTATTTTTAAACTTTTATTATCTTTTTTACACTATTTATTTTTAATTGTGCAAAACACGCGTAAAAGATGTAAATCAAAATAAGGTGACATGATTATTCGGCTAACATCTCATTTTTTGAGCTGTCTTGTTTCACTCGACATTACGTTACGTCGGGATTGCTTCGGCGTTCTTGCGTCCGCCTATTCCTTCGTTCAAACCTGTTGCCTCGCCTGTTCTCATCCGCCACCCGACTTAATAAAAAAAACGCCAAACGGCGTCATTTCAATTTCGGCTAAGTTTCAATCATCGGGCGGCGGGGCCTCCTTGATTTTAACAAGCCTCATTGCTTTACGCAAAAAGAATGTCCACCGGACACTCTTGTTTTACGCAGTGGTCGGGGCGACATGATTATTCGCTTCGCTCACCCTAAAGGGCTGTCCTGGGGACATTAACTTTAAAAATTTTACTTCGTAAAACCGGCATACTTCCGTCCGCCTTTTTTATGCGTTCCGAACATGCTTCCTCGCATGTTCAAATCACCCACCAGACTCATTCTAAAAAAAGACGGAGCAAGTCCGTCTTTTTTTAGAATGGTCGGGGCGACATGATTCGAACATGCGACACCTTGGTCCCAAACCAAGTACTCTACCAGGCTGAGCTACGCCCCGAACGATTTCTTGTATAATCCATTTTTCCCGAAAATGCAAGTTGTTTTTAATCATTTGTTATTAACCGCTTATTATAATAGACTAAAACGACATCATATGATCCGGAAGGTATTTATTTTTCAGATTGACGAAAAATGATTTGTCGCGTATAATTATTTTAAACAAAAGGAGAAAACAATGGGATATTCCATCAGTCAGGTTGCGGAGAAGATGGGGCTGACAACACATACATTGAGATACTATGACAAAGAGGGATTGCTGCCGTTTGTGCAAAAAAGCAAATCAGGATTACGGGTATTCGGCGAAAAGGACATTGAATGGTTGGTATTGATTGAGTGCCTGAAGGGTGTTGGCATGACGTTAAAGGACATCAAACAATACATTGATTGGATTCAGGCAGGGGATGAAACGCTTGAAAAACGTTTGGACATGTTTAAACGCCAGAAAGAAAAATTGAATGCCCAAATGGCACAATTAAAACAATACCAGCAAAAAATCGACTATAAAATCGCTTATTACACGGAAGCTGTCAAAAAAGGGACAATCAATGCCGCGGAAAGCAGCGCGTGTTTAAAAGCCGAAAAAGAGCGCATTTTCGGAAAAACCTTACGCAAAGCGGGATAATCATGGAACTGCCACCGGAGTTACAAACAGCTATTCTCACCGTAACGCAAGACTACTGCCACGAAGAGTTGGTTAAAGAAGCGGTTACCATCAGCCGGCGATATCGATCGGACGATCGATCAGGGCAACGGTTATTAACAAGGGAAAGCGAAGCGGCGGCCTATGCCGCGGCAAGAATGCCCGCTACATTCGGGGCAATCAACACGGTGTTACAAGATATTGCCGATCGGGGCGGCGATATTAAAACGGTCACAGATATCGGTGCCGGAACGGGTGCGGCGGCTTGGGCGGCCGATCATGTCTTTAATCTTGATAAAATAACCTGTCTTGAACGGGAAGCTTGCATGCGTGTCATCGGCAAACGTTTAATGTCGGGCGCGGAAATCGGTCGTAAAACGGTTTGGTTACCTTTTAACTTGGCAACAGAAGAAATATCGATCCCTGCGGATTTGGTGATTGCCGGATATATCTTGAATGAACTGTCACCGAAAGCACGCCAACGCGCGATTGCAAATTTATGGCATTCAACCGAGGAGACGTTGGCAATCATAGAACCCGGGACGCCGGCGGGATACCGCAACATCCTATCCGCGCGGGAAGAATTAATCGCCATGGGTGGGCATATTTGGGCACCCTGCCCGCATGAAAAGGCCTGTCCTTTGACGGAAAACGATTGGTGTCATTTCGCCTGTCGTGTCGCACGGACAAAACAACACCGGCTGTTAAAGGGAGGAAGTGCCCCCTATGAGGATGAAAAATTTTCTTTTTTGATCGTTGGACGACGACCAGCGAAAAAAACAGATGCCCGCGTATTACGGCATCCGATAACGCGGCAGGGGAGGATCGATCTTCGCCTATGCACTCCGGAAGGAATCGAAAACAAAACCGTCAGCAAACGGGACAAGGTTGCCTTTCAAGCAGCGAAAAAAGCCGGATGGGGCAGTCAGATAAAACAAAGCATTCGTTAATTTAAAGAAAGTACCTGATCTTTTCTGATTTGTTTCAGGGACAACAATCCTTGAATAATAGGTTCATCAAGAGATCCTATAATTTTAAAAATTTTATCAGGTGGTGTCGCGAAAAACAAAGAAGAGCGATATCCGGCCACAAAATCTATGGGAACACTCAACAACAAGGCCTCCAGTGGTACTTGTGCCGAAATTAACGATAAATTCGAAAATTCTTTCTGAAGTTTTTCATTTTGAGCATTCGCCGAATAGGACGGGTGCAATTTCAAAAACCAGACAACATCTTTAGGCGATTCTTCAATTATTTTTTTCAATGCATTTATTTCAGCCTCCAGCATTTTCTCCCCAAACACATAACCCGAACACAAAATACCGACACGATGTCCTTTTGTTTTTTTAATAAAATCTCGCCAATCAAACCCGATCAGATCCAGTAAAAGCTCTTTTTGTTCAGGTGATAGTTTTTTTGAGATATCAGAAAGTAACACATCTTGAACATTGGCACCTTTCCAAAACTGACGAAGTCCGGAAAAAGACGGATCAGCATCAGACATTATTCTATCCTTAAAAGCGATATGATAAACTGTTGGATATATGTTATGTAATCCCAGATTGACCAAACCCTCTGATGAACAGCACCCGGCAAGACATGCGTAAAATGAAGACACAATATACGCCTTTGAAGGAATGATCATATTTTTTAATCCGCGATTTCCGCCACCCCCAAAACCATCCTCAAACAAATGGATGCATTTAATTCGTTTAGGATCGACTTCTTTCAACAGCTGTGCATACATTTTTAAAAAGTGAGACCTGTTGCCATATAAAACAATCGGGTTATTTTTATATTTTTCCAGATATTTTTTTAGTTTTTTATAAAATTGTTGAGGTGAAGCGGAATACATCCCTTCAGAACCGGCAATATCAATCTCAACGGCGTTAATTGACTTTAAGTCAACTTTTTCAGATCGTTTGGGGAAACGGTGAAATGCAAAAAACTTTGGTTCATTTTCAGGTAATTGAACCATTTCAACCATTTCTAAAAAGGCCGGCGTTGTTGCATAAACTTCAAGAAAAATATGTATTGGCGGCAATACCGTTAACGACACCACCAAACGAACCAAAAGCCAAAGAAACAAACACAAGAAAATGAAACACAATAACCACCATTTATTTAAATGACGCATCTGAAAGTTCCTTATTTATTATCTTTTCTGCATCACACACAGAAAAAAGCCATCGGTTTCCGTTCGCCAAGGAGAAAACCGTTTTTGCTTTAAAACAGAATAACGCGGATGACGATTCAAAAAAGAAGCGATTTGATCTTCATTTTCATCTTGCGTCAAGGAACAGGTAATATAAGACAAGTAATGTCCCGGCTTGACATAGGCCTCCGCCCGATCCAAAATTTCCGATTGAAGTGCCACAATGTTTTTCAATTGTTTTTCGTCAAGTTTCCAACGCATATCCGGTGTCCGTCGCCATGTCCCCGTTCCGGAACAGGGTGCATCCACGACCACATGATCAAACTTTTTAAACGGCTCGGGCAATTTAGTTACAATCCGAATAATACTGACATGCGCACGCTTTGCCCGTTTAACCAGTTCAAACAACCGTTTCGGCGCGGCGTCATAAGCTTGAATAAACCCTTTATTCTGCATTATTTGAGCGAAAATCAACGATTTTCCCCCTGCTCCGGCACAAAAATCAAACACATCCTGTTTCGGTTTGACACCGATTTCAAGGGCGGCCAGCTGCGCACCCTCATCCTGAATTTCAAGAAGACCTTTTTTATAGGCTTTGGTATCCGACAAATGGCTGAACTCTGACAAAATCATACCATAAGGCGACCGATGGCACGGATCGACGGAAAGCCCTTCCTCCCGAAGAGAAGCCATGATTTTTTCCCGATCTCCGTTAGCGCGCAAAACAATCGGTGCCGTCTCCAGAAAAGCAGGCAATTCATCAGCCGCATCCGGTACATGCGCCGAAAACCAGGCAGGTACCTCCCAACGAACCCAATCAGGCGCACCGGATACATCAGGAAGACCATTTTCCGCCAACTTATTTAAACGTGTTAACCAATCATCATTCGGATATGCATATGTCAAGCGCGCCTTTGCCCGAACAGCGGACCAAACCAAATCCAACAGGACGCGCCGATCATCGGCGGCGATATAACGGTGGGTTCGGGTATAATCATTAATAATATCATTTGCCGGCGTATTTCGTGAATCAATTTTATCCAACAAAAACGCAGCCGTTTTCCGCAATTCGTCCAAAGTCATGAAAAGCCCTCTTTATAAAATAAAATTTATAACATAAAATAAACATGAAAACAATCCTTTTTTATACAAAGAAAGTCTTGCTTTTTCGAAAAATTCACTGTAATGTATGCAGGAATGAAAATTGTTTGACCAGACATGAAAGGAAAAAGAATGTTTACAGAAGACATCAAACAAGAAAATGCGACCGCATGGGAAGGATTTGTTCCGGGAAAATGGACGGACACGATTGATGTGGTTGACTTTATTCAAAAAAACTATACGCCGTATGAAGGAGACGATTCCTTTTTAGCCGGCCCGACACAACGGACAAGCGAGATTTGGGCAACGGTTCTGGAATTAATGAAAAAAGAAACGGCGAACAACGGGTTGTTGGACGCGGATGTATCGACTCCGTCGGCGATTGACGCCTATGCACCGGGTTACATTAATAAAGAAAAAGAAATCATTGTCGGGTTACAAACGGATGCACCGTTAAAACGTGCAATCATGCCCTATGGCGGATGGCGGATGGTTGAGGCCTCCTGTGAAGCCTATAATCTGCCGGTTGACGAACGGACAAAAGAAATTTTTACAAAATACCGCAAAACACACAACGAAGGTGTTTTCCAAGCCTATACACCGGAAATCCGCGCTTGCCGGAAATCCGCAATCATCACGGGGTTACCCGATGCTTACGGCCGGGGACGTATTATCGGTGATTATCGTCGGGTTGCCCTATACGGTATTGACGCCCTGATTCAAGAAAAGAACGAAGAGAAAAATTCATCCAATCACATGGCGATGACGGCGGATGTCATTCGCGAGCGTGAAGAATTATCCGAACAGTTGTTGGCGTTGGAAGCCATGAAGCGCATGGCCGAATCCTATGGCTGCGATATTTCCAAGCCGGCCAAAACGTTTAAAGAGGCGGTTCAGGCCGTTTACTTTGGTTATCTGGCAGCGGTTAAAGATCAAAACGGTGCGGCGATGTCTTTGGGACGTGTTTCTTCATTCTTGGACATCTATGCCGAACGAGATATGAAAAACGGTGTTCTGACAGAGGCTCAGGCTCAAGAAATCATGGATGACTTTATCATCAAACTGCGTATGATTCGTTTCTTACGGACACCGGAATACAACGAGTTGTTCAGCGGCGATCCGGTATGGGTTACGGAATCCATCGGCGGCATGGGTTTGGACGGCCGGACACTGGTTACGAAAAACTCGTTCCGAATTTTGCACACATTGACAAACCTGGGACCCGCTCCGGAACCGAACATGACGGTTTTGTGGTCAACAAAATTACCGCAGGGATTCAAGGATTTCTGTGCTAAAATATCCATTACGACATCATCAATTCAATACGAAAACGACGACTTGATGCGTCCCATGTTTGAAAGCGATGACTACGGTATTGCCTGTTGCGTATCTCCGATGATTATCGGTAAAGAAATGCAATTCTTCGGTGCGCGTGCCAACCTGGCAAAAGCTTTGTTATACAGCATTAACGGCGGTGTCGACGAACGGTTGGGCATGAAAGTGGTTGAAGGCTTTGAACCGATTACATCCGAATATTTGGATTATGACGAAGTTTGCAAAAAGTTCGACGCCATGATGGAATGGTTGGCCAAGACATACGTCAACGCTTTGAATATCATCCACTTTATGCATGATAAATATTATTATGAAAAAGCGCAATTGGCCTTGATGGACAAAGATGTTGTGCGGAAATTGGGTTGCGGTATTGCCGGATTCTCGGTTGTTGTTGATTCATTATCCGCCATCAAATATGCGAAAGTCAAACCCATTCGCAATGAACAAGGCATTGCCGTTGACTTTGAAATTGAAGGGGACTTCCCGAAATACGGCAATAACGATGATCGGGTTGATGAGATTGCGACAAAGTTGGTTGAGCAATTCATGGAAAAGGTTCGCCAGAATCCGACATATCGAAATGCGATCCATACACAATCCATTTTGACAATCACATCCAACGTTGTTTACGGTAAAAAAACAGGCAACACGCCGGATGGTCGAAAAGCCAATGTTCCGTTCGCTCCGGGGGCAAACCCGTTGCACGGTCGGGATGAATGCGGTGCTTTGGCATCTTTGTGTTCCGTGGCAAAATTACCGTTTAAACACGCGAAAGACGGTATTTCCAATACGTTTACAATCTTGCCGGGATCTCTGGGCAAAGATATGGACGAACGGGTCAAAAACCTGATTGGTTTATTGGACGGATATGCGACCAGAAACGGACAGCATTTGAATGTCAACGTTTTGAACCGTGAAACGTTAGAGGACGCGATGGAGCATCCCGAGAACTATCCGCAATTGACGATTCGGGTTTCAGGATACGCCGTAAACTTCATTAAGCTGACACGACCGCAGCAATTGGATGTTATTTCACGGACATTCCACGAAAAACTTTAATTTTCAAGGAGAAAAAGGCAGAGGGCAACCTCTGCCTTTTTATTATGTATGAGCATTCAGGGATATATTCATTCGATTGAAACAGGGAGTGCCATTGACGGCCCCGGACTCCGATCCGTTATTTTTTTGCAAGGGTGTCCTTTTCGATGTTTATTTTGCCACAATCCGGATACATGGACCCGACTTGACAGTCATAAACGGTCGGTAAATGAGGTTTTAAAAGAAGCCTTAAAATATGAAGATTTTTACAGATTATCCGGTGGCGGTGTGACATTGTCGGGCGGCGAACCTTTGGGACAACCTGTATTTGTATCGGCTCTGTTTAAAGAGCTGCGCGCCCGCAAAATTCATACGGCGTTGGACACTTGCGGTTATGTGGATTTAACACCGGAGGTAAAAGACGCGGTCAAACAAACGGATTTATTTCTATTAGACATCAAGCACCTGAACCCCGATACACATCGGAAATTAACAGGCAAACCAAATGACAAGGTATTCGCTTTTCTGAACTATTTAAAGGATTGCGGCAAAGATATCTGGATTCGGATTGTTTTGGTTCCGGGATACAGCACGGACACCGCCTATGCGCAAGAGGTGGCGGACTTTTTGAAATCTTATCCGACGGTCAGAAAAATTGAGCTTTTACCCTATCATGAGATGGGCAAATCCAAATGGGAAAAGCTGGGCTACACTTATCCTTTAACGGTATCGCCACCGGATCGGGCGACGGTTCAAGCAATAACACAGGTCTTTGCCGATAACGGATTCACGGTTTTAGTCAGCAAGCCATAACATTTTAGGCTTGCATTTCCGCCATTTCATGTTACACTGAATCAATTAAGGAGTCAGAAATGGCGGTGAATTTATTAAATGAAGCAGAATTGAACACCTATCTGGGGCAGATTGCATTTGCGGGAGAAACACCTCCCAAGATTCATCACATGATAACGCCGGAAGATATCCGGGGGCAAGAAACGACCATCGCCCGGTTTATGGTGTATAAATGGCTATGCCAACGTGTTCGACATTACTTTGAAAAATACCAAGGTCATCCGTTTTTAGAACCTGTTGATCAATCCACCCCCGATTTACCGGCTTGGGCATTACGAAATTTGTCCGATCATATTTCCGTTTACCGATTTTGCAAGGATAAAATCCCATCGGAAATCAAAGACACCCTCCAAACCGTTTCTGATGTTTTGTATTTTAAAGCGTTAACCTACTTACAAAAACACCAAAAACAGACCGACACTAAAAAAGACAAAGCCGTTTTCTTAAGAACAGACTATTTAAAAATGAAAAACAGGCCGGGGCTCCAATCAATTGAAACCGTTTTATCCGAAATAGCCCAAAAAGAACAAGCGAAAGAACTGCAAAAAAAATCATTGGAAAACGTGGAAACCGTAATGACCTTTCCGAACGGCGTCTGTTTTGTCCGTTTAAAAACAGAAAAAGCGTTGGTCGAAGAAGGGTTTAAAATGGAGCATTGCGCCGGAACGGATATTTATTATTACTATAATCCTCCGGACGAAGAGACCCGAACATACTCATTACGAGATAAATCGGGACATCCACACATTACAATAGAAGTTCGAGGAAATGCCGTGACGCAATGTCGCGGTCGACGAGACACCTGCCCCACCCCACGGTATTTGCCCTATATTCAACAGTTGATCAAGCACTTTGATTGGGATATTCAATCCGACATGCGGGCAATCGGCCTTATTAAACAAGATGGTATTTATTATGATATTTGGCACTTGCCGGCAGGACTGATCATTCATCAGGATTTAGATTTTTCCAGAGTTCCATGGGAAAAGTTGCCGGACATGTCCCAAATAACGTTAATCGGCAATTTTACATGTCATCGATCCAAAATCCGATCACTTGCGGGAATGCCCAAAAAGATAATCGGAAACGTGGATTGCTCATCACTATCGGAAATAACAGACTTGACAGGCATTGCCCGGGAAGTCAGCGGTTTTGTTAAAATACGCGGATGTGACGCACTTATCAGCACAAAAGGTTGTCCCGATTTTATCGGTGATTTTTGGGATTTATCTTACTGCGCCAAATTATCAGACGTATCCGAAAAGCCAAAACATCTGGGGGGTTTAATCATAACCGAGGGATGTGTAAACCTTGCTCTGAAAAATCAAACGGATTCGGGCAAATACCATCTAATCAAACAAAAATCAGATCGGGAATATTAAAAAAAGCATTAGGCAATGACTTTTTGTTTGAATAACGAACAAAATACTTCTATACTGCACATATGATACAAAAGGGAACGCAACAACTGCCGCCTGAAATTATGAAGCGGGCGGTTCAAGGAATCGGATACATCGGGCATCCGTTACGGTTGCGTATTCTTGAATTTTTGGATGTACAAGGGGCTTCATCCGTTTCCGAAATCACGAAAAACATGAATGAAGAGCAAGCCATTATTTCACAGAGCCTCAAAAAAATGCGAGACATGAAGCTGGTTAAAAGCCAACGCAAGGGAATTTTCGTCTATTACGACATCAATGAAGAATATCCGGCAAGCGTTTTTGTCTGCTTAAGAAAACTATACGGATACATGACAGACAGTTTTCATTTCCTGCAAGACGGGTTCAAAGCTTTATTACCGTCGGACTATACAATGATGACGGCCAACCGCATTAAATTATTTGCCAATTGGGATAAAATGCGTATTTTGGAATACCTGACGTTAAACGGTCCGCAATGTGTCTGTGAGATTGCCGAGGCCATCAACAGCCCGTCATTAAAAGTATCGCAATATTTGAAGCGATTAAAAGACGATGGTTTCGTTATTTGCCAAAAAGAAGGGCGTTTTGTGCGTTACAACATCACATCGGGTATCCACAAAACGATTATCGAATGTATTCATCACAGATATGACTTATTGAAAAACAAAGAGGATTTTTAATTTTAAATTTTTTAATTTTTACACTTGACAATTTTAATATATATCGATAATACTATATGTTGTGTAAGAACAAATGACCAGTAGACAAAGGAGGAAAACATGGTAAAAGCACAAAATGTCAAAGAATTCGTTGAAAAAATAGATGCGTCCAAGAAATTAAACCCGAAAGACCTGTCATCGGATCAGGATTTAACGATTGCAATCATGAACTTGATTTCCATTGAGGAGCATTTAATGTTTTCCGGAGCCAAAACAGGAAAAACAAGTTTTTTTGACATGATTCAAAACATTCGGGAGATGCGCAAAAACCTGATGCAAAAAATCATCCCGGCCTATGAAGGGGAAGTTTGGTGTATTTCAAAACATCTTTTGGCAACCAGCATGCGTTTGATGGAAGTCGGGACCAAACAACAAAGTATGAACAATCCCGAAGAGGCGTATAAATTGTTTAATCAAGCTTATGATTTATACTGTCTGTTTTGGGGATTAAACATGAACTTGATTGACACAAAAGACGTTAAATGGATTGAAGCATCAACCGATGATGTTAAAAAAGTATCCGAAAAAATATCAAAAATGGATTTACCAACATCCAATCAAAAGGATGAAGCACCGATCGAACCGGAAAACGGTTTTGCAAAAATGAAAGCCTTTATCAAAAAAGCCGTTAATTGTTGTATTGAGTAACCTATCATGAAAAATATTATTTTTATTCTTATTGTCATACTTGCCGGTATCTTTATTTACATCGCCCGCCCGAATCATACGATTCCGACGGATCGTCTGGTTGTTTTTTCCCAAGAGCAATGCCCGCATTGTCATGAGGCGATGGCTTTTATTGACAATCAAATTCGTCCGAAATATCCGAATTTAAAAATTGAAATCCTGGATATCGCGAACAAAGCCAATATGAACAAATTACTGGCTTTGGCGGACAAACAACAATTAAATAAAAACACGCTGGGAACACCGGTTATCGTTTTGGGTGACGCCACTTTAATCGGATGGACGGCAGCAAATGAAATCAAGTTGATCAATGCGGTTCAGCGTTTTACGAGGAAGTCGCCAACAATCGCTCCTGATACGAAACAGACCGTATCAGACACGGAAAACGATTCGGGATTATGTCGACCGGGCGACGTTGAAAACTGTATGGAATAAAAATGAGAGAGCCGGCTTACGGCACCGGCTCCTTTTTTAAAACTATGTCATACAAAGAAACGGCGCGCGTAAAACATATTTTGGTAACCGGCGGATACGGTTTTGTCGGTGTTTGGTTTATTCCCTACTTTTGTAAAAAATACCCTTTTTACCGTATTGTTCACATCAGCCCTCCAGAATATGCAAAAAACGTTCAACGGAAATGCGCCGATCAAAAAATCGATAACTATATTTTTATTCCGGGCACGGCCTGCGAAGAAGGTTTTATCCAAAAAATCTTTAAAGAGTATGACATACGCGGCGTTATCAATCTGACATCCGAAGCTGTTCCGCAAACAGATGGGAAAGTTTCAGTCCAACACATTGAAACGATATTCAAAAGCACTCTGACGTTATTGGAAGCGGCGCGTCAACATTGGATGGACGGGCCGGATCAATTCAAAAAGGGATATAGGATTTGTCGGTTTCATCAAGCATCCACAACCAAAGTATTTAATTCGGCAGACGACCTGCACACGACTTGTTACGCGCCGACGCTTCCCGAAACAGCCGGAAAAGCGAGCGGAGACTTGATGGCGCTGGCCTATTTTAAAACATTCGGCATGAATATCACAATTTCACACTGCTCCAACAACTATGGACCGGGACAAAGCAAACAGGAATTTATTCCGATGTTGATACAGCGATGTTTTTACGCACAAATGATTCCGATTTACGGAAACGGGAAAAACAAGCGCAGTTGGCTTCATGTTTTAGATCATTGCAAAGCGATAGACACCATCTTTCACGCAGGGGAAGCAGGAGAAGAATACATAATCAACGGATCCGAAGAAATAACAAATATCAGAATGACCGAAATCATATGCGATCTGTTGGATGTCAGTTATCCCCTTGAGCGAAAACAACTCCGAAAGGACTTGATTGTCTTTATGCCGGACAAACCCGGACATGATTTCAAATACGTTACAGACAGCAACAATCGGTTACGTAAAGAGCTTCATTGGAAACCGGAAGAGGAGCTGATACAGGGATTACAGCAAACACTTTTTTGGTATATAGACCACCCGGAAAAATAATCGCCTCTTTCAAAAAGGGAAAAAGCACCCCATATCCCTATCGGGAGGGATAGAGAATGATTAAAATTAAGCGTGTATATGATCCGTCGGCTTCGACAGACGGTTACCGTGTTTTAGTAGATCGACTTTGGCCGAGAGGTTTAACAAAAGAAGCGGCAGACATCAGTGAGTGGGCAAAGGATATAGCACCCTCACCCGCCTTAAGAGAGGCTTTTCACGGCGGCCTGCTTAATTGGGACAAATTCAAAGAGGCTTATAAAAAAGAGTTAGACAACAACCCGGCGGCCGACACATTTAAAAAAGAATTAAAAAACAAACAGGACATCACTTTAGTTTATGCCTCCAAAGACACGTTGCACAACCACGCCCTTATTTTAAAATCTTTTCTGGAATCAAAGAAAACGTGATTCATCCGAGCAAACGTCGGTTATTATTCAAAAACCGGGGAGGACTTGCTCTCCGGTTTAAATTTTGTTACAATTGTGTAATCGATATGAAAGGAGATAAAAAATGACAATAGAAATAGTTGCGTTTCAACCACAGCACATTGAAGAGGTATTGACTATTTTACATGAATCCAATTGTCTGCATTATCAAAACAATCCCGATTATTTTGCATCACGGGACAAATCTGTATCCCGCCCCTATTTGGAATGGATTTTAAAAGATCCGAATACATTCGGTTTTGTCGCTTTATCACAACAGGTGGTCGCCGGTATTGTTGTCGCGGGATTAGAGACGCGGATAGACAACATTTATCAAGCAGATAAATACTATAAAATTTACGACATAGCCGTCGGATCAAAATTTAAAAAAATGGGAATAGGCCGAAAGTTGCACGAAGCCGTTGTGCAGAAAGCACGTTGCAATGACATCCGCCAAATTGAATTGGAAGTTTACAGTTTCAATTCCGGCGCAAAAGCTTTCTATAAAAAGTTACATTACGAAGAAGTTTGTAGCACGATGGTTTTGAATACAAAATTAAGTTGATTTTTTCAGTTTAAAATCTTATTCTGTAACAGTTGATAACACACAAAAAAAGGAGATTAAATTACATGAATAAATACATAGCATTAGCAGGATTAGCCTGTGGCACATTATTATCGACACACGTTTCGGCGGGTGATTTAGATTACTATGTTGCCGGCCGAACCGCCTTTGTCGACCTGCACAATGATGCCTATAACGGAGCTGTGTTCCAGGGGGGGGGCACGTTATTCCCAAACACAATCATTGACGACACTATTTCCGATAATGTGGCCGGTTTTCGGGCAGCCATCGGTCTTCGGAAACAAATGCCCGCGATTAAAGGTGCTTTACGTGCGGAATTGGAATACGGATACAACACAAACGCAAAAGAAAACGGAAACAGTCCTCTGAACGCATGGGGACAGAATGTTAACCTATCCTGGGCGCAAAAAACACGGTCACAAACCGTTATGGTTAACGGATACTATGACTTAAAAACGCAAACACCGTTGACACCCTATATCGGTGGTGGCTTGGGTTATGCCAAGTTAAAAACATCCGCGACCGGACAAATTGAAAACATAAATGTCGGCGGATCAGTTGTCAACATGCCGTTTTCCGGATCAGAAGACCGCGGGAACTTTGCATGGAATTTACAAGCCGGATTCAGCTATCAAATCAACGATTGTTTAGCTGCCGAAGTCGGATATCGCTATACGCATTTAGGATACACAAAAGCTTCATCCATCTCGGCAAGTGGAACAACCACCGCAAAGTATAAAGTTGCGACACATGAAGTGGGGATCGGTTTACGGTATCATTTCTAATTTTTTAGAAAAGCGTATAAAAGCCGGAACATTGTTTCCGGCTTTTATGATAATTAAACGGAATAACGGAATTTTCTGACTTCGTTCATGTCAAAATATTGTTTCATGAATATTCCCCTTGAGTCCCTATCGGTGACGTTAACCGTTTAAAATTTGGCTTTCAGCCCTACCATAAAGCATCTGAATCCACGGCTCTATAGCACAACTTCGGTGGATATAATAAAAAAGGCTCACCGAAAAGTGAACTTTTTAATGGTCGGAATGACGGGATTTGAACCCATGGCCCCTACGTCCCGAACGTAGTGCTCTACCAGGCTGAGCTACATTCCGAATGGATGACAAGTCTTTTATCCTATTTTTCATCCCTTGTCAAGCATTATTTTAAATATGAGGCAACAGTTTTTACCAAACCTGTCTCAAAAAGTTCCGAAGCGCGCCAATCCATATCTTTTTGAATACGGGTCAAATCCAGAGACACTTGATACTCCGGCAATGGATTATCGGCCGAAAAACGAATCAGCTGTTCATACTTTTGACCATTCAGTCGTGGTTTTTTAATATCCATAACGGCACAAACGGCGCGTAAAATATCCAAATCGGCATAAATTTTTTGAGATGCCATATTATACACCGCCCCCGGACGCGCATTATGATAGATCAGATCCAGTGCCCGCACGGCATCGTCAATATAAAGCCAATCACGCTTAATTTGGCCTTTTCCCTTTAAAACCAAACTTTTTCCGGACAACGCCCGATCAATCATCATGGGAATAAAACGATCTCCCGTTTGTCCCGGGCCATATACAACCGTCGGCCGAGACACGGAAATATTCATACCATATGTTTTCATATAGGATTGCAACAACATTTCAGCCGAAGCTTTACATGCGGCATCAGGTGTTCCGGGAGATAGAGCAACCTCTTCAGACAAACAAGATCCGACGGGTGCTTCACCATACACATCGGCCGTTGAAACAAAATGAACACGACAATCATCATATCCCAATTTATAAACGCCGGGTGTGCTCTGCCAATGATTACGCGCCGCCTCCAAGACGGTAAACACACTTAAAAAATTAGAATCAACGACCGGTCGAAGATTTTTGACAGAAGCATCGAAAGCACCGGTCGCAACCAACATAATAACACCGCGAATATCAAATTCCTGAAACAGCTTAACAACACGCTGAGAAACAGAGGCATCCCCGTGTTCAAAAAAATAACGCGGCATTTTTCGGCAGGCATGAACATTATCCAGACATCCCGGAAAAAGTAATTTATCCAAATGAACCAACCGATAATCCGGATACTTTTCCGAAAAATAACGTGTCAGATGAAAACCGATAAACCCGGCACCGCCGATAAATAAAATTGATTTCATAAAATCCTTCCTTCTTTTAATACAATCGTATTATACCGACTTTTTGCCGCTTTTCAAGCCTAAAATATCACATCAGACACGTGCGCGCCCGGAAATCAAGGCCGAAACATCAAAGCGCACATTTTCATTCAATAAAACCGGAATAGCATTTTTTCGATCCAATTTGACCGTGCATCCATAGACATTATTGACAACCTGATTATCCATAACCACACAAACGGGGCGACGATCAACATGATCGGCATCAATGGAAATACGTACCGTATCAGGAACCATTTCCCGTAAAGGTGTTGCCGAACAAATTGATTGAACGCCCAGCAAAGCACTCCCCAACGGGAATGGTGTTCCTCCGGCATGATTGTAATAAGCGGTGCTTCCGGCAGGGGTGGACACAATAACTCCGTCCCCCAGAACGGGAGCTCCGCGCCACGTCGTCGGCGTTTTAAAGCTGACAAACAAATGACACATCTGATGCGCCAAAGCCTTAACAGACAACTCATTAAAAGCAAAACCCCGGCAATAGGTTTCATCCGTCTTTAAAATACGCGCTTTCAGGGGAGCCAACGGGACCACCCGCGCTTGTCCCAAACGCGTCAACAAATCAAAACGACCGCACGGATTAAGCAAGGCACCGACATGACCGAAATTTAAGCCATAAACCTTAAAATCGGGCTCAGGCCGCCCCGCTTTTTTCAAACTTTGGCGATAATATAAAATTTTCTTTAACGAACGTAGCATAAAGCCATCACCGCCCAAAACGACCACAACATCCGCCTCTTTCATGGAAGGCACCAAATATCGCGCGTAACGTCGGCTTAAAACAGCATTGGCGCGAACACTTTTTTGATTATTAGCATCAAACAAAAAAAACAGTTTTTCCCGAGACATTTTCATTCCTTAATAATGGTAAATTTATTATAGCATATTTATCGAAAAAATCAACAGAAATATATTTTTTCATTTATTATCATAAAGATAATCATATTTTTAAAAAACTGTTGACAGGTTTTTCCTTCCTTGATAAAATAAGAACAAAACGGAAACAACGAGGATACGAATGCTGACACCAAAACAACACAAATTGTTACAATTTATTGAACAATCTCTGAAAGAAAATGCTGTTTCGCCTTCCTTTGAAGAAATGAAAGACTTTATGGGGCTTAAATCAAAATCCAGCATCCATCGGTTGATTTCGGGTTTGGAATCCAAGCACTTTATCCGACGGTTACACAACCAGGCTCGAGCGCTGGAATTAATTCCCAAAACGGAAGTTTCCTCCCCTTTCCTGCCCGTTTCAAACGATAATATGAAGACCATTCCGTTATGCGGTAAAATCGCGGCCGGATTACCGATTGAGGCCGTATCCTCACCCGAAAATATTTTTGTTCCCCCGCAAATGACAGGCGTAGGAGAACACTATGCTTTGATGGTTGAAGGTGATTCCATGAAAGACGCCGGGATTATGGATGGGGACACGGTTATTATCAAACGTGTCAGTCGCGCACCCGAAGGGGCTATTATCGTGGCTCTGATCGACGGATACGAGGTTACATTGAAACGTTTGCATACCCGGGGCACATCCATTGCTTTGGAACCGGCCAATCCGGCCTATCAAACACGTATTTTCAGTGCCGACCGCGTTGAAATTCAAGGTGTGTTGGTTGGTTTAATGAGGCAATATTAAATCCACCCGATATCCCCAGATAAAGAAAACCCCCGCCGACGGCGGGGGTTTCATCAGAAAAGGGGCAAAAAAAAGGGGGAGATGCACCCTTTTCCGCCGAACACCTGCGAGACATAGGGAGACTAAAGTTGCAAGTATCCGGGTTACCTGACGGCAACGAAAAACATCGTAACATATTCATTTTGTTTTGTCAACATATTCTTACTTAAAAAATCACCAACTTAAAGGTATTTTTAATACCATTAAAGACAAAAAAAGGAGGGGATTTCACCCTCCTTTTTCCGGGGATGGATACAGGAAAAAAATCCATCCCCCGCCGCCGACATTTTTATTGACCATTTTTTTACAGGGTCGGCGGTTTGGGCTTGAGTATCTTGTTTATCAAAACACCCGCACCCAATCTTGTTCATGCCCCGTCCTATCAGGTTTATCTTAAAAAGCCGAGGCCTACGACTCTCACTCCTCACACAAAGCGTAATGGAGGCCGTCACGATAGGCGTAGGTGACGAAGCCATCGTACAGACTGACGGCGAACGCATAACAGGAACTATAACCTGTGTTCGTCCACACGTAAACTCTGCTCCATTCGCGCCGCAACGCTTGCATGATCGCGCTTTGTTTCGTTTTGGTACGACCACAATTCGCCTGACCCGCCGCACAACAATAGTCTATCGTTTTATCTCCAAACGGTGTTGTCCCATCATTTTGGTAACACCCTAACCGATTACCACTAATATCGATTAATCGCTTCCCCTGCGCTTCACACCAGTTTCGCGCACTCCACCAACTCATAGTAGAGTTACTCCTATACACCGTCCCCAGTCCCTCTATAGTAGCCTCTCTCTTACTCCCTATAGCCGTGCATGTTCCGGTGTAGTCCTTATGACAACTGGTTTCGGAAAAGGTACGAGACGCGCTGATTTGGCAATATTTCGTTTTATCCACATTGCCGTCTGCATCTTTACAATCTGCATTCGTGGCGCAATTGCCCGAAACATCCACACATCCACCCACATCACTGGAACACATTTGCCCCTCTAGACAACACGTTTGCCCACACACCTCTTGACCTGTTTCCGAACAAATGCACATTCCCTTCGAACAACTCGTTCCTGCCGGACACGTTACATTCTCGCAAGGATCCGGTTCCTCTCCTCCGCCGATTGCTCCCTCTCCGTCTAATGTGTTCTTAAACGCAAACATAATGTCATTGTTTCCTTCGGCACACGTCGTGTCTTCCCCGACCACAACTTCGCCGACCTTCTCCTCGACCGCAAACGGAATCTTTTCGGCAATGACCTTATCGCATACGCTCTTTTCAATCCCCGATACCGTTAAGGCAAAAAAGGACGTATCCCCGCCATAGTTATCCGCCGTCGTAACCGGATGCCCTTGTATCGTATTGCTCCATTCCGATAAATCTATCGCATGCCCCAATATCCGTTGTTGGCTCGCCGTTACCGCACGCTTCCGCACTTCGTTTAAGATTTCATTCGCATTATATTTATCCATTGCATATCGATAGCCTGCGATTCCCCCAATCGCCAATACGCCCATGATAGCCAAAACACCCAGCATCTCGACCATTGATCGTCCCGATTCGTTTTCCCGCGTCTTCTTTTTTTCATTAAGTTCCTGTTTTTGCGTCATTTTTTACGACTCCTTCTGTTAAATTTTATTGTCCA
>CALXUR010000007.1 GCA_944391735.1 uncultured Alphaproteobacteria bacterium | reverse complement strand
GGATATTTAAGATGTTGGCATTTGTTTCAACCTTTGTATACGTATAGGCAAAGGTTGAAATGAGCAATCATACTGAACAAGTATAGCCTCTCATTGGCTCTCGCATGTAAAGGCTCTTGCAAAAAAAACACTCCATTAACGATGTTGCATTTAATTTTAATGACTGGGATGTGCCGCTCGGGCTCCCAAGGTCCTCTAGATTGCAGGTAGGGCTCCCGAGATGGTGGCGGTGTGGATGGTCTAATTCAACTTCCGGCCCTAAGGGCAGGTTTAGATAGCTTGCTCAAGTTGTAATTGAAAAGAAAGGCTTTCAATTAAACGATACAAATCATCAATTTCTTTGATATTATTAGCTCGGTATTCGCTAAGCACGCTGTACCAAATAATAACCGTTCCGATTGGGACGGTTTTTTTATGGGTTTGTGGGGTGGTATTTCCCAACTTATCATGGACAGTTTTTAAGGATTGAATTTATCATTATTTTGTGATATAATTCATCCTGAAGGAAGAAAGAAGGAAGGAAGTTATCTTATGGATTTATTACATCAAAAATATCCTTGGTTAGTCACTTGGAAACATTCTGATTATTTATCTCCTAATTATTACCAACGGCTTTTAAAACCGTATGTGTTTGGGGGACGGGATGATTTGACTTTATTTGATGATTTTTTGGCTTCACTGAAAGTAAAACCCCAAAAAGCATTGGAGTTGGGGTGTGGTTCCGGCCGTGGAACAGAGGTGTTCTTAAAAAGATTTCCAAAAACTCGTTTGGACGTTTTAGATCTAAGCCCACAAATGTTGGAGTTCACACACAAACATTTTCCAGTACAAGAAAAGATTCTGTCCGACACTTTCAATTATCTTTCCGAAACAAAAGAAAAATACGATTTTGTTTTTAGTCTGTGGAGTTTTTCCCATTCCCTGCATCAACATTTGGAAACCGCCACGGATTTAGAACGCGGAAAATCAAAACTATCTGATGTCCTGAAAAATTTTATTGTCCTCAATCTTGAAAAGGATGGAGACTTTTTCATTATTCACTTTGATTCCCAATCTGATGAACAAAAAATTTTAATGAAACAATGGGCCAAAACATCCCCCGTCTATGATGTCGGAAAACAACAAAGCCTTTCTTTACAAGTCATTGAAAGGACGCTAAATGACTTGCAACAGGCGGGAATAGTTTCTTTTTCTATAACACATTTTGTGGGTGAACCCATTGTTTATGATGACATCAATTTGGCTTTGGAAACGTTTTTAAACTTCCATTTGGAGGGCTGTCTGAACAATCGCCCAGAAAAAGAAATTACTTCCATCATCGACGAACTTTCCGGTTATTTTAATCGTTTTTTAGATCCTAAAACAGGAAAAATTTCCATTAAGCCGGGGTGCTTTATTATCAAGATACATAAAGGGTAAATCGTATGTTGCTTTCCAATCAAATTTTTAATTGTACCCACTATCCGGTCAACCATAAAAATATGAAAACGTCTGATCTGATAAAGGATTTTCTGGTTACTTTCAACGATCCGGCAATTCCTTTTTTTACCCCTTTGGGAAACATTATTTTGACAAAAATCGAAGATATTCTGCGCCAAGAAGCCGCCAACAATCAAATCGATGAGGTCAAAATACCTTTAATTATGAAAACGCAACTATTGGAAAAAGGCCAACAAATCGGCGAACAGTTTGCACAGAAAATTGTTCATTTGGGCGGTTCAATGGGCGAATTTCACATGATGACTTCTCCGGAAATGATGTTCTTGAATCTTTTTTCTGAAAACAAGTTGACTGAAAGAACATTACCTATTCATTATTTTTATTGTACCGATTTGTGTCGAAATATGCCTGATCCAAAAGGTTTTTTACGGGGTAAGCAACTACGTGTTTTTGGCGGAATTTCCTTTGATAAAACACAACAGCAAGCAAATCAGACATCCCAAAAAATCGACGATATGTTTGCATCTGCCTTTAAAAACATGGGTTTCCCTTTCCATCGGGAAGCGGGCGGCAGCGGTTTTTCCAGCGAATATTTTTATCTACTTTCAAAGGAAAATGAAAGCTATTTTATCCCCAGCATTAATCCATCCGGAAAAACAAAGGCGTTAAGTTTCGGAATGAATTATCAGTACATTCCTGAAAAGTCAAAAAAAGGTTTCTTTTATATAGCCCAAAATGGCGAAAAAAAACTGCCGTATATGACATCTTATGCATTAAGTACACAAAGAATCTTATATGTTGTGATGGATTATTTTCGGGACGAACATGGTTTTAATCTTCCCGAAAATTTAAGGCCCTTGGACATTATTTTGTTAACCGGAAAAGAAACAAAACAAGAATGCCAAAGAATTGCCCAAATCTTGGAAAAGGCCGGATACAAAGTCGGAATAGAGGATTTATATTACGCCGACTACAAAAAAAGGCTCCTTACCGCCGACTTTTTGGGCGCGCAGTACACATTAAGCCTTGGTAAAAATACATATCTACTGAGAAGTCGGGGCGGAAAAGATATCATTAAATCGAAAGTTCTTTCCGATGTATTAAAGCCTCTGTTCCAATCAAAAATTGATTATCACCGGTCGCAAATATCCATACTTCAAAGAAGGCAACAAGAAATCCTTTCTAGATAACGGCGTTCTCTAATATCTTAAAAGTTCCGTGTATCGGGTCAATTTCCGCTTTGGCTCCATAGGGCAATAGAAACATGGGGTCTGTGTGGCCAAAATCCATTTGTGTCATAATAGGCAAATCTAAGCGGCCGGTTTCTCGCGCAATGGTCATCAAAGCCTTTTCGTACAAGTCCATTTTTCCATGCGCATCTTTTGGACGACCAACAATAATACCATTGATTTTTTGGATAATTCCTTGTGCCGCTAAGTTTCGGAGCCAATACAAAAAGATGTCTTCCGGTGGATTACCTTCTGATGTTTCGATAAACAGAATTGCCCCGTCCCAATCATTGAGTGCCGGCGAAATAGGCGTATTTAAACACATCAATAAGACCTCAAAACATCCCCCCAGTAAGTGTCCTTGAACCGCTTCTTTTCCTTGTAAAACATGGGGGCCGTTGTTGGGATTTCTCTTTCTTTTTATTTTTGAATTATTGGGGTCGGCCCAATCCAATAGTTCGTCGGTCCATTCAGTTGACGGATTAATCAATCCGATAGGTTTGTCTGAAAATAAAGTTCTTTTGATGATATCAACGGAATAAGGAAATAATCCGGCATTTTCGCCAAAGCCGGCCATAATTGTTGGCCCGTAGATAGAGCTTAGTCCGGCTGTGTAGCACATAAAATGAATGGCCGTTGGATCTGAGTATCCCATAAAAACTTTGGGGTTGTTCTTTATGACATCCAAATCAATCAAAGGAAACAGGCGGATACAGTCTTCCCCGCCGATGATTGAAATAATTGCTTTTACTTCTGGATTTTTAAAAGCCCACATCAAATCATCGGCCCTTAATTGTGGGTTGTTATACAATTCTTCATGTGGCCGAAGGGCATTCGGTGTTTCGACAACCTTTAAACCAAAAGCATCTTGTAATTGTTTTTTCCCAAACTGATATTGATGCGGAAATATACTGGCGACACCCGCAGAATTTGTTATGGCCGCGACGGTATCCCCCGGTTTTAATTTTTTGGGCTTGACCAGTTGTTTCATTTATTCCTCCTTTTTTTAAACTTCTGTCGATGTAAATAATTCCGGATCAATGTTCTTGTTCGCTTTTTTTAACACCAAAATGCTGAATCCCATATGAGCCAAATTGATCCGAAACAATTGCATATATTCTCGATAAACCACATCCAGTGTTTTTTTGGCATCTGATGACAATTTTTTCAAATGCGGGCGTGCCAAAATTATGTTGCAAAAATCATCCACCTTCTTTTTTGATAATTTGTCGAACTTAAAATCTTTTATAACGAAAGGCTCAAAAAGGTCTTTTGTAAAGAAAGTAACCCAATCTTCTTTATATTGAGGTTTAATATTGACTTGAATGGCGGCGGAAACATCCGAAACCAATTTACGTGACGGCCTTTTGATATAATACATAGGAATGGCCGCCAAAAAGCCGGTATCTTTCAAAACGCGATTGTATTCTTTTAATGCTTTGTTTCGATCCGCCAATAAAGAAGTTACGTTGCCGCAAAAAATAACATCAAAGGATTTGTCAGGGAACGATAAATTCATAGCATCGTCTTTTTGAAATTTGACAATGTTATTGATTTTCAAATCTTTCGCACGTTGAGTAGCTTCGGCCAAACTGGTTTCGTTAATATCAATCCCGATTACATCACATCCGGCAAACTGCCCCAATTCCAAGGCAGTAATGCCTGTGCTTGTTCCGATATCAAGTACTTTCTTTCCTTTTTTTAGACCGCAAAACTGAGTAATGTAAGCCACGGATTTGGACCCGCCGGGCGTTCTGTTTGTTTCCCGAACCAATCCGATAATTTCATTATAGGACATTTTTTTAATGTCAGCTGATGTTAATTTTTGTAGATTCATTTGTATTCCTTTCTGTTTTTATGGAAAAATTATTTTAGAATGATCCCTTAACAAAAGGGTACAATCTCTGATATCATTATGTTTCAATGCCCATAATAAGAAACGTTCCGTTCCCAATCCAAAACCGGCCGTTTGGATTGTCTGAATATCTCTCATTTCCTTGTACCAAAGATAACCCGCTTCATCCACTTGATGAAAGTTTAGTGATTCGTCAACATCTTGGGGTGTTAAAACTCTTTGACCAGAACCCAACATTTCCCCGATTCCTCCGAGTAAATCGGCGGTCATTGAATATTTGGTTCCTGCTTCTTTTGCCTGATAAAAAGGAACAATTATCCATGGCATATTTGTGAGCCACGTAAAGTCCCCAAAACGCTTTATAAGTTCTTTTTCACCTATAGATGTAATTATTTGTTCTCCACAAGCAGCTGTTTCCAAAGCCCCATCGATACCAGAAAGTTCTTTTTCTGCATCTTCAAATCGGATGGATGTAAATTTTCGATCCAAAGCCTCTGTTAAATGCTTGGTTGAACCCGCCACTGAGGCAATCTCTGCTTCGCAATTTTCCAAAAGTCCCATAATCAGGTGTTTTATGTAACGTTCTGCCAAATTTTTAATATCTGTTAAGTTCCCTTTTATTTCGACTTCTGAATGTACGAATTCATTCAAGTGACGACTGTCTGTATTTTCGCCCCTGAATGTTGGCATTACATAATAAGATCCTTTCTTATTTAGTCTTGTTCCTATCTCCAATGAAAACTGCATTGAATCGGCAAGGAATACGTTATTTCCCTTAATTTTGACCTTTACTGGGGATGAATCACTTCCTAATCCCATGGGACTGCTTACAGATCCTGTTGTTATCGGAAATACAGTAGGTTCAATTCCTTCTTTGTTGTAAAAATCATGTGTCGATGTCAATATTTGCGAAAAAACCTTATTCAATACCTTATACCAAGGGTCAGACAAAAGTATTTTCAAATGTTCTTTTGGGTTTTTCCAAGAAGATGGTGTCGTGATCATGTTTTTACTCTTTCTCAGCCGTACCTCTTATAAAGGCTATCAAAAAAATAACTAAAAATCAACAATAAATCTGATTTACCTCTATTTTATACCAAACCAATGTATAGTTATGTGTTAGAATTTCTTCCTTGTGGAAAAAAATTTTAATTTAGGATGCCAAGACATCAAATTAAAATTTCAAAAGTTCAACTTCCATTGCCAACCTTTCGAAATCTTTCCTATGTTTGGCTCGGTATTCGCTAAGCACGCTGTACCAAAAATAAAAAAGTCCCTTGTTTAGGGGCTTTTTTAGTGCCTTTTTTCTGCCGATTTTTTTCTTCCCGTCACACCTATACCTCACTATGCCCGTTATGGATATTTTACAAGGCCTACAAGCACTTCAACAATCGTTTTGCCATAAGAGTTCTAATGCTGTTGACATATTCATTCCTTTGGGTGTTATACGTCCATATAAGGCAAAGTAGATGCATCAAATACTTGTTTGATCGTAGTTAATAAAGAAAGAGGCATTTCTTTATCTCCTTTAATCAGAAGATCTGAATCCGAAACATAAGATTTCAGTATTTTTTCAATAATTTTAAAATGTTATATATAACTCCGGCCAGAGATAGAAAAAAAGCAATATAAGAATTGACCGGGAATTTTAAAATAAGTATAGTAATATGTCACTATCATTACAGAAAGGAGAAAATATGCGATTTTGTAAAAAATGTGTTATGCCGGATACTCGACCGGGAATTACGTTTGATGAAAACGGTATTTGCATAGCTTGTCAACATGCTATGAAAAAGAAAACAGTAAATTGGGATGAAAGACATAAGGAGCTGGAGAACCTATGCGATAAATACCGTCGAAAAAAAGGGGGGGAATATGATTGCATTATTGCCGTTTCCGGTGGAAAAGACAGCCATCGCCAAGTTTACACCATGAAAGAAGAAATGGGAATGAATCCCCTATTGGTAACAGTTGAGGATTTATTTACCCCAACAAACGCCGCACGACACAATATCCGAAACATCGCAGAGGCTTTTCATCTTCACTTAATTGCATTCAAACCCAATCCTCATGCCGGTAAGATTATCTCTCGTTACATGTTTGAAAAATATGGCCGACCAACTTGGTACTTTGATCGCTTACTTTATACCCTTCCCCTTTATTATGCATCCATATTTAATTTACCGCTTTTGGTCTATGGAGAAAACGTGTCTTATGAATACGGTGGATTAGATTGCGAGGAAACCTATTCGGCTCGTGAGCAAATATTCAACAATGTAGCCCCCGATATTGACTTAAATGAGTTTCGTCAACTGGGCCTAACAGATGATGAATTAATTTATTTGACAACACCAAACCGTGATTTATTAGACAAACTTGATCCCATATATTTAAGTTATTTTATAAAATGGAGTGACCAAAGCAATTATGAACTTGCAAAACAATGGGGATTTAAAGATTTATCCGGCGAATGGACACGTTCCAATCATATAGATAACTATAGCCACATAGATTCATTCGGTTGGGGATTAGGATCATGGATGAAATATCCCAAATTTGGGCATACTTTTGCCACAGATGCCTCCTCCAGGCTGGTGCGTCAGGGATTGATTACCCGAGAGGAAGCCGTCAAACTTGTAGAAGAAAAAGATCATAATTTAGATCAAAGAGTTCGAGATGATTTTTGTGCGATGACCGGCATGACAACGCATGAATTCTACGAAGCGTTAGATAAACTATATAATCGTGACATTTTTGAAAAAAATGAATTCGGACAATGGCGCTTAAAAACCGAATATTATGAAAAAAGAAGAAAAGGTGAATAATTGTTCATCATATAAAAAACAAATCGCACCATCAAAAGATGGGCGATTTGTTTTATAAAAAATTCAAAACTCCCAACAGACCACTTCATGTAACGATCGCAGTTATAAATAAAGATTTTTGATATGATTTGTTTTAACAATCTTTAACTCCTTCCTCTAATTTCATACCCCTTTTACCTTGAATCAACTTTTAAATTATTATTTCAACTAAAAAATACTGAATTCTAATAAAATAAAAAATAAACTCATTCATTGATTTTTCAAATCTATCTACCTCTGTTTGAAAAACAGACCAACCACCCGGCATGCATAAAATAATAAAAAAACTATTGACTTTAAAAAAGTTTATTATATTATCTCAAACAGGGAGAAAAAAAGGTCCATGAAACAAAAACAAGCAAACACGGAATCCGGGCGCAGTATGGTTGAAATTTTGGCCGTTCTGGTGTTAATCGGATTATTAACAATAGCCGCCATTATCGGTATTTTTCTGGCAGTTTATAAAAATAAAGCCAACATCATTCTGCATGATTCCAAAATCGCTTTTATGGGGATGAAGACGGCATCCACACGCATCAGTCTGGAGTGGAACGATATTCAATTTCAACCGGTTTCGGGAAAAAAAATGACGGTTCGGCGTGACTTTTTACGACGTGATTTCGTAAAAGTTGATGATGTGGAACAGGGTGTCTGCCGGCAGATGCTCAACATGCGAACAAAAAATGTCTTGAACTTCTACAATTTGGATAACACAGAGATGACAACCTGTGATAAAACCAACGATATTATCGTCGATTGGAACGGTTTCGGACCGCCCGCCGTTTGTCAGACAGTATCAGATTGTAACACATCCGAAGGAGGTGCTTTTGACGGCATATGTGACAAACAGGGGCAATGTCGCGCCTGCCCCGAAAATCAAAAACCGAATGACGAGGGAACGGAATGTATTTGCAATCCGGAACAAGCGATTACTTGTGTTTTAGATCAAGAAAGCTGGTGTTGCGGTCCGGAGTTGGTTTGCGGTGAAACCGTCGGGGAATGTGTCCCGTCGGATTATATGTGCGCCTATGACTTTTACGCAAACGGCACACCGGATACGATTTATTACACAGATTGCAGCTACTCTGTTGCGGATAAAACCAACATGGGACAATACATGTCGGATTGCAGTTATTATGTCTCAAGCCAAGACAATGTGGAGGAATATCGGGGAGACTGTAATTATGTTGTTCAACAGATAGGCGGTTCTGAAACATGGACGGACAAAACCATATATTTACCGGC
This sequence comes from uncultured Alphaproteobacteria bacterium, assembly GCA_944391735.1. Lineage (GTDB taxonomy): Bacteria > Pseudomonadota > Alphaproteobacteria > CAAHEQ01 > UBA3637 > CALXZG01. The sequence continues at coordinate 24,475 of CALXUR010000007.1, read as the reverse complement.
AGGCGGCGGACAGTTCGTCACACAAGGGAAAGGATGTGCCCCCAATCAATATTGTTCCTTATTCTGGACAGACAGCGATAATGACGGTATTTGGAAAGCCGGAGAAACAAAAACGGCCGCCGCCAACACCACCGGTGTCATTTGGGGAAAATGCCAGATGTTATCCACCTATGACCAAACGCCGATTACCAACTATAAAAGCGGATACGGTCTGGTTACACAAAGACAGGGATGTCCGGAAAAAGAATACTGTTCTTTATTCTGGATAGACGAAAACGATGATGGTGTGTGGGATGTCGAAGATATCAAAACCGCGCCCGCTAACACCACCGGTATTATTTGGGGAAAATGTCAAATGTTATCTTCCTATGACCAAACCCCTATCACAAAATACAAAAACGGTTACGGCTTGGTAACGGTTAATCAGGGATGTCCGGCGGATCAATACTGTGCCGTTTTATGGACGTTACAGGAATGGACACCCGATATACAAACACCAAAGGCTCCTGCTGATGCAACAGGTATTTTATACGGACGGTGTCAAATGCTGTCTGCCTATGAGCAAGAACCGTTAGCCAAAAATGAAGTCGGTAATACCCGTTATCAAGTGGTTCAAGGTTGTCCCGCCAACACCTATTGTTATTTGAATTGGAAAACGGACACAGACTGTTCAACCGTCCCTGCCAACGCGACCGGAACGATTTACGGTGCCTGTGCTCAATTGAATCAGCAAGGGGTTTGTCCCTATCAAGAGTAGTATATCGGAATAATCTTACAAATTGAATACGACAAAAAGACCGTCCATAGGCGGTCTTTTATGATTCGAACGTAACACTACCTGCGTAAGCAGGTAGATGTAGACATACCAGCCCAGCCGTTAGGCTTGCGAAGCTTTTGGGCTGGGCGAACGTCGTTCGGAACAGATAACACCACTTGCGTTAGCGAGTGGAAGTTTATTAAGTGAAAAAATTAGAATCCGACACAGAGGGCGTAGAAGATGTAGTCACGACCGTAGCCGTAGGGGCTGCCGGCGACCGCACCAGAGGAAAGATTCACAAAATATGCAGCATTCGCACTGGGCACGTTTTGCGACCACACGGTGTACTTGCCAACTCCCGTTAAATTCGGACATCCGCTTGTCCCCGTCGTCTTAATGCATTCTTCCGTTACGTCAATTAAACGACCACCAATCGCGTCACACCATGCAAATGCACTCCACCAATTCATAGCGATATTGCTTCTGCAATAAGGCGTTCCATCCACGCCCGTAATCACCGTGCCACTACCACCCGCGCATGATTCGGCAAGCGCCGATGTTGACAACAAAACAGATAAACAAATCATCCCTATGTATTTTTTCATGGCAATACTCCTTTGCTATCCCCTACTCTATCCAATCCACCGCCGTATTGCAAGTATTTTTATCACGACATACACAAAAATCCACACTTCCTTATCAGACTCATCCGTATCTGACCCCCAGAAAGTTCCATTTTATGCCCTATGTTGATTTAACATACTAAAAAATTATCAGCGTCCCAACTTTTCATACCGTTGAACCAATCGGGTATATTGGTCTTTTGTATACCGATGTTGAATGTTAGAGCGTGTTCCCGCAGAAGCAGAAAGCGGACTGACAACCCGCCAAAAACCATTTCCATCTAACCGAAAAACCTCTCCCGTCAATGTTTTGGGAATAACACCTGATTTATCCGTTCCCTCTGCACGAATTGAATCTGATGTTAAAGCCGAATTTTTAAAAAACGTCATCCACTCTTGCCGAGTCATCGTATGATTATCAGATGGTGTATAATTTTGTAAAAACTCTTTTTCAAATATACCACTCGGTAATTTCTTTTGTTGACGCGCTATTGCCAAAGCCTCTTTTACAGCCGCACGAATCCCACGTTTTTTATCTTTTTGAACGATATCCAAAATAAAATCAGATTGGGCAAAAATTTGATTAAACTCAACCGATCTTGCCCCGATGTTATTATCATCAATTTCGGCAGAAAAGCTCTGTTTCGGATTGCTTTCAACCCGTTTAACGTAGTCATCAAATGCTTTTTCCCCAGGTAATTTTGTATCATTATTACACCCGACACCCAACAAAGACAGTGTCGCCATTGATAACGCCGCCGCCATTCCTTTAAATGATTTCTTTAACTCTGTCATTTGTCATCCTCCTTTTCACTGACCTCTTTTTTGTGAAACTGTGCCATATATAGGGCTTCATAGGCGCCTTTTTTCGCCAATAATTCTTGATGAGTCCCCTCTTCTACTATATGACCTTCGTTAATAACCACAATCTTATCCGCATTCTGAATCGTGGATAACCGATGCGCTATGACCAATACCGTTCTATCTTTCATCAAATTATCAATTGCCTGTTGCACAATGGCTTCGGATTTATTATCCAGGGCAGAGGTTGCTTCGTCCAAAATCACAATCGGTGCGTTTTTCAAAAACGCACGTGCTATTGCCACGCGTTGTTTTTGTCCGCCGGACAGCAAAGTTCCCCTTTCCCCGATATATGAATCCAGCCCCTTATCCAAGTCAGCCACAAAATCCTCCAAACACGCCATTTTTAAGGCTTGATGAATTTCATCATCGGTTGCGTCAAAGCGGCCGAGAAGCAGATTTTCCCGAATCGTTCCGGAAAAGAGGAAATTATCCTGAAAAACCATACCGATATTATCACGCAGGGAGGCCAATGTCACATCACGGATATCATGGCCATCGATTCGAATCGAACCGGCGTCCACGTCATAAAAGCGGGGTATCAAGTTCACAATCGTTGATTTTCCGCCGCCCGAATTACCGACAAAGGCGACGGTTTGACCTTTTTTAATTTTCAAGTTCACGTTTTTCAGGACGGGCGTTCCCGGAACATAAGAAAAATCAACATTTTCAAAAGTAATTTCTTTTTGAATCGGCGGCAACGCAACGGCATTTTTTTTATCTTTAATTTTAACAGGCATTTCCAAAATTTCAAAGACACGTTCTATGGCCATAAAGGAGAGTTGAACGGCGTTAAAATTCTTACCGATATTTTTGATCGGGGTATACAGCATCAACATGGCCGTCATAAAAGCGACGAAATCGCCGGCTGTAATTGTTTTACTGGTAATCAGGTAACTGCCATACCAAATTGTGCCCGCCATACCGACCGCGATGATAATATGCATCATGGGTGACAGCCAGGCCGTTCTCTGAGTATTTTTAATGACTAATTTAAAAGCCTGATTCAAGGTACCGAAAAACCTGTTCTTTTGATAATCGGCCAAATTATAGGAAGCGATTGTTTTTGAACCGGCGTGGGTTTCGTTAAAAGAGGTTAAAACCGCGCCACCGACGACGATGGATCGGGCGACGATATCTTTAATTTTTTTACGAATCATGGTCAAAGGATAGAGGGACGTCCCAAGGACGACGATAGCTATCACCGCCAATTGCCAAGAGGTATAGAGCAAGACACCGACCAGAGTCACGGATGAAAAGATACGGGTTGTAAAAACGCGGATATTATTCAACAAGCCGGTGCACGCGGTATCGGCGTCTCCGTTAAAGCGCATCATCACCTGACCGGACGCATTTTGATCAATATAGCTTTGATCAATAGACAATAATTTAGAATACAATTTCTTTTTCAGTTCCATCGTGATTTTACCGCCTGTCCAGGCGCTTAAATACGAAGAGGCATAATCCAAAGCGGATTGAACAATCGTAAAGAAGACGACAAACACGGGAATCACCCACAAGGGCATATCAAAGGGGGTAGATCCGCCCTGATCCATAATCACGGTATCCATAAACGGTTTCAAAGCCAACGCAATCACCGCATCAAGGGATCCGATGGGAATCGTAATAATCGTGGACAACAAAGCGCGAAACCAAAACGGTTTGACAAACGGCCACATGCGAGAATAATTCAGAACGAAACGATTTTGCTTTAATTTGCGCGCGAACTTATGAAACATTTTTTTCCTTTAATACTTATAGAAATGTATGTAGTTTATCAGATGTCCCGCATAAAAGCAAGCATTCATTTCTTACAGAGCGGATAATGTGTCCAATTAAAGTTGCCACAGCGAGATCTGAAGCGTCCGCCATAAAATGCCAGTTGAAAACAACTGCCCAGACCGGCTCCTTTATCAGTATCTTCTATCCAAGCCGCGACCTCCACACCTGTTCCATGACGGCTGCTATACAAAATCGTAATAGCATACGGAACAGGTTTTATACAAGGATCCGGCGGAACACCTCCGTTTGCATCAATCGTGGGTTTATCCCAAGTTGCCCACCAATGGAACGGCCATGGGTACTGACACCCAAGATCATCTGTATGAGCCATCTTCCATCCATGGGATAAGCACCAACTTTTGGCGTGATCCCAATTCGCCATAACGTTCCCCATAATAAAGCCATTCATCATTTCTTTGGCTTTTTTCCTTATATAATTCGGATCACGTTTTTGCTCCAAGGTTCCTTTAATCAAATCCACACCAAAATTTTGAATAGCCCTTTGATAGCCTTCCATTATCTGAGCATCATTTCCCTCGGGCAAACTGCCTTGTTGGTTATCAACACAGCCACCTTCTAATCCGATCGGACCACACCCGTCGGCATAACGTCCCGATTTATAATATTGATTCTTACCGCAAAATTGTAAGCATCTTTGAATCGTGCTGTCTTCTCGCCATTGATTTTTCGGAACATATTGCAGATCCCAACAAGAGATACACTTTTCTTGTTCCCAAACAAAAAATTGATCACACAAACAAGCCGTTGCATCGGGACCGACAGAGCCAAGGGTATCTTCTGGGCAAGGCGTGCAAACGCCGTTATTGATGTAAAACCCATCGGGACAAACACATGCTCCCGTATTTAAATCTAATACATTCGGTTCAACACACTCACAAGCGGTTGCGTTTGGTGTCGTTGTTGTCATATTTTCAGGGCAGGGTCGACACTCTTTGGTTTCCTCATCAATGAAGTGATTTAACGGACAGTCGCATGATCCGGAAGAACAAACTTCATTACCCATACACATACGTTCACATTGTTGATAAACACAGATTTCACAATTTTCTACGGGACAATCTTCATTCGATGCGCATCCTCGTTTACCGGGATTAAACGGGACGGATCGTCCGCGTAACTCATCATCAAAAACAAAAGAGAGTAAAGCATTTCCTTCGGGACATTGAGCCTGTGAATAATTATCGGTGTCTTGTGTTAAATTCCAATAAATTTTAACAGGGAGCTCCCACTCCAACTTTAAAATATGGCTACAAACATCTTGGGGAATTTGATCAACATTCACGACAAAAAATCCAGAAGCATGAGGATGAAGTTCTTGAGTTGTCGGAAAAACACCTTGAATTGTCGGCAAAAATTCGCTTTCATTCAATTCATCATCTTTTCTGTCTGTTGCCATTCTTTGAGCCGAAATAAGCAGTGCCCTTTGTTTAACCTCGTTGACAATATCATTAGCCATTCTTTTATTAACTAAATATTGATACCAGGTAATACCGCTCAGACTTAATATACCGATAATTACCAGAACGCCCAGCATTTCCACCATACTACGACCGGTTTCGTTTACACCCCTCTGCCTTTGCATTTATATCCTCCTCTGTAAAATTTTAATGCCCCTTTTAATTTTATAGTTTTTTATAACACGTGATTGATTTTAAAATCAAGGAAAAAATAAATAAAACAGTGTTTTTCATTACAAGGAATAAAATAACCTGAAAACTGATTTTTGTAAAAATTTAAGGGTCATTTTTTTTATATTATTCATTTCAAGCGGGCACGCGGATGGGCGTGTTCATACACTTCCTGCAAATGTTCCATTGTAATTTCGGTATAACGTTGCGTTGCCGACAATGAAGCATGCCCCAGCAATTCCTGAACCGTTCTTAAATCTCCGCCGCCTTGAAGCAAATGGGTTGCAAAACTGTGGCGAAGGGCATGCGGTGTTACCGTATCCGGCAAATTCAGGGCTCGGCGGATAAATCGAACATTTCTTTGAACAACACCGGGGTTTAGGCGATCTCCCCGTGCGCCGACGAACAACGGCTGAGTCGGGCGGTTTGTCGGATGCACTTTCAAATAAGACGCCACGGCCTTGCGGACGGCAGGTAAAATCGGAACAATCCGTTGTTTACCGCCTTTTCCGGTAATAGTCAAAGCTTCCGCACGACCCGAAAAATCCCCGATATCAAGGTCGAGAGCCTCGGCAATACGCAAACCGCAGCCATACATCAACATATAAAGGGCAACATCCCGTTTCGCTTCCCAAGATTCACGCGCCATATTTTTAGCGGCCTCTAAAAACCGAGCCGCATCCGCTACGGACAAAGGCTTTGGAAGTGTTTTTCCCGGCCGTGCGGATCGAATAGCCATAATCGCCGTATTTTCTAAAATATCATTCCGGGTCATATATTTAAAAAAGTTACGAACGGCGGACAAGCCCCGCGCGATACTGGAGCGCGCTATTTTCTGGCTTGATCGCCACACCAAAAACGACCGAAAATCCGAAACCGTTAATTTTTTCAAATCGGAAAGAGAAACTTCTTTTTCCAAATGATCATTCAAAAAAGTCATAAACTCTTTCATATCCCTTTGATATGATTCGCCTGTTTTCAAAGAGAGACGACGTTCTGACAAAAGATTTTTTTGCCAGTCTTCAATTACCCCGGCCAATTTTGGCGCACAGGTTTGCGATATTGACTTGTATTCCATTGTCATTTTATGTATCCTAGCCTATAGGTATATCAGCATAAGGGATAATAACAAAAAATGCAACGTTTATCTGTTTTATTTCCGGCACCGCTCGGATGCTATGACTATAAAAGTGAAACACCCGTTTGTCCCGGGCACTTCATAAAAGCACCGTTCGGTCGAAAAACAGCCCTCGGCGTTGTTTGGAATCAAGCCCCCGACCTATCGGTTCCGGAAAGCAAAATCAAAAACATATCCGAAACAGTGGCGTTGAATCCCCTCCCCCCTGAAACAATCCGATTTGTGAATTGGGTGGCAGGATACACGTTATCACCGGCCGGTATGGTTTTAAAAATGGCTTTAATTCCCGAACCGGAGAAAACAAGCAAAAAACCGATCACTTTTCAAGAACCGGATATCCGGGCCGACAGCGTTTCATTTTCGGAAGCGCAAGCGGCGGCAGTTCAAAAACTATGTGCTCAAATCGACGGCGGATTTCATGTTTCCCTGTTGGACGGCGTTACCGGCTCCGGAAAAACGGAGGTCTATTTTGAAGCCATTGCCACCGCTTTAAAACACCCCGGTCAAGTTTTAATTCTTTTACCCGAAATCACACTGACATCAGCATGGTTGAACCGTTTCGAAAAACGATTCGGGGTCAAGCCGGCCGTTTGGCATTCCGCCATCACACCCAAACAACGCCGCGATACTTGGCGCGCCGTCTTAAACGGAGAGGCGCGTGTTATTGTCGGTGCCCGCTCGGCTTTATTTTTACCTTATTCAAAATTGAACCTGATTATTGTTGATGAAGAGCACGACGCCTCCTATAAACAGGAGGACGGTATTTTGTACCAAGCGCGGGACATGGCTATCGTGCGCGCCAAATTGGCCGATTGTCCGATTATTTTAGCCTCCGCGACGCCCTCCGTAGAAACATATTGCAACGTTTTGAACGGAAAATATGATCATATTCGCCTTCCCGAACGCTTTTCCGGAGCCGAATTCCCGGACATTCGAATCGTAGATATGCGCCGAAAAGAAAAGGGCGAGACAGGTTTTGTATCCCCGGAATTAAAAAAAGCGATCGCCGAAAAACTGGCAGAAAAGGAACAAAGCCTGCTTTTCATTAACCGCCGCGGATACGCACCGCTTGTCTTATGCCGCGCCTGTGGAGAGCGGCTCCAGTGTCCGTATTGTTCAGCCTGGTTGGTAGAACACCGGCAAAAAGGATATCTGCAATGCCATCACTGCGGATACACGCGCCGCATTCCGTCGGAGTGTCCATCGTGTCATGAAAAAGACACTTTAATTTCGTGCGGACCGGGCGTTGAACGTATTTTTGAAGAAATCAATCACATTTTTCCCAATGCCCGATGTGAAATGGTGACATCCGACACATTGGCCAACCCGGCAGTTTTCACGGCTTTATCCGAAAAAATGGCAAAAGGAGAAATTGACATCCTGATCGGAACACAGATTTTGGCGAAAGGACATAATTTTCCCAATCTGACCCTTGTCGGCGTTATTGACGCTGACATGGGACTGGCCGGCGGAGATTTAAGGGCGTCCGAACGGACATTTCAACTACTGCACCAAGTTATGGGACGTGCCGGCCGAGATCGAAAAAAAGGAACGGCCATTCTGCAATCATACAGTCCTGAAAACCTGATTATCCAAGCGTTGAAAGCCAACGACAGAGAACATTTCATGAATGAAGAAATTTTATCGCGCCGGTTGTTGGGTATGCCGCCTTTCGGGCGTCTGGCCGCCGTTATTGTCAGCGGGCGGGATCAAAACTTAACCTATCAGACCGCGGCACATCTGGCCAAAACAGCACCCTTTTTAAAAGAAGTATCCGTTCTGGGGCCGGCAGCGGCACCGTTGGCCGTCCTCAGAGGAAAATATCGTTTTCGGTTATTGATCAAAACAACGAAAGAATTCAAATTACAAAACATGCTGAAAACATGGTTGGGAAAAATTAAGATTCCCGCTTCCGTCGACGTTCGGCTGGACATTGATCCATACAGTTTTTTCTAGGAGAGACAAAATGACAACCCCAACAAAATATAAAGACACTTTTCAATCAAAAGCCGCACGCCTGACATGGATTATCTTGGGACAGTTGATTTGGATTATTCCCGTTTTGGGTGGCGGATACTATATCCGAGAAAATCTGCCCGAATGGATCGATCTGTATTTCGGAGTCACAACGGCGCAAAAAACGGCGGCCGCTTTATCCGCACGGGCAGAGCTACTCAGCGAACCGGTCATTATGAACCCGTCGGCCATAGCGGCATATATCAAAGCCGCTTTTGCCAGTATGACAGCCGCGACAAAAGCCTACAGTCTGTCATCCGTTGCGGGCATCACCGTTTCTTTGGGAGCAATGATACTGAATATCGGTGGTATCATCGTGTTTATCTACGGTTTAATGCGTATTCGAAAAAAGTATACCACCCAAACGCATGATACCTTCCTTGTCAACCAAATTTGTAAAGAATTGACACCAAAGTTAGAGGCAATTCAAAAAGAAGTGCACGACCTTACGGAAAAACAACACCACGCATAACATCTGTTTTTATTGAAAACGCAAGGCTTCAATCGGATCCAGCTTCATGGCCTTAACCGCAGGCATCAATCCGGACACAATTCCGACGACAACGGCAACCGAGACGGAAATAACGACGGACCAAACGGACACCGGCACATCCCGTTCGAAATAATAACCGCCGATTTGGGATAACACAACACCCAACACCATACCGACGAAACTGCCGATAAAGGAAATTAAAATCGATTCGGCCAAAAATTGAAACATAATCCATTTATTCGGAGCACCGAGAGCTTTACGCGTCCCGATTTCGCGCGTTCGTTCCGTCACCGAAACCAACATCATATTCATGATACCGATACTGCCGACAATCAATGAAATCGAGGCAATCGCCGCTAACAATAATGACAAAATCAAACCGACACTTCGCACTTTTTCGACCATTTCCGTCATCAGGCGAACCGTAAAATCATTGTCCGTTCCCTCTTTTAAACGATGGCGAGCACGCAACTGATACTCTATCCGATTGGCAACGGATTCCATTCGATCCTCGCTTGTTACTTTGACAAACGCCACGTTGGAATAATTCGGCCTGGGAGAACTGCGTAATCGTTGGCGCAATGTTGTTGCCGGGGTTAAAACGATATTGTCCTGATCATCCCCCATCAGACCGTCCCCTTTTTCTTTCAACGTTCCAATAACCGTAAAAGGCTGTCCCTTTAAGCGAATCACTTTTCCGATCGGATTTTGAAGACCGAACAATTCATCCACGATTGTTTGGCCGATAACCACATATGGACGACCGCTTTTCAAATCACGTTCGCTGAACATCACACCGTCTTCGATTTCCCAATTACCGACAGCCAAATATTCAGGCGTTGTCCCATACACGCTGACACCGTAATTATTGGAACCGTAAACCGCCTGGACAGCCGCATTCACAATATACGACGCCGTTTCAACATCTTTTAAGGAGCGCAACGATTCCACGTCATCAAAACTGACACTCGGTCGCCCCCGTCCGCCGCGAACACCGCCGCTGACCGTTTCGCCCGGCCCGATAATAATCAGATTTGTTCCCATAGAATCAAATGTTTTGGTAATTTCATTTTGAACCGTTTGTCCCGCAGCGACCATTAAAACAACGGCGGCAACCCCGATCATAATACCCAACATCGTCAAAAACGTCCGCATTTTATAGGCGGTAATGGAAATCCATGCTTCGCGTAAAATCTGACCTATCATTCCTCATCCTTTTGATATTCGGCGCGCAAACCGTCATAAACCTTTCGACCGTCTCCGATTTTAATCATACGCTCGGCATAATCGGCAACATCATCTTCATGCGTCACCAAAACAATGGTAATTCCCTGTTTATTCAAAGCCGTGAAAAGATCCATGATTTCATCCGACGTCTTACTATCCAAATTACCGGTCGGTTCATCGGCAAAAATAATCTTGGGATTATTAATCAAAGCCCGGGCAATCGCCACACGTTGTTGCATACCGCCGGATATCTGTGTCGGCAACCGATCCTCATACCCGTTCAATTGAACTTTATGCAACATTTGAACGGCACGTTCATGGCGTTCAGCTTCCGACACCCCCTGATAAATCAATGGCAGGGAAACATTATCCGCTATCGTTCGTTTCATCAGCAGATTAAAATTTTGAAAAACAAAACCGATTTCCCGTCCCCGGATTTCGGCCAATTCGGCATCCGTTTTATCGGAAACAGATTTACCGGCCAATTTATATACACCGGATGTCGGCCTGTCAAGACATCCCAAAATATTCATCAACGTTGACTTGCCCGATCCGGAATGCCCCATAATCGCCACAAACTCACCCGGCATAACATCAAAGGAGACATGTTTTAACACCGATTGACTCATCCCGCCCGGCATAAAGTATGTCTTGCAAATATCCTGAACCTCTATCACCGGTTCCTTTTTATCCCGATTAACCGCCATCAGTGCCGCTTGCCCCCGCCGGAAATATATTCCGTGATAATTTCATCCCCTTCATTCAAACCGGCGGCAACCTCAACCCATGACGTATCAGACAATCCTTTCGTAAAAACCGTCGGAATAACCCGACCATTCGTGAAACGATACACCACCGCCTCATTTTGCTTCAATTCTATCTTGTCCCGCGGAATAAACTGGCGAACCACAGCATTCGGTTTGTATTGCAAGGCAGATGTCGGCAAACGAGGGACATCATGACGCTCTTCTATAACAATCGTAACAAAAGCGGTCATTCCCGGCAATAACTTGCGTGATGAATTATCCACTTCAATCACAACTGTATACATGACAACATTGGATTCCTCGGTCGGGGACAACCGAATTTGCTGAACCGTGCCGCGGAACGTATCCGCAGGATAAGCATCCACCGTAAACGTGACAGGCATCCCGGATTTAATCATACCGATATCGGCCTCGGCGATATTCGCTTCAATTTGCATTTTAGACAAATCTTCGGCAACAGTAAACAAAGTCGGTGTTTGCAAACTGGCCGCAACCGTCTGCCCTTGCTCAATCTCCTTGGAAATAACCGTTCCGGACACAGGGGACATAATTTGTGCATAACCGTAATTCTGCTCGGCCTTGTTATAATCGGCCTGAGCCGTCAACACATTGGCGTCCGCCGTCGCCATTTCAATTTCCGCCTCCTCCAAAGAAGCCTTGGCGATCAGCTTATCCTTATATAATTTTTCAATACGCGAATAATTTAGCTTGGCTATTTTTTGCTTGGCAACGGCTAAATCCAGGCGTGCCTTGGCATCATTCCGATTTTCAATCAAAACGGAAGTATCCAATTGCGCCAACAGTTGCCCTTCTTTGACTTCGTCGTTATAATCGGCCAAAACACGTTCGACAATACCGGAAACCTGCGTTCCGACGGAAACGGTGTTAATCGGCTGAATCTTGCCGGATGCGGTTACTTCTTGTTTAATATTTCCCTTGGCAACGGCCGTCATTTCAAAATTTTGAGCGGACAAACCGTTTTCACCTGATCGTAAAAAATAAAATCCTAAACCGCCCAGAACAACCAAAACACCCAGTGTTATCCATGTTTTTTTACCCATTTAGAACCTCCCGATCGCCCGATATAAATTAGCCTTGCTTGTCAACACGGAATAAAACGCGACAATAACCTGCTGGCGCGCCGTCGCCAATTGAGACCCCGCCGTCAGTAACTCCAAAATACTGCCACGGCCGACTTGATAAGAAGCAAACGCCACCCGTTCGTTTTCCAAAGCACTCTCCAATGTTTTACGACTGATATCATAGGAATCCACCGCCGTCACATAGTCCTGATAACTGCTCCAAACATCGTTTCGAACCGAATCCTGCGTTTCCACGACGGACAATGCGGCCTGTCTGTATTGATACTTTGCCTTGGCAATATTATACATATCCGAAAAACCGTTAAACAGCGGAATCGACAACGTTAATCCGACAGACGTGCCGTATTGATACGGATTATGCTTTTTCCAATTGTCATTATAGCCGGCTTCCGCTCCGAAATTTAACGAAGGCAAAGCACCGGCGCGCGCAATATCAATCCCGTGCTTGGCCGCCGACATGTCACTTTGCCGGCTTTTCAACTCCGGACGCAACGTCAAGGCTGTTTCCATCAACTCTTGAACGGTTTGATTCGTTTCCAGTTTGGTAATATCCCTATCCTTCGGCGGACGTGAGACGGACAAAGGCGTATCCGGCGATAAATTCAACAAAACAGCCAACGTCCCCTGCGCTTTTTTTAACGTATTATCCGCCTGAACCACCGCTAAACGGGATTGCTCATAACTGGTCTTGGCCAGCAATTTATCACTGGCAGACACCAACCCCAATTCAAAACGCTTAACAGATTCCTCATAGGATTTTTTAAAAGAGGCCTCACTTGTTTTAGAACTCTTTAAAACTTCCTGGGCACTCAACAAATCAAAATAGGCTTGATTAATGGCCAACACCGTATCATGCAGCGTGGCATTGTAAGTAAATTGAGCCGAATCCAGATAAGATTTCATTTGATCAGCCGTCGCCGAACGACCGCCGAAATCATAAATCAACCAGGACAAAGCCACATTACCGGAATACGGATGGTCTTTTTGCGAGTTGACATCTTCGGTTTTAGAATAATCCCGGGATACGTTTCCCCGAACCGTCACACTCGGCAAATAGGCGGATTGAGATTGTCCGTAAGCGGCCTCGGACGCCTTGACAGACATATATCCCCGGCTCAATGCGGGATTATTGCAAATACCGATTTGGATTAAATCCGGCAGTGTTAAATCCCCTTCTTTTAACGGTGCATCAATACACCCGGCAGGTGCTTCGGCGGCATACACCGAGAAAGGATCCATTTCCGCCCGAACAGGTAAAGCAATAAACAAACAAAAGATAATCAGTGATTTTTTCATCTTGATATCCTAATCTATAGACTTGATTTATCATAATTCAAAAAAAAATGAAGTTCAATCATTTTATAAAAATAACGGTAAAAAAATAAAAACTATTTTGATTTTTAAAGATGAATTTGATAAAAATTAAAAAAGTTCAAAAAAACGTTGTTTTCGGCACGGGGATTGGATATAAATAGAATAAGGAGAAAAAGAATGCAACAAAACTTAAATCGTAACATACAACAGCTGACGGCACTGGTAAAAAACGCCGGCAATAAAAAACTTTTGTGGGAAGAAATGCAAATCATTTCTAAAAAAGCTTTTGAATTACAAGATCTGATTATGGCTGATTTGGATGAAATCGAGACGTCAGAAACGGACATCACCAAGATTCAGGCTGCCTTTGCGGCGCGGGAGAGTATTTGGGACATGATGAAGCAAATCACAACCCGAGAGTTGGAGTTGAAAGAAAAAACACACCGCAAGGAAACGTTGGCCGAACGTGAAAAAAGGCATCAAGAAGCTTTGTCCGAAGATGACCATCATCATTGCTGTTGCGGTCATACGCATAGCGACGACTGCCATCACCAACATCCGGATCATTGTTGCCATAAGGGGGATAAATCATGTCAAAAGAAATAAACGATTTATCTTTTGAAGAGGCCATGGCGGAGCTGGAGTCCGTCGTTCGGCAGTTAGAGGGCGGTAAAATTAAACTGGAAGAGGCCGTATCCGTCTATGAACGAGGCATTCTGTTAAAAAAACATTGTGAAGAAAAGCTGAAACAGGCAAAATCAAAGATTGATAAACTGATTATCGAAGACAACAACACGATTGTCGGACGGGAGGATTTTGATGGAGAGATTGGAGAATAAACTGGGCGAAACGCGCCGCATCATGAACGAAGCAATAGATCGGCTGTTACCTATACCCGCCGGACGGGAAAAAAGAGTGGTTGAGGCCATGCGTTATTCGGCGATCAGCACGGGTAAAGCGTTACGGCCGTTTTTGACGATGACCATCGGCGAGATGTTAGGGGTGAATAAACAAACGGCGATCAGAATCGGAGCCGCGATTGAACTGCTTCACACCTATTCTTTAATCCATGACGATCTGCCGGCGATGGATAACGATACGCTGCGGCGCGGAAAACCGACAAATCATATTCAATTTGACGAAGCAACCGCTATTTTGGCAGGGGACGCGTTACAAGCCTTGGCCTTTGAAGTTTTATCCGATCCTGAAACCCATCCGGATGCCGCCATCCGCAGTCGTTTGGTTCTGGAACTGGCCCGTTCCGCGGGCATGAACGGAATGGTCGGCGGTCAAATGCTTGATTTAATCGGAGAAACGACTGTTTTAACCTTACCCGAAATAGAGCGGATGCAGGCATTAAAAACAGGAGCCTTACTTTGGTTTGCCTGCATGGCACCGGCTTTGACCGTTCCAGTCCCGCAAGAACAGTCGGAAGCTTTGGCGCAATATGCGCAGGCCATCGGTTTATTGTTTCAGATTACGGATGACATTCTGGATGTCGAAGGGAGCGTTTCCTCTATGGGAAAAACATTGGGAAAAGATTCCGAAGCGCATAAATCAACATTTGTATCCATACTGGGTTTGGAAAAAGCAAAATCTCTGGCGCATAATCTGGCGGGCAGAGGTATGGTAGCCTTATCCGTTTTCGGAAACAAAGCCGATTTATTAAAAGACACCATTACATTTATTTTGGAAAGGAAGCGTTAAAATGAGTAAGCTGATGACCCCTTGTCAGCGGGAGGCTTTTTGGGAGGCTTTAAATAAAGTCTATCCCAATCCGAGGTGCGAGTTAGAATGGACAAATCATTTTTCATTGCTGATGGCTATTATTTTATCGGCGCAAAGCACGGATAAAAACGTCAACAACGTGACTAAAAAATTGTTTCCCGTCGCAGATACGCCCGAAAAAGTCGTTGCCTTGGGTGAAAACGGGATGAAAGTATACACGCGTTCCATTAATTATTTCAATAACAAAACCAAACATATTGTCATGTTGGCTCAAATTTTGTTGGATCAATATCAAGGTCGGGTACCGACGGATTTTGACACGCTTATCACATTACCCGGTGTCGGGCGCAAAACGGCAAATGTTTTTCTAAACATAGCGTTTCACGCCCCTTATATCGGTGTTGACACACATGTTTTCCGAACATGCCACCGTTTAAAAATCTGCACCGGAAAAACACCGGCCGAAATAGAAAGCAAACTTCAGAAAATCGTTCCCGAATGGTATAAACCGGACGTGGCACTGGCTCTTGTTTTACACGGCAGATATGTGTGCACAGCCCGAAATCCGAAATGCGGTATCTGTCCTTTGTATGAGGTCTGTTGCGCGGACGAAAAAAAGGCACGAGATAAATAGCATGAAAAGCGTTTGGACGATTTTGTGTTGGGGATTAACAGCGGTTGCGACTGTCGGCACCGCACAAACGGTAACGCCAGACGCTTTGTTTGACCGGCGAAACCAGGATATTGTCGGTGATTCGGCCAACGTAACGTATACAGGGGCACCGGCGGTTTTAATTGAACCGTCCGAATCCCCGCGTCAATCGACCCGTAATCCGGCGGAAGCAATACCCGCCCCAAAATTAACCTCCCAAAATATAACCGTTCCGATACGCACCCCGTTCGGACACAATCGGACGGCTGCATTTGTAGATCACACAACGGATTTTTCCGTTTTGGTTCAAATTTTAAATAATCAGAAAATACGTATCGAAGAACAAATTCAGTTTGTCAATACAGAAGAGGGGAAACTGTTCAGCCGCACATTTCCGAAACGAATAACAACGCCGAACGGACGCATAACGGAAAGGCGAATCCAAGTAACAAACGCTTTGCGTGATAAAACACCAATTCCCCTGATTCAAGATGAAACGGACGCTTCCGTGACAATAACATATGACACACCGCTTTCCGTCGGCATACATCGGTTCACGCTATCTTATTTAATAGAAAACACAATCCCGCAGAGCCAATCCGTCGCCGACATTTTGATTGACCTGACAGGAACAGATTGGCCGCTGGCCGTTGAACGTTTTTCGGCGTTAGTTCTGTTTCCACAAAAAACAACACTTTACCAAAAAGAGTTATTATTCGGCATTAATAATGCCTCTGTGCCGGACAGTGTGCGGATACAAACAGATGATATGGGGAGTGTTTTATATCAATTAACGCGCCCGCTGCCGGCTTTTGCAGATATTCGTATTCATATTTTGGCTGACGCGACGGCAATTCCCCGGGAGGCGACCACCCTTTTCAATATCTCTTCCGACGGGATGGCCGGTATTGTCTTGGCGTTGATTCTGATTTTATATACAGCCGCTTCCGTCTGGGTCTGTCGACACAGAAAATGGAAAAAACCACTGACCGATATGCGACGGATATCCCCCTTCTTATGGCGTATCGGATGCGGGTATCCCCTGTCCGTTCAAGAGATTGAAAAAATCAATCAAAAACAACGCCAAATGGGGCAACAAAAGTTTGTGTTTAAGTTGCTTGAAAAAACAGTTCAAAATCAAATGGGAAGATTTTTTACACTTTTTATATTAAAAACAGCGGCGTTTATCCGATTCAATTTGGAATACATCATCGGTGTCACCCTATTATTACTGGCTACAAAATGGAGTGCCGATTATGTGGGGGCGACCTTGTCCGGTAACGTCATACTTTTCGGCGGGATTTTGGGGGTTGCCGCTTTATTGATTATCAATCGGGCGGGAACACGTATTGAATTAATCCGCTTTCAGGAAGTCGTCAAAACGATCTTATTGAATTCCCCGCAAGGCCTGAACCCTGCCCCTCAGGTTTTATCGTCCTATTATATAATCAGTTTATGCCTGGGTTTCGGTGATGAATGGGCAGACAGACTGATCCGTAACAATCCGGCTTACGGCCGATTAACATTCTTAAGAAAGGAGAAACAATGAAACAACGCATCGCTTTGGCTTTTTTAACAACCACTTTACTAACAACGCCGGTATTTGCCGCTGAAGAAACAATCGGAGAAACGGCTCAAAAAAATCTGGACATCATTATTTACAACAATGACCGTGCATTGGTTAAAGACACGCGCCAGGTTCCCGTCAAACAAGGAGCCAACGAACTGGCCTTTTCCAATATTTCCGGTCAAATCATTCCTGCCAGTGTTTTATTGAAAGGCAACGGCATCAAATTTTTAGAAAATAATTTCAATTACGATGTGTTGTCTTATGAATCCTTGTTACAAAAATCAGTCGGAGAAACGGTAACCGTTGAATACATGAATCCCAAAACAGGCAAAACGGAAGTCAACGAAGCCGAGTTGCTGGCCATTAACGGCATTACGCCGATCTTGAAAATCAACGGGAAAATCGACAGTTCCTATCCCGGCAGAGTCTTATTCAACAAAATTCCGGGTAATTTACGTGCCAAACCGACATTAGTCATGACCGTATCATCCGACAAAGCCGCACAGCAAAATCTGACGCTCAGTTACCTGACGCGCGGTCTGTCTTGGGACGCCAACTATGTGGCTCAAATGAATCCGGACAATCAAACCATGACGTTGAACGGTTGGGTTTCACTGACAAACAATTCGGGAACAGATTATAAAAACGCCAATCTGCAAGTCGTTGCGGGGGATGTCAATCTGGTTCCGGAATACATTGCCCGCCCGCGGATGATGATGAAAGCAAACATGGCTATGGACGGTACCCTGATGGAAAGCGCGGCCGGTATGGCTCAGGAAAACATCGCCGATTATCACCTCTATACCCTGCCCCGCAAAACAGACATCCTGTCCAACCAAACAAAACAGGTGTCATTGCTTTCCGCGGATAAAGTCGGCATCCAAAAAACATACACATTTGATAATCAGTTACAGCCCTATAATGAAATCAAGCAGGTTAAGCCCCGGATTGAAATCAGTTTCATGAACACAAAGAATAACAATCTGGGTATTCCTTTGCCACGGGGCGTCATCCGGATGTATCAGTCCGACAAACAGGGACAAATGATTTTCATCGGAGAAGACCGAATCAACCACACGGGCAACCTTGAAAAAGTGCGCCTGAACATGGGAACTGCTTTCGATATTTCCGCCAACGCGAAGCAAACCAAAAAAGAACAAATCGCGGATAATATCACGGAAAAAACATATGAAATAACCCTGAAAAACGGAACAACATCGGACGTCAAGGTCAACATTGTCGAGAATTTCAGCGGCACATGGAAAATTCTGTCCGAAACACAGACATCGACCAAACCGACGGCCAATCAAGCCAAATGGATTATTTCCGTTCCGGCAGAAGGAGAAGCGAAACTAACCTATACGGTTCAGGAAAAATTGCCGATGCCCAAGGGTCGTCTGGTCGGAGTCGTCCGTTAATGTGTAAAACGGCCTTATTTTGGATAACGATATGTGCCGGCTTATTAACGGCCGGCACAAGTCGCGCGGAAGAATCCGCGGTGCGAGAGCTGGTTCGGCTTGTAACGGAAGGGAAACCGGTTTCGGCCGATCTTTTAATGAAAGCCACCAACGAAAAAGAACAACCGGAAAAGAAAATGGACGCGTTTTTGGCGCAATTGTTAAAAACCCCTTTTCATCAAAGACAATATGTCTTTCCGGCGATTTTTGAATCCCCTTTTATTCCGCAAAAAATACGAACGCATCCGGAAATAGCCGTCTGGAAAGGAGCGGTTCCGACGGACATAGCCCCTCAACTGTCCGAATTTTCAAAACAATATTTATACGATTTAAATCCTCGCCTTTATATTTTTCTGTCTCCGGACTTATACCGTTCCGATGTTCGGGACAAACCATCCGATACAGATAACATTCACTGGTCGGCACACATAAAACGGATGAAACCATCGGATCCCGAAACATTCGAAGGGTATAAACGGCTTGAGACCTATTTCAAACTACCGAAGACACTGGTTCAAAATCCGGAAAAAGCGGAACTGACCGCTGATTCGATAAAACGATTAAACGGCGGCTTTCAAACATTGAGCGTTTTTTTAACAAACCGACCGGATGCAAAACAGTTTCAAGACGCATTGGATTTATTAGAAACATTTTACTCAGATCCGGAAAACAACAGAATCAACCCGTTTCAATCTTTGGTCGATCGTATCCGCCTGATGAAACAGGGAAAAGAACTGGATACGATTTTTGCCGCCTCCGGTTGGAAAAACGCAGATGAATTCGCTAAAACAGCCGACACGGCGGCAAAGGCCTATCGCGTCAATTTTTTAAGCCTACCGATGGCTTTTGCTTTTCAAAAAATAAAAGGAAAAACCGAACCGATGAGCGCAGCCGAACGCGTTATGTTGACAACAGCGTTAATGCACGAGGCTTTGCCGGCCGATGTCAGATTGGCCGAGAAATATTTGAGCGATATTCACAGTGCTTTTGTCAAAGCCGGATATGGTGCACTTTTAGCACCGGTTTCGATTGACTCCGAAACAGAAATAGAGTATACTGCCCCCTAACACACAAAAGGAGCAATTTATGGCGTGGACAGAAGATAAAATAAAACAATTAAAAAAACTATGGGCAAAAGGGCGCAGCACGGTTGAAATTGCAAAAGAATTGGGCATATCCAAAAACTCCGTTGTCGGAAAAGTGCATCGTCTGGATTTAACAAATCGTCCCTCTCCGATTAAGAAAAAAAGCGATAAAGTGCGGGTTGTAAAGCAGGTTCCTAAAGGGAAATGCACATTGATGGATTTAAAAATAAATACCTGTCATTGGCCGATCGGAGACCCGACAGATGCGGACTTTCATTTTTGCGGCGAACCGACTGTTACGGGCAAACCGTATTGTCAAGAGCATTGCAAAATTGCATATACGTCATTAAAAGAGCTGGCCAGTCAGAACGCAAAAGCCGCGACAACACCGGCCGCCGATAAAAAACAGGATTAAACATGGTAAATCGTCCGACGATTTGCCTGATTGACGGTTCCGGCTATATTTTCCGAGCTTTTTATGCGTTACCGCAAATGACACGACCGGACGGAACGCCGGTCAATGCGGTGTATGGTTTCATGAATATGTTGATGAATCTAAGTCAGGACAATATGTGTTCTCATATTGTTGTGGTCTTTGATGCCAAGCGGCGTAATTTCAGAAACGATATTTACCCGGCCTATAAAGAAAATCGAAAGGAAACACCTGCGGAACTGATTCCCCAATTCCCTCTGATCCGACAAGCCACCGAAGCGTTGAAAATTCCCTGGATAGAAATGGAAGGATATGAGGCGGATGATTTAATTGCAACCTATGCACGGTTGGCTGTTGAAGCCGGATGGGACGCGCGGGTCATCTCTGCGGACAAAGACCTGATGCAATTAAAAAGGGAGCATGTATCCGTTTACGACCCGATGAAAAAGAAGACCGTAACGGACGAAGATATTACCGCAAAATTCGGTGTATCCGCCGATAAAATCGTTGATGTCCAATCTTTGATGGGAGATAAAATCGATAATGTTCCGGGTGCCGACGGTATCGGCCCAAAAACAGCGGCACAACTCATCAATCAGTTTGGTTCGTTAGACAACCTGCTGGCTCATCTGGATGACATTCCCCAAGAAAAAAGGAGAGACGGCTTAAAGCGGGATAAAGAGCAAATTTTAATTTCAAGACAACTTGTTCTTTTAAATGACAAAGTTCCTGTTCAAAGGGGGTTGGATGATTTTCAGGTGCGCGAACCGGATTTGGAAAACATAAAAGCTTTTTTACGTGAAAACAATTTTAAAAGCCTGTTAACACGCGTTCAAAACTGGAGTGTCAAACGGACGGCAACTGTCGGGAAATGCCAAGAAAGTGCCCTTTGTCCCAATACAGAGGTAACGCCCGTTTCAGATAAAATCCCTCTTCCCGTCACACCGAAATACGATTTAATTCAGAGTGCCTCTGCATTAAAAGAGTGGATTGGAAACATTCACGGAATGGTCGCCATAGATACCGAGACAACAGGCCTGGACATCACCGATGCGCGGCTGGTCGGCTTTTCATTAGGGGTTGAAAACGGACGCGCCTGTTACGTGCCATTACGTCACGGAGGCGATGATGAAGAATCGTCCCGGGATTTATTTACGCCACAAAATGAAAACAAGCCGGTTCAAATGAAACCGGGAGAAGCGTTATCCATTCTGAAACCGGTTTTAGAAGATCCGAACATTTTAAAAATCGGACACAACATCAAATATGACATGCATATCTTATCGCATGAATACGGTGACAATTTTCAAATGGCACCGATTGATGACACCATGGTGATGAGCTCTGTTTTGGACGGATCTACCCATGGACACGGCATGGATGAATTGGCGGCCTTATTTTTAAACCATGAAACAATCAAATATGCGGATGTCTGCGGATCGGGACGAACTAAAATTCGATTTGACGAAGTTCCTTTGGACAAAGCCTGCGCCTATGCCGCCGAAGACGCGGATATAACGTTTCGATTGCACACCTTATTCAGGGTGCGATTGCAAACCGAAGACCCCGCACATATTTACGAACAAATCGACCGCCCGTTAATTTCCATTTTGTTTCAAATGGAGCGCGCCGGCATTTTGGTCGACAAACAGCATTTAGCCTTGCTTGGCACGACATTCACCCGAAAACTGGCCGATTTAACGGAACGAATCTATCAATTGGCCGGCGAAGAGTTCAACATCAACTCTCCGGCACAACTGGGCGTTATCTTGTTTGAGAAGCAGGGATTCGGCGGAGGTAAAAAAGGAAGTAACGGTGCCTGGACAACGGATGTCAAGGTGTTAGAAAATCTGGCTTCAATCGGTTCGGAGTTGGCTCAAGCCGTTTTAAATTATCGGGGATTTGCAAAACTAAAAAGCACATACGTGGATGCTTTGTTGGCTCGATCCCAAAAAGACCCGCGCATTCACACCTCATTTTCATTAACCGCCACAAACACGGGACGGTTGGCTTCCTCGGATCCGAATTTACAAAATATTCCCGTTCGAACAGAGGACGGCAAAGAAATCCGAAAAGCCTTTATCGCACGACCGGGATACAAGCTGGTGGCGGCGGATTACTCACAAATTGAGCTGCGATTGATGGCCGAAGTTGCGAACGTCAAATTATTAAAAGAATCCTTTGTAAAAAATGAGGATATTCACGCCCGAACAGCCTCTCAAATATTCAATATTCCGTTAGAAGAAATTGATGCCGACACACGTCGACGCGCCAAGGCCATTAATTTCGGTATCATTTACGGTATTTCGGCTTTCGGATTATCCAACAATCTGGGCATTGACCGAACTGAAGCCAAAAAATACATTGATGCTTATTTCGAACAATATCCCGAGATCAGAACCTATATGCAACAAACGGAAGCCTTTGCTTTAGACCATAAATATGTTCTCACCCCATTCGGGCGCAAATGCTTTATTCAAGGACTGGATAGCGGACGAACCAAAAGTTTTGCCTTAAGAGCCGCCATCAATGCTCCGATTCAAGGTGGGGCCGCAGACATTATTAAAAAAGCAATGAAGACCGTTGAAGAACGTCTGGAAATAGCCGGATTGGACTGCACATTGTTGTTACAGGTGCATGACGAACTTGTGTTTGAAGTTCTTGAAAAAGATGTTACAACCGCATCGGATCTTATCAAAAACACCATGGAAACGGTTGTTTCCCTATCCATTCCGTTGGTTGCCGATGTCGGTATCGGAGACAATTGGAAAGAAGCGCATTAAAACATTCCATAAAAAAACGCCGGAAAACCGGCGATGTCAAAAACGGAATGATTCAAAGAATCAGTAATCATCATTCGGGATGACCGGCATCGTTTTTTTCTGTGTTTTTTTAGGTTGACGCGATTGAATATCCGGAACAAGAGACACAATCGTATCATAAAGCCCCTTTAATTCATTTGTATATAAATGGTCCGCTTTGGGCAAGATACGATATTCGACATGAACAAAGCGATGGCTATCCAACTGTTCCGCCAACATAGCAACACTGTTTTCATCCACGATTGTATCATTGCCGCCTTGAACAATCAATCCGGACGCCGGACAAGGGGACAAGAAAGAAAAATCATATGTGTTGGTCGGCGGCGTTACAAACGTAAATCCTTTAATTTCCGGACGACGCATCAACACTTGAGCCGCCACCCAAGCCCCGAAAGAATATCCGGCAATCCAACACTGATTGGACTCCTCCCCCATATTCTGAAGCCAATCCAATGCCACAATAGCGTCGTTCAATTCCCCGGCACCCGTTCCGTCAATTTCACCTTGAGAATAACCGACACCGCGAAAATTAAAACGCAAGACAGAAAATCCCATATTTACAAAAGCCTGAAAAACGGCATAGGTAACGCGATTGTTCATTGTCCCACCCTGCGCCGGATTCGGATGTAGAACTAATACAAGCGGCGCCCGCGGATTTTCAGAACGGTGAAACCGCCCCTCCAACCGACCGGCGACACCGTTAAAAAATACCTCTGCCATGAAAAACTCCTTTACTTTAAATATCATAAAACGGGTTAAATGCCGTTTGTTTCAGGTAATTTACAATATTTTTACAAAAAATGCAAGATTTTTGTTGACTTTTGAAAAAATCCCAGTTATAAACGTATTCGATTATGGCGAAGTAGCTCAGATGGTAGAGCAGAGGAATCATAATCCTTGTGTCGGGGGTTCGATCCCCTCCTTCGCTACCAGATTAAAGAACAACCCGAAAGGGTTGTTTTTTTATTTCCGCTCGGAGGTTTCCAATTCCGCCTAAC
>CALXUR010000006.1 GCA_944391735.1 uncultured Alphaproteobacteria bacterium | reverse complement strand
TAATATACACCGATTCCAGCTTCAACGAAAAACACGGGGTTGCCGGAATCGGTTGTGTCATCATCTGCGGACAGCAGCGCCGCATCTTTTCAAAATGGATTAAGGCCGAAAACAACAACATCGGCGAGCTCTACGCCATATATTATGCTCTTGAACTCATCAAGCAATATCCCGGGCCGCATACAGTTTATACCGACAGCCAAAACGCCATTGCCTACATTTCCGACAATGTCAAAGACCGCCCCCTCACGCCAAAACAGCAGAAAAACCGGCTCGAATGCCGCAAATGGGCATACCGTATCAACCAAATCGCCCCGCAGGGCTTAAAAATCGAAAAAGTCAAGGCTCACACCGGTCACTATCAATTCAAAGCCATCAATAACGCCTTAGCCGACCTTATGGCCAAAGAGGGAGTTGTCAAGTTTCTGAACAGCCTCACGCAGTCTGTTCGGACACCTGACCGCGGTCGTTAGCCTTGCGGCGCGCTTGTTTGGCCGTTTCAAAATCAACGATTTTATCGCCGCGCATGGCCTCGATAATTTTTCCGGCCGTCTGATTGACCGCCGAACGCAAAGGCTCATTAAACATATGAGTGTAGCGTTTCGACGTTTTGGCATCAGCGTGCCGCAGGCTTTGCTGGATCATCAGCTCGGATCCTGTCGCCATAGCCATATACGAGGCAAAGCTGTGGCGCAGATCGTGCATACGAAAATCTTTCAAACCGGCCTCGGCGCGGATGTTGTCCCAATGCCGGCCCTCATCTTTAAGCGGCTGTCCGCGGACATGCCCGTCAAAAATATAGTCGCTTTCCCGATTATTCCGCCGCTGATCGTCGCGAATATCCGCCAAAATATCCAAAACTTTGTCGGGCAGCTGGATATCTTGCGGCTCGTTTGACTTGCTGTCCGGCAGCGACAAAACGCCGCGCTCAAGGTTTACCCATTCCCAGCGGGCGCTCCTTATCTCTTGTTTGCGACCGCCGACCAAAAGCAAAATCAGAACCAGCCGCGCGACCTGCCGCTCGCGATATCCAGCATCAAGATATTTCGCCAGAACCTTATCAAGAGCCGCCGCCTCCTGAAGCGTCAGATATCGGTTGCGAGCTTGCTCTTTGAACTTCTTAATCCGCGCTCCGGGGTTGGAACCCTCCAGCCGCCATTCCCATTCCTCGGCCAGAGAAAAAGCCTTTTTCAAGACCTCAAGCACGCGGTTGGCCGTCGTCTTCATCAATTCGCCCTTGCGATTCAGCTCGGCGCCGATTCCCTTATGGATGGCCGAAATATCGCCGCGGGTAACCTCGCGCACACGTTTGTCGCCGATTCTCGGCAAAATATGCCTTTCCCAGTAAATAACATCGTTTTTCCGGCTTGCCGGTTTCTTAAAAATCGCATGCTCGGCCATATATTTGGCATACAAATCGCGCATCGTGCCGTTTTTGGCCGGATCCGGCTCCTCCAGCCTTGCGCGTTCGCGAATAACGGCCAAAGGATCCACGCCGTCAAAGGCCTGGTTCATCAGCGCCTTGCATTTTTCGCGCGCCTCCTCAACCGTCATGGCCGGAAAATCGCCGAGTTTAACCGTTTGCTGTTTGTGGTTACGTAAACGATAAAAGGCGTAGAAACTCTTGCGCCCGCTCGGGCGTATAACGACATGGAAACCGGAAACTGTCTCATCCCAGATTAAAAGTTTTGAATTTTGCGGAGCCGATTCGCTCTCGATCAATGTTTTTGTAATTTTTTTCTTCATTTTAATAACCCTGCACCTATTAAAATAGCCAGGATAAGAAAAATGTCAATAGATGTTTATACTTCTACCGTCAACGGACGGCAGAAAATGTAAAATTTTAATACTAAAAAAGTCAAAACATAACGCCAAAAATACACTGAAAAAACTTTCAAAGTTTAGACTGACTTTTTGCTCCGACTAGCAAATGCCTAGCAGAATAAATAGCATTCCTTGGAAAAAAGGGCGAAAATTAGACGTTTTGGCAGCGACAAAAAGGCAAAGAAAAAAGGCTTGGAAAATTGCTAAACCCAAGCAAACCCAAGCCTTTCCATTGGTTGCGGGGGGAGGATTTGAACCTCCGACCTTCAGGTTATGAGCCTGGCAAGCTACCGGACTGCTCTACCCCGCGATAAGTGAATGGGAGTATAACAATAAAAGGAGTCGTTGTCAAGCATAAAAATGATTTTTCCATACCAAAAAATAAGATATAACGATTATCACACTCAAAAATAAAGATAAAAAACAAAATAAGAAAAGCCCAAAAAGCCAAAACAAGAGTTTTGAAATCAAATGAATTTAAAGTCTTTTTTTAAAGAATCCGATTTAACCGATTTTAACATTTCAATGCTTGCATTCAACCCCAAAAGATTCTATATAGACATTGTCTTTATTCAATCAACAAAAGGAGCTTTTTATGAAAAAACAACTTTCAATTTTATTGGTTTCAACAGCTATCCTATTATCAGGCTGTTCTTCTGTTTGCAGTGACAAAGATCCGACATGCGGACGATGCGACAACTGCGAAATTCAAGTTAAAGAGCGCATTGTTTTAGAAACGCCGGCTTACTTTGCCTTTGACTCTGCAGAACTGACCTCAACGGACAAAGCAAACCTGAACCAAATTGCAGAACGCCTGAAAGCCAATCCCGCCGAAAAAGTACGCATCAACGGCTATGCGGATGTTACAGGATCTCCGGCATACAATGTAAAACTGTCCGAACAACGCGCGCAAAATGCGGCTATCTATTTGGAAAATGCCGGCATTTCAAGCAGTCGCATCAGCACGAAAGGATACGGCGCTTCTGAATTTGCCGCACCGAACACAACATCAACGGGACGTGCCAAAAATCGTCGTATTGAAGTTTTATTCTACGAATAGAATTTAACAACATCCTTTAAAATCGGAAAGAAAACATTTCTTTCCGATTTTTTCATTTTTATTATTGTGTTTTACCAAAGACCTGTGATATAATATGATGGAAGGGATATCTGTATGAAAAAAATTATTTTGTTCTTAAGTCTGTTGTTGGGTGTTTCTCCTGCTGTTGCCGGATTTACGGAGGGTGAAGAATACCTGAACAACCAACGGTATGCGCAGGCATTTGCCGAATTCAAGCCTTTGGCCGATACGGGAGATTTTCGATCCCAATATTACGTCGGGTATTTATACCTGAACGGATATGGTGTTGAGCAAGACAATCAAAAAGCTTTATCCTATCTGCAACAATCGGTGGCTCAAAATTATGATTTGGCCGAGGCATTAATGGGTTTTTTATATGCAGAAGGAAAAGTCATCCCTCAAGACAAGAAAAAAGCACTTGAATTATACAACAAAGCGGCCGAGCGCGGCAACATTTCCGCTTTTTTGAATTTAGGCGTCGCTTACTATACCGGAGACGGTGTTGATAAAGACATCAAAAAAGCCATTTCTTATTTTGAACGGATTCCGTTAAAAGAAAAACCGGTTGTCGGACGATATCTGGGGGACATTTTTCAATATGATTCGGGTGTTCAGGATTTTAACAAAGCGCGTGAATATTATATGGAGGCCGCGCGCGGCGGGGATTTGGGAGCCTATCACGCATTGGGCTATATGAATCAAAAAGGACTGGGCGGCATTGAAAACATGGATGAAGCCATTAAGTTTTATCAATACGCGGCATCACAAAATTATGCACCGTCACAATACGTTCTAGGAACAATTTACGCCAACGGAGACGGTGTTACACGTAACCTGATTAAAGCCTACGCCTGGTTATCTTTAGCCGTTAATCAAAAATTGGGAGTTGCGGAGGAGGCGCAGAAAAAAATATCCGAAAACATGACGTTAACGGATTTGGACAATGCGCGCCGTGAATCCATTGATATTCAAAAAACGATTATCGGAAAAATTGAATCGCCCATCAAACAGGAAGAGGTGGAAGAAGAAGCGGAAAAAGCCGAGGTGCAACCCATTCGTCGGCGTCGGCGCCGTCGTTAAACAATAAGAAAGGAGTAGGGTAGGCTATGTTGTCCATTCAATCTATTTTCAAACCGTTTCTGGCTTTTCGATTTATTATTATTGCCGGGATTGTTATGGGATTATGGCTCTGTTCCATGCAATCGGAGCAAACACCGATATCGGCTTTATTAACGGAAGGGCGGATCTATCTGATCTCATTTTTAATTGTTGTCGGTTTTCACATTCTGTTATGGATGATCGTTGAAAAAGCCTCTTTCTATGACATAGGCGGTTATTTAATGCGTATTTTGCGGGATACAATCATTATTAATGCCGTTGTATTAAGCACCGTGGCCGCTTGTTTTTTAATCAACACGTTTCTATTGATTTAACGGTTGCGTTTATATCGGATATATATTCGTTTTTATATAGAAAATATCAGTTATATCGTTGTTCCTTACAAATAGGGGAATGCCCATCCGGCTTACAACGGCTACGATCCTTTTTGCGGCGAAACAAGGAAACACTGCCAACTTTGGTTTTGCAACAACTTACACGCTTTAAAGGCTTCATCCTTGTTGGAAAAACCCAAAATGCGTGAACGGAAAAACTGATTATTTGCTTTTGGAGTTTGGATTTCTTTATTAGAAATCCCCAAAACAGTCAAAGCCTTTTGGGCAATTTGACGCGCCTTGTCACGCCCCTCAAAAGCACCAACCTGAATGGCCCAGCTATCCCCCTGCTCTATAGACGTATCCAAGACACGGGGAGCCTGAGCCAATTTGGTTTCCACGGGCTTGGGATTATTTAAAGCAATCATAGCCCTGCTTTTCGTTTGTTTCAAGCTGGCTTCCATAATCGGCACATACATTTGAGCCGGTGGCCGAGCAATAAACGCTTTTCGATTCAAAGGATTAAAGGGTGCTTTCAGACGACCGGCAGCTTCCGCCCGGCGTTGAACAGCCACTTGATGAAAGCCTTTATCCAATAAACGCATCGCCCTTAAATCCCGTTTCAAAGGAGATTCGTCCCCGATCACGACACTGACCAACCGCGTATCCCCTTGTTTTGCCGTGGAGATAATATTATAACCGACGGCAGACACAAATCCGGTTTTTAACCCTTCGGCACCTTCATATTGTTGAAGCAC
Organism: uncultured Alphaproteobacteria bacterium; assembly: GCA_944391735.1. GTDB lineage: Bacteria > Pseudomonadota > Alphaproteobacteria > CAAHEQ01 > UBA3637 > CALXZG01. The sequence continues at coordinate 57,714 of CALXUR010000006.1, read as the reverse complement.
AATATTATGCGTTCCGTATTTTTGCCCTTTGTATGAAAAAGAAGGGGTTGAAAACAAATCATAATATTGCGGGTAATGTTCAATCAACGCCATTGTTAAAACAGCCATGTCCCGGGCAGTCGTTACTTGCCCGGGAACATGCAGGCCGGAAGCATTTTTAAAAACCGTGTCCGTCAAACCCAAACTCTGCGCCGTCCGCGTCATCAAGTCGGCAAAATCCTCTTCACTGGGAGCCAACGCCTCGGCCACAACCACAGCCACATCATTGGCGGACTTAATAATTAATGCCAAAATCGCTTCACGCACGGTAATGGTATCACCTGCCCGGACATAAATTTTAGATTTCGGTTGAGCCGCCGCATGCTCCGATATCGGCAGAGCCTGATCCATGGTTAATAATCCACTTTCAAGTGCCCCGAACGTCAAATACAACGTCATCAATTTAGTCAGAGAAGCAGGTGGTCTTGGCAAGGCGGCTTCTTTTGATTCAATAATAAAACCGCTTTTGGTATCGGCGACAAGTGTTGACACACCCGCATCAGCGGAAAAGCTTTGTCCCCAGACAAAAGCCACAAACATCATTAAGAATAGGCAATACCGACTCATTATTTTTTTCTCTCTGAAAAAGTTATACAGCCAAACGGGAAAAACGTCAAGTAAAAATATTGTGGGAAACGCGCATGTCTATCTTGATTTCTATAAAAAATTCGATACAATAAAGTGTATGACAGAAAAAACGGGAGTGAAACGTCTTTTAGAAAAACTGAAAAATATATCGGAACGGCCGGGCGTCTATCGCATGATCTCGGAAGACAACGTCGTGATGTATGTCGGAAAAGCCAAAAATCTAAAAAAAAGACTGACGAATTACACACATCTGGACAAATTATCCACGCGAATCAGGCAAATGGTTTCCCAAATTGCGGACGTTATCACCATTGAAACGGCGGGAGAAACCGAAGCTTTCATCCTGGAAAACAATTTAATCAAACAATACAAACCATTTTACAACATTTTATTAAAAGATGGCAAGAGTTATCCCTATATTTTAATCACACGGGAAGAAACGCCGCGCCTGATGAAATACCGAGGTGCCCGAACGATTAAAGGGGATTATTTCGGCCCTTTTGCTTCCGGCCTGGCCGTTGTGCAAACGATCAAAGAATTACAAAAAATATTTGGCCTCAGAACATGTAGTAATTCCTATTTTAAAAACAGATCGCGTCCCTGCCTTTTATATCAAATCAAACGGTGTACCGGGCCATGCGTCGGATGTATTCCACAAGACGACTACAAAGAACAAGTCCGACAAGCCAAAGCATTTATGCGCGGGGAATCCATCGACATTCAAAACGAACTGACACGCCGGATGCAAGCCTATGCCGCGTCAGAAGAATACGAAAAAGCCGCCGCGGTTCGGGATAAGATACTGGCACTCAACCACATTCAAAACACGGATTCGGAAGCCGCTTTGTTTAACACGGATGTTATTGCCGTTTACCGTCAGGGAGACACGGCCTGTTTACAGGTTTTCTTTTTCAGATCCGGCCACGCAGAGGGGAACGTTGTTCATTTTTTAGACCATTTGCCCGACCAAGATATATCCGAAGCTCTTTCAACGTTTTTAATGCAATTTTATGATAAAATCCCGCCACCGAAACAAATTTACATTTCCGAAACGGTAGAACCGGGGTTGGATGAGGCATTGAGCCAAAAATCCGATCATCCGGTTCATATCGCCCAAGCAAGGCATTTACGCGGCGCACGGCGAAAAATAATGGATCAGGCGTTACAAAACGCCAAAAGGGCTTATGAACAATACATTCAGGAAAGCGGTATCCGATCGGAAATCTGGGAACAGCTGCGACAACTACTTCAAATACCGGTTTTAGATAAAATTGAGGTCTATGACAACAGCCATATTCAAGGGGCTTTTGCCGTCGGAGCCATGGTTGCGGCAACCGTTGACGGCTTTCAGAAAAAACTTTATCGCCGGTTTAACATTGACGGAACCCGCGCGCAAACAAACGATGATTTCGGCATGATGCGCGAAGTGTTGTTGCGACGCCTCAGCCGGGGACTGGTTGAAAAAGACCTGCCATCGGCTTTATTGATTGACGGCGGAAAGGGACAATTATCCAGTGTCATGGACATTATGGCCGAATTAAATATCCGGGATATCGCGGTTCTGGCCATTGCAAAAGGGGAAAAAAGAAACGCGGGATTGGAAACATTTTACTTGGGAACGGCACCGGATGTTCCGATTCATTTGGACTTGAAAGGAGATCTGATTCACCTTTTACAACGTTTGAGGGATGAGGCTCACCGTTTTGCAATCGGGACACATCGAGCCAAGCGCGCTAAAAATATGTTGCATGAATCACTGACAGACATTGAAGAAATCGGGGAAAAGAGAAAAAAAGCATTGATGTTGCACTTTGGTTCGGCGCGTGAAATCGCGGGGGCTTCCATCGAACAATTGGCGCGCGTTCCGGGAATTAGTGAAAAAATTGCAAAAAAGATCTATACTTTTTATCATGGATAGGTATATAATGAGTCATTATTGAAAAAAGGAAACATGTCATGGCACAAAAAAAGAAAAGAAAAACAATCAAAACACCCGTTAAAACAAAAATAAAAAAACCGGTTCAGGTCGTTCAAAAGACTTTACAAACGGTCAACACCAACGTTCACAAACGTGTAAACATTCCCAACCTGTTGACAATGTTACGTATTTGGGCTATTCCGGCCATTGTCGCAACTTTCTTTTTTCAACATCCGGCCTGGGCATGGGTCGGCTTGGTTTTGTTCGCATTAGCCGGTATCACGGATTATATGGACGGGTATTTAGCACGGCACTTGAACCAATTATCGCGTTTCGGACGTGTTTTGGATCCGATTGCGGATAAATTGCTGGTCGGCGCACTTTTATTGATGATGGCACATACGGGTCGGTTGGGTGTTTATGGTATCATACCGGCGGTTATCATTATGTGTCGGGAAATTTTGGTGTCCGGCCTGCGCGAGTTCCTGGCCGAAATCAAAGTCGGATGCCCGGTAACCCGTTTGGCAAAATGGAAGACGGCTTGTCAAATGGTTGCCTTGCCGGTCTTGATGGTGGCGGAACCGCAATTTTCAGGATGTCTATCCCCTTATTTGACATTTATCGGATCTATCGCTTTATGGGGCGCAGCTTTGTTGACCGTTATGACGGGATACGACTATTGGCGATCCGGCCGCAAATACATGGATGGTTAACAATCCAAACTTGAAAAGCCTCTTGGAAACAAGAGGCTTTTAATTTTAAGAAAACTGTAACGAAAAAAGGGTCAATAAAATGTTATAGATTTTATAACATAGAGGCGGATACGAAATCAAGGAAAAAATGAAATAATAAAAAGATTTCCTGTATGTTGAGAGAAAAGGGGGATAAGATGAAAAAATGTAAAAATTAAATGACCATTAAATTTTTACAGGAAAGGGAAATGGGAATGAGAGGAAAAAGAGATGCAGGAAGCCGAGAAGAAGCGGAGTTGCCCCAAGGAACCGAAAAAGAAGAATTACGTGTTACTGGATTCCCGTGTCGGAGCACGGGAATGACACATTATAAAAAAACGGGAATGACGCAGGGTGATGAATCCGGGCGTTCGATGGTGGAAATGCTGGGTGTGTTGGCGATTATGGGCGTATTAGCCATCGGAGGGATTATCGGCTATCGATATGCGGTAGACAAATACAATGCGAATGAAATTATCAATGAAGTCAAAAAACGGGCAATTGTTGCCTCTTCACAATATACGGCCGGTCAATCTGTTTCCCTTTCCGAATTTCCAATAAAAATCAATCAAAATTATCCGACTAGTCTGATTACCGCCTATGAAAACAGACCTTCTTACTTTGGAATCAAAGTGGATAACATAAAAGAAGGTGTTTGCAACCAAATACTGAATTTGAATTGGCAAATGCCGGTGGATATTCATCTGAACGATATACCAATCAGCTCGGAAATGCACTGTCAATCGGGAGAAAGCGGATTAACGTTCATTTTTGACGGTTTACTGGGAGCGGGCACCGAGCCGCCTCCGGGGCGTTGCGAAACGACCGATGACTGTATCAACGGATGTGAAGAGTGCCTAGACGGCCTGTGTCAACCCACTTGCGATGCGACGGCAAGCTGTATCAAAGATTTCGATACAGGAGCCAAGACATGCTGTGCGCCGGATCATATTGTGGACGGTGTCTGTTGCGCTTATCCCGGCGATAACGGCACGTGTTGCGATGAAAACGGAGAATATTGTTGCCCACCGGATAAACCGCTTTACACACTTTATGGAGAATGTGTCGCATGTGACGACGTGTCGAGTGAACGTCAAACAGCAGTCAAACAAGATGCTCTCAACTGGCAACCGTGTAAAAGATGTTTGAATAGAATCTATCGCAATAAGGGATTCAGTTATGAAGGGTGGTGTGTTTTAAAGCAGTGTCCGTCGAATACACCGGTTCAATCATATAACGGATTATGTTATCCCTGCGATTACCCAAATAATATCAATCAGGGGGTAACATTTGCTGCCAAAAGTTATACTGAAACATGCCATCTGTGTTCATCTCGTTTTGTATACGCGGATAAATGGTGTGCCCTGACTTGTCCGGAGGGAACAATTGATACAAACGGTATTTGCGGATGTCCCGAAAATGCGCCAATAATGGACAACACAGGGCGTTGTCATACCTGCGGGGAAGACTCTTCGTTTTATTTGGAAAATTCAGATTCGAAAACGTGTGCTCAAATTTGTGATGGACACTCAACAGACAGACCATCGCGTATTTCCTTTGGAGGCTGGAATAAACGATATTGTGCCAAAGCGGACTGCGGTGTCGGAAAAACATACGATAATGTTTATAACTGTGTCTCCTGTCAACAAACTGCCGATTTCAAGGTTGCCAACACAGCCAACAAATGCGAAATCGATTGTATCGGCGTTCGGTACTTGGATAACACAACCTGCAAAAAGTGCCCCAAACCGAATCAAGCCTCCAACCTGACAGAAACGCAATGTCAAGCCTGCGGGCTGACGTGGAACAATGACAGGTGTGGCGGATAGAAAAACGTCCCTTTTCGGGACGTTTTTTTTAAGCGGATATTATTTCCGATTAAAGACTGCATCCTTGGCACGTTCCAAAACCGGACGAACCAAAGTCCGTGCCCGTTCGGCACCGTCGCGCAACATATCCTCCACCGTATCAAAATGCGTTAAATAGTCATGATATTTCTCACGCTTTTCACCGATTTCATCAATAATGGCCTGCAACAACATCTTTTTAATCGTGCCATATCCCATACCGCCTTTTTCAAGCCCCTCTTTAACCTCGGCAACCATTTCCACCGGCGCAATACCGCGCAAAATTTGATACAGTAAAATCTCGTCCGGATTCTTCGGCGCGTTAATATCCTGGCAATCCGTTTTAATACTCATCACCGCTTTTTTCAAAACAGCATCATCTGCAAACAAGGGAATGACGTTGTTATAGCTCTTACTCATCTTCCGACCATCCAAGCCCGGGACAACTTCGGTTGCCTCGGTTGTGAAATAACGCGGCAATTTAAAAACGGGCGAACCATAATGCGCATTAATGGATCCGGCAATATCGGCCGCGATTTCCACGTGTTGAATTTGATCTTTACCAACGGGCACCAAATCCGTATCATACGCCAAAATATCGGCCGCCATCAAAACAGGATAGGTATACAACCCCATGTTGATACCGGCATCGGGCGGTTCCCCCTTGGCCGTATTTTTATCCACGGCAGCCTTATAGGCGTGCGCCTTATTCATAAATCCTTTGGGGGTATATGCCATCAAAATAGTTGTCAGTTCAAACAATTCCGGAACATCGGATTGTTTATAAAAATAAGATTTTTTCGGATCCAGACCGCACGCCAAATAGGCGCACGCGATTTCACGTGTCAACTGTTTCAAAAGCGGCGCATCTTTGATGGCGTTAATGGCATGGTAATCCGCCACAAACATAATATGTCGCCCCCCTTCCCTGTTAACCTGATGTCCCAATTCCACGGCCGGCTTTAACGCGCCAGCGTAATTCCCGAAATGAAGAGTCCCTGTCGGCTTAATTCCTGTCAGGATTGTTTTATTTTTTAAATCTATCATATTTAACCTATTGATTTTTGTTCTTTTTTCGCTATTTGAGCCAGATTTTCCCGTTGAATCATCCGGTTCATATCATACATACTTCGACTAATTTTCTGTTCAAACTGAGAGGCGGACAAGTGCCGCCAGTTTTGGGTAAAATGGTAATACTCCCCCGTTGCCAAGGCCGTTTCGGCGCATAAGTTCAAACGGCGTTCCTCCGGGTTTTTATTTGTATTTCCCTGTTTATCATAGCTATCCACAATTTGAGGCAACACATCCGACAACGGTTTATTCTGTCCAACGGATTTCCAAACGATTTTACAAACCTCTAAAAACCGTTTTTTTCGAATTTCCCGCTGAACATTGTATTTTTTAGCTGCTGTATCCGTCAGCACACGGGATTCGGCCACGGCCGTTTCATAATCCCCTTTCCGCAAAGCCTTGTCAAACTTGACATACGTCTTAAAACGCTCCCGCCCCACATTATACAAAACATCTAAAGCCAACGCCTGCATACATAACGGCAGACCAAAAAACAACACCTTTTTTTTTCTTTTATCCGCCGGACTTTTAAATTGTTTTTCCAAATCATCAATAAAACCGTTAATAGTTTGGCGTGCCAATCGAACGGCATCGTCTTCATTAATTTCATACTTTTCCAAAACCGCGCCAGGTAAACGATCGACCCTGTTTAAAAAAGTATCCCTTGCTTTTGGTGACAACACTTTACCATTATAACGAACGGAAATATTCAACCCGGCAAACAAAGCCTTGTGTGCCGCGACGTTTGTGCCGCACCCTACGGTTACTCCTCCTTTCGAGTCCCGATAAAAATGAAGTATTTTGTTTTCATTTGCCTCTAAAACCGGCAGATAGGATAAAAACAACTTCTCTCGATCCGTCATGCGGGACGTTATGTTCGACGACGGCAATGGTATTTTTGCCGCCGAAGCAGCGGTGGTAAATCCACCGGCAGCCAAAAGCCCCAAAAAACCGCGTCGTGATATAGCCATAAACAGTCCTCCTTGATTTTATTTTATCAAACAGGACACTAAAATGCAAGTATCTTTTTCCGAAAATCAAAATAAAAAGGCTTGCAAATACAAAAAAGAACATTTAGACTTTTCGCAGATACATAGAAGGAGGATGTATGATTTCTGAAGCATTAACGATTACCATCATCGGCATGGGGGGTGTGTTTGTATTTTTGTTCCTGTTGATTTGCGGCATGAATATCCTGCGAATCGCATTAGCAAACACATCGCGCGACAATTTAAGTAAAATAGCGGCGGCAATCGCGCTGGCAAAACATCAGGAATAAAGGGAGGGTGTTATTATGGCAACAAAAAAACGTTCCGGAAAAAAGAAGATTTCATTTATGTGCACGGCGTTTCGAGACGGATTTCAATCCTGTTACGGATCACGCGTCCTGTCAAAAGATTATTTACCGGTTGTGGCGGAAGCCGTCAAAGCCGGCATCACAAATATTGAATCCGGAGGCGGTGCTTCATTCCAATCCGCTTTCTTTTACAACAATGAAAATGCGTTTGACGTCATGGACAAGTTCCGCGATATCTGCGGCCCGGATGTCAATTTGCAAACATTGGCGCGCGGTGTCAATGTTGTTGCGCTGGATTCCCAAAGTTCCGACATGATCAAACTGCATGCCGATTTGTTTAAAAAGCACGGCGTTTCAACCATTCGGAACTTTGACGCGTTAAACGATCCCGAAAATTTACTTTATAGTGCCGAATGTATCAAAAAAGCCGGTTTAAAACATCAGTTATGTGTTGCGATCATGTCATTACCGCCGGGGGCGGAGGGAGCGCACACACCTGATTTTTATGAAGAACGGTTAAAAAAGTTCATCAAGGCCGGGATTCCGTTTGATTCGTTATGTTTCAAGGATGCCTCGGGGACATCCGTGCCTGCCGTTGTCTATGAAACAATTGTCCGGGCGCGAAAGTTGGTCGGAAACACATGTCCGATTGAATTTCATTCCCATGAAACCGCCGGTGTCGGGCTTGCCTGTTATCTGGCGGCAATACAGGCGGGAGCTGACATTGTCGACTTATCGTTAGCCCCCGTATCCGGGGGAACATGCCAACCCGACGTCGCCACAATGTGGCACGCCTTGCGTGGTATGGACTATGAATTGGAATGCGACATCGACGCCGTCATGCGGGTAGAGGAAACGTTGAAAGAAGCGTTAAATCCTTACTTTATGCCCCCCGAAGCGTTACACGCGGATCCCCGGATTCCGTGGTCACCGATGCCCGGCGGTGCTTTAACGGCCAACACACAGATGTTACGTGACAACGGATTGATGGATAAATACGGCGAAATCATTGTCGCTATGGAGGAAGTCGTTCGCAAAGGCGGTTTCGGAACATCCGTCACACCGGTTTCGCAATTTTACTTTCAACAGGCATTTAACAATGTGATGCAAGGGCCTTGGAAAAAAATTGCCGAAGGTTACGGTAAAATGGTTTTGGGATACTTTGGAAAAACACCGGTCACACCGGATAAAGAAGTGGTTAAAATCGCCGCCGAACAATTGGGATTAAAGCCGACAAAAGAAACGGTTCTGGCTATCAACGATCGAAATCCGGATAAATCCCGAGCACATTATGAAGACATGTTGAAAACGGCGAACCTGCCGATAACGGATGAAAATGTCTTTATCGCGGCCAGTTGCGGTGATAAAGGAATCGCGTTCCTGCAAGGTAAAGGAAAGGTGGGCGTTCGCTATAAAGAAACACCGAAAGAAAAATCCGACGTATATCGGATTACCGTTGACGGCGAATCGTTTACCGTCCGTTTGAACGGCGCACAAGCCGAAGTGAACGGAACAACATACGACGTATCCGTTTCGGACAGCATAGAACCTGCCAAAGAAAAAGCCGAGGCTCCGAGGGCGACAGGTTCCGTATCCGTCATAACCGCCGGAACACCGGGGCTTGTCACCCAAATTCCGGTCAAAGAAGGAGACCATATTGCCGCGGGACAAAACCTGTGTGTTTTGGAAGTTATGAAAATGGAAACATTCATCCGCGCCGGCCAGCCGGGAACGGTTACCCGAATATTGGTTCAAAAAGGAGAACAAGTGAAAACCGGACAACCTGTTTTGGAGGTGGCTTATGACCAAGCTTAATTCAATTTGGTTTTGGGGCGTTCTGGCTCTGGCGATATGCGGTGTTTTAGGATTCGGCACGGCGGTATCACCGGCTCTGACAAGTATTATGAAGCAAACCGGTGCCTGGTTGATTGCCGCTCAGCCCGTTCCAAAAGGAATGTTTTTGCCGCTTGGCGTCGGGCAGATTGTCATGATTGGTATTTGTCTGATCCTGCTATACTTGGGAATTGTCAAAAAATTTGAGCCTTTGTTGTTGATTCCGATTGCAACCGGCGGATTACTGGCCAACATGCCCGGAGCCGGTCTGACGGATGAAGGCGGATTGTTATCCGTTTTATATCAATTCGGCATCGGAAACGGTTTATTTCCGCTGTTAATCTTTTTGGGTGTCGGCGCCATGATTGACTTCGGCCCCATGTTGGCTAATCCGAAAACGGCTTTGTTGGGCGGGGCGGCACAATTCGCCATTTTCGGCACATTCCTTGGCGGTATCGCATTGGGCGGTCTTATCCCAGGATTTGAACTGACTTTAAAACAAGCGGCTTCCATCGCCATTATCGGGGGTGCGGATGGTCCGACATCGATTTTCCTGGCCGGAAAACTGGCTCCGGAACTGTTGGGTGCGATTGCCGTTGCGGCTTATTCATACATGGCGTTGGTTCCGGTTATTCAACCGCCGATTATGCGCGCTTTGACAACACAAACGGATCGCCGGATTCAAATGACGCAACTGCGTCCCGTCAGCCAGCGGGAAAAAATCCTGTTTCCGATTATTGTCATTATCTTAACGGGATTGTTTATTCCCATGGCAGTTTCGCTGATCGGTATGTTGATGTTCGGGAACCTGTTAAAAGAATCGGGTGTTACGGAGCGTCTGGCTAAAACGGCAGCCAACGATCTGATCAATATCGTTACCGTATTATTGGGACTTTCCGTCGGTTCAAAGTTATCGGCCGAATTGTTTTTAGTGTCGCAGACATTGGTTGTTTTAATTCTGGGCGTTATCGCGTTCGGTATCGGAACGGCTTCCGGCGTTTTAATGGCCAAGGGCATGAATCTGTTTTTGAAAAACAAGATGAATCCGTTGATTGGATCGGCGGGTGTGTCGGCCATTCCGATGGCGGCACGAGTTTCCGAAAAGCTGGGTCAAGAGGAAAATCCGGAAAACCATTTGTTGATGCACGCCATGGGCGCCAACGTTTCGGGAGCCATCGGGTCGGCAATCGCGGCCGGTATTTTATTGGCTTTGTGTAGTTAAAAGCAAGGTAAAACAAATATCCTCCGAAAATCGGGGGATATTTGTTATCCGCGACTGCCAGGTTTGAGATGATTTAAAAGCAACACATCCGATGAGTATGTATTAATTCTTTCTTCCGATGCCCGACTGTGCTTTTCCTGGGTTGTCAGTTCTCCATTTTCATCATAATATTTCCACGTTCCGACTTTTTGATCCATCATATACGCTTTCACAGATTTTTTATTCCCGTTTTCATAATACTCTTTCCACCAGCCCATCTTATATCCGTCTTGATAACCTCCTTCGACCTTTACCTGGCCGCTTTTATAATAATACTTCCAATGACCGGTCGCCTTCCCGTTTTCATCATACGCCCCTTCGGCCTTTACATTGCCGTTGCCATGATAATACTTCCAAGGTCCTATCCTCTTCCCGTTTTCATACGCCCCTTCAGCACTTACTGTGCCGTATCCACCATACTCTTTCCAAGGACCTGTCCTCTTATAAAATTATAATGATCCATTACATTTTACAGTATACACCATTTTGACACATTTTACCACAAATTATTTTAGTGTTTGAAAAAGATAAAAATAATGCTTGACAGGTTTATTCAAAAATGAGATAATAAAGTATAAAAATAAAAGGATCATTAAATTTTTACAGTGTTGATTTTCTGAAAAAGAAGAAATAATCAAATAACGCTCTATAACAACAGAAAAGCGGATTTTCCAGAAAAAAATAAGACTTTGTTCTTGATTTTTAACCCTGTTTCAGGTATAGTTCCGAATAAAAATCGGAAAGGAAACACGATGAACCTGTTAAACCAAATTAAAGAAAAAGTTGCAACCGCCTTTACGGCTTGCGGATTTGATACGTCCAACACGCTGGTCCGTCTGTCCGACCGACCGGATATGAGTGATTATCAGGCCAACGGCGCCCTGCCCTTGGCAAAAGCGTTGAAACAAAATCCGCGTTCCATTGCCGAACCGATCGCCGCCAAACTGCGTGAAGATTCTTTCTTTGAGTCGGTTTCCGTTGATGGTCCGGGTTTTATCAACATGCGTATCAGTGATGCCGTTTTAGGGGCCCAAGCATTCAATGTTTTAAGCGGACCGCAATGTGGTTATGAGCGTCCGGATGAAATAAAAACAATTGTCCTTGACTATGGCGGACCTAATGTCGCCAAGGCCCTCCATGTCGGTCATTTACGTCCGGCCGTCATTGGTGAATCAATCAAACGCATTTGTCGTTTTGTCGGAGACAAAGTCATTGCCGACGTTCATTTGGGAGACTGGGGGAAACCGATGGGGTTGTTGATTACCGAATTACAAGACCGGTTCCCGAACCTGCCTTATTTCGACGATACGTTTACCGGAGATTATCCGGCGGAAGCCCCTTTTACATCCAAGGATTTGGAAACATTGTATCCGGTGGCCAGCGCGCACGCCAAAGAAGATGAAGATTACGCCGCCAGAGCACGGGAAAACACGCGCCTGTTGCAAAACGGTCACCGCGGCTATCGGGCATTATGGAATCATTTTATCAACCTGTCCGTTTCGGATATCAAAGAGTTGTATAACGAACTGGACGTCTCCTTTGACTTATGGCGCGGGGAAAGCCATGTGCACGACCGGCTTCAAAACATGATCGCGCGACTGCGTCAATCCGGCGTATTAATTCCGGATCAGGGTGCAGAAATCATTCCGCTCGGTAAAGCGAAAAACGGAAACGACCTGCCGCCTTTAATCATGGTTAAATCCGACGGAGCCGTCATGTATGGTGCCACGGATCTGGCAACCATTGAAGAACGCGTAGACGAATTTCATCCGGACGCCATTTTATACGTTGTGGACGCGCGACAGGGATTACATTTCGAACAGGTCTTTTCAGGAGCCGCCCAAATCAATCTGGCCAACGGGGTCAGTTTAGAGCATCTGGGTTTCGGAACAATCAACGGAACGGATAACAAGCCCTATAAAACCCGTTCCGGCGGTATTCCAACCTTGCGATACTTAATTGATACGGCCGTTACGGCGGCGCGTCAAAAAATGGAATCCGGTGAAATGGGACGTGATTTGAACGAAAAGGAAAAAACACGTATTTCCAAAATTGTCGGTGTATCCGCTTTAAAATTCGCCGACCTGATGAACGAACGAATGAAAAACTATATTTTTGATGAGGATAAACTGACCAGCACCGAAGGGAAAACGGGCCCCTATATCCTTTACGCCATTGTGCGCATGAAATCCGTTTTGGACAAGTTAGGAGCCTCTGGCATTTTGACCAAGGCGGACACAGTCACAATAACGGCACCGGCCGAACGGCAATTACTTTTGCGCCTATATGCACTGCCCGATTCGGTTCAAACGGCCTATGACAACAGAGCACCCCATGTCATTGCGGATTATTTATTCAAACTGGCACAGGATTTCAACTTGTTTTACCATGACTGTCCGATCAAGGACGCAGATGAAGAAACGCAAAAATCCCGTTTGGCTTTGACAAAATATGCGTTGCACGTTGCCGAAGCCTGCGCCGATATGTTGGGACTTCAAATACCGGACAAGATGTAAAAAAAAGTTTACAAATAGTCTGTATTATGATATAATATGAGTATTGATAATAATCTTTGAAGGAGGAATGTATGAATCAATACTCAAAAACGCAAAAATATGGAAATAATAAAGTAGAGATCGAAGAGATCTTCAAAGACGGGAAAAAAGAATCTATTTGGAAACTTTATCATGACAACGGGCAACTGTTTGCTAAAGGAAACTTCAAAGATGGAAAAAAAGAATCTATTTGGAAATTCTATCATAAAAACGGGCAATTAAATGCCGAAGGAAATTTCAAAGGCGGCAAAAAAGAAGGGCTGTGGAAATACTATCACGAAAACGGGCAATTAAAAAGAGAAGGAAATTACAAAGGTGGTAAAGAAGAAGGGCTGTGGAAATACTACCACGAAAATGGGCAATTAAAAGCCGAAGAAAGTTACAAAGACGATAAAAAAGAAGGCTCTTGGAAATACTACTATGAAAACGGGCAGTTGAAGTCCGAAGAAAATTTCAAAGACGGAAACAAAGAAGGGATTTATAAATTTTATTACGAAAACGGGCAATTAAAAGCCGAAGGAAATTTCAAGATAGTAAAAAGTGAAGATGATAAAAAGGATTCTTATCAATCCCTTGACAAGCCATTAAAATCAGCATTTGAAAGGAGTTTAGCATTTCTTAAGAGTAAAAAAGAAGGCTCTTGGAAAAACTACTATGAAAACGGACAGTTGAAGTCCGAAGAAAATTTCAAAGACGGAAACAAAGAAGGGATTTATAAATTTTATTACGAAAACGGGCAATTAAAAGCCGAAGGAAATTTCAAAGATGCTAAAAAAGAAGGGCCGTGGAAATATTACCATGAAAATGGGCAAGTAAAAGCCGAAGGAAATTTCAAAGATGCTAAAAAAGAAGGGCCGTGGAAATATTACCATGAAAATGGGCAAGTAAAAGTTGAAGAAAATTACAAAGACGGAAAAGGCGAAGGTCTTTGGAAATACTACTATGAAAACGGGCAATTAAAAGCCGAAGGAAATTTCAAAGATGCTAAAAAAGAAGGGCCGTGGAAATATTACCATGAAAATGGGCAAGTAAAAGTTGAAGAAAATTACAAAGACGGAAAAGGCGAAGGTCTTTGGAAATACTACTATGAAAACGGACAATTAAAAAGCAAAGGAAGTTACAAAGACGGAAAAGGCGAAGGCTCTTGGAAATACTACCACGAAAATGGGCAATTAAAAAGCGAAGGAGGTGTCAAAAACGATAAAGACGAAGGTCTGTGGAAATATTACCATGAAAACGGACAATTAAAAGCCGAGAGCAATTTCAAAGATGGAAAAGAGGAAGGGATTTATAAGTCTTATTACGAAAACGGGCAATTAAAAGCCGAAGGAATTTTCAAAGATGCTAAAAAAGAAGGGCCGTGGAAATATTACCATGAAAACGGACAATTAAAAGCCGAAGGAATTTTCAAAAACGGTAAAAAAGAAGAAGCTTGGAAAAACTACCATGAAAACGGACAGTTGAAGTCCGAGGGAAATTTCAAAAATGACGAAGGAGAAGGTCTGTGGAAATACTACCATGAAAACGGGCAATTAGATGCTGAAGGAATTTTCAAAGAGGGAAACAAAGAAGGACTTTGGCAATACTACCATAAAAACGGGCAATTAGATGCCGAAGAAAATTTCAAAGATGGGAGGCTAGAAGGATCTTTGAAATCCTATTACGAAAACGGACAATTGAAGTCCGAAGGGAATTTCAAAGACGGAAAAGCAAAAGGGCTTTTGAAATACTACCATAAAAATGGGCAATTAGAGGCCGAAGGAATTTTCAAAGATGAAAAAGGAGAAAGTCTTTGGAAATACTACTATGAAAACGGACAATTAGAGGCCGAAGGAAATTTTAAAGACGAAAAAAAAGAAGGGCCTTGGAAATACTATCACGAAAACGGACAGTTAAAAGCAAGCGGCCAATACAAAAACGGTGAAAAAATCGGGGAATGGTCAACCTATGATCCACAAGGTAATCTTCTTTCGGAATCATCATCTGTATAAGAAAATATGCCTCATTTATATCCCATCCGCAAGGGTGGGATATTTTTTGTATCACATTAAAATGGGATAAAAAACACCCCACAAAACCGGTTACACACGATTGTAATTCGGAAAGATATTTTATTTTTCTTTACTCCACTTGCGCAAAAAGGCATAAAAATATCCCCGATCTTTATCGTGTGCCAATTTTCTATCAATAAAACCGTTATAGTCTCGTCGCAGTGCAACCGGTCCGAAATCCGGCAATTCGATGGCAACTGTTTGACCGACCTGAACACCACGCAAAGCGGGTTCAAAACATTTTTTATTGATAAACTTATGCAATGATTTTTCAATCAGGCAAAAATTGGATAACCTGTTTTTACCGCCGCCGGACAATGGAATAATGTGATGAACATCAAACCCGCGCGGAATTTTTCCTTTTGCCGCCCGTTTCAGATTCATCACATGGGCATACTTATCCAACATGCCGCGCCGATACAGGTACCGCACAAAAACATGATTTAACTTGAGCCTGTCAAATTGCTTGCGCAGCTTTTTAGTAACTTCCGGGGGTTGAAGCGTAAAAAGAATGGTCATTATTTTCTATCCTGATTTAAGAGTTTGAATTTCAATATCTTTTTGAAAAAGATACAAAAGGGTTCGCAACGCCTGTCCACGCGGGCTTTCCAGTTTCGGATCCAAAGATAAAATCATTTGGGCATCTTTTGTTGCCGTCCACAATAAATCACTTTGAACCGATAAATCGGCCATTTTAAAATCCGGTAACCCGCTTTGGCGCGTGCCCAATACCTCACCGGCACCACGCAATTTTAAATCTTCCTCGGCCAAAATAAATCCATCATCCGTCTCCCGCATAATCCGCAACCGCTCTTTCGCCGTATCCGTTAACCGGGAACCATGTAACAGAATACACAAAGATTGATCTAAACCACGTCCGACACGACCGCGCAACTGGTGCAATCCGGCCAATCCGAAACGTTCGGCTTGTTCAATCACCATAACCGTTGCCGACTTGACATCCACACCGACTTCAATAACCGTCGTCGCCACCAACACATCCAAAAGCCCCGCAGCAAATTGTTCCATGACGGCGTCCTTTTCGACACCTTTCATTTGTCCGTGCACCAAACCGACACGGTCGCCGAAAACCTGACGCAATTCGGCAAACCGTTTTTTAACGGCTGTCAGATCCGTCTTTTCGGATTCCTCAACCAGAGGGCAAATCCAATATGCCTGCATTCTGACAGGGGATGTTCGGATACGGTCATATAATCGTTGCGTCAACTCCGGAATTTTTGAAACAGGCATAACACGTGTTTCAATCGGCCGTCGGCCGGCCGGCTTTTCATCCAACCGAGAACTATCCATATCGCCATAAGCGGTCAATGCCAAACTGCGGGGTATCGGTGTCGCCGTCATCACCAACAAATTAACGCCTTTTTGTTTTTGAATCAAAGCCAAACGCTGATTCACACCGAACTTGTGTTGTTCATCTATCACGGCCAAGCCCAACCGATGAAAGGCCACTTGTTCCGTCAAAAGAGCATGCGTGCCGATTAAAAACTGAATCCGCCCATCGGCCAATTCAGACAAAATACGCTCCCGCTCCGCTCCTTTTTCACGTGCGGTTAAAATAGCTGTCGTTACGCCCAGCGGACGACACAGGCTTTCTATTTTGGCAAAATGTTGTCGTGCCAAAATATCCGTCGGTGCCATCAAGGCGGCCTGAAAACCGTCTTCAATAACAGACAAGGCCGCCAACAAGGCAACAACGGTTTTACCACTGCCGACATCGCCTTGAAGCAACCGCACCATTTGATGGGGAGAAGTTAAATCGCGTTGAATTTCAATCAAAACCCGTTGTTGGGCAGCGGTCAATTCAAAAGACAGGGAGTCAATCAGCTTTTGCGTCAAAAATCCTGTCGGATGAACAACCACACCGGTCTTTCGGGAAGCTTGCTGTCGCACCAACATCAAAGCCAACTGATTTGCCAAAATCTCGTCATAAGCCAACCGCAACCGAGCCGGATGTTTCGGATTCAAATCGGCTTCCGATTTCGGATGATGCGCCTCCTCCAACGCCTGTGTCCAAAAAGGCAGGCGGTGTTTCGCCTGAAAAGCGGCATCAAGCCATTCCGGCAAATCGGGGGCTGCGGGCAATGCATAGGATAAAATCCGGCGCAACAATTTACTGGTCACACCTTGCGCCTGTGGATAGATAACTTCAAACTCGGGTATTTGTTCCGGTGTATCGGCGATATAATCGGGGTGCAAAATCTTAATACCGATCCCTTGTCGCTCTATTTTACCGGACACCCAAATCAACCGATCCTCCGGATATTTGGTTTGCAAATAATTTTTATGGTAATTGAAAAAGACCAATTCAACCGGCAAACCGATCCCCTCCCCGATAATCCGATACGGCTGACGACGGGTCGGTGGCGGGATATGCCGGGTTATGCGCATGGATATTGTTCCGAAAGAACCGAACACAACTTCCTCCGGCCGTTGAATGCGGGGGCGATGAGTCACACCGTTCGGCAAATGCCACAACACATCCGACACATAAGGACCGCATAAACGCCTGACTAACCGACCGAGTTTCAACCCCACGCCGGGAATATTTTCCACGGGGGCAAACAACGGATTCAGGACGGCCGGACGCATGGCGTTTTATTTTCCACGCCTGTTTTGAGAGTTCCGAACACCACCGGATTTTCCACGGGGTGTCGTTTTTGAACGAGACTGCTTAACTACTTTCTTTTGCGTCACAGGACGTTGCGGCTTTAAAAAAGTGCCGTCATACATTTTCAGACCACCGTCTGCATAGACGATTGAACGAAAAATCGGCAAATGGTTGAATGATGACAGGACTTCGCCACATGTTTCCTGCGGATCATTCTTTTGTTCCTGATACGCGCGCAGTTTTGCCTCCGCATAATCACGATATCCCGCCTCCTCCGCCTCGGCAGTCAGGGCTTTATTGGCGATAATACGGCTGGCGATCAACTCAAAATCATCCAGCTTGGCACCGGCGTTACAGGCAAGTGCCGTTCCGGCGGTAATACCCAGTTGTTCGGCTTCGGACAATCCGCGCGCTGTCCGATCGGAAGCCGCGGACACTGAAAAAGCCGTTAACAACATCACAAAAAACACGCTTGTTCTGACTTTTTTCATTGATTTTTTCCTCCAAAATGCTTTATACCTGTATTAAGACATATTTCGAAATTGATTTCAAGGAGAATTTTCATGTTCAGCGACCCTCGCTTCATTCCTCAAACCGTCCGGCACGCCGTTATTCTATGCCATGGATACGGTGCTTCGGGCGATGATATGGCGGGACTCATCCCCTCTTTCTGTTCTATTTTGCCCGACACGGCCTTTTTCTGTCCGAACGGGGTAAAAGAATTGGGATTCAACAGCTATGAATGGTTCTCACTGGACGATTATAATGCGGATTGTATGCAGAACAGAGCCTATCTGTCCATCTTGATGAACCGTTTATCCGCGCCGGCAGACATCATTCGGCACATGATGTCCGATATTCGGGAAAAATACGGCATATCCTCGGATAATATTGCTTTAGGCGGTTTCTCTCAAGGCGGTCTGCTGGCCATGTATACAGCTTTAACCGATCCTGAAAAAACAGCGGGCGTAATCGGCATGTCGGCGGCACCGATTTTGTTCGGGGAAACACTACCCGTGTCAGAGATTCGACAAAAGCCGCCTGTTATACTGACACACGGATCGGCAGACATGGTTGTCCCACCGGCGGGATTGGCATTGAACATTGAACAACTGAACGCTATCGGCATAACACCGGATGTTTTTGTATCCAACGGTATGGGACACAGTATTGATGAATCCTGTATCGACCATATCGGCCGCTTTCTGAAACAATGTTTCGGGAAAAACGATACAATATAAACACCCGCTGTTGATACAGAAATCTCTTTTTTATACTTGCATTTCACGGTCATTTACTCTATGATACCGTTGTTTTCGATCAAAAGAAAGCATGGGCTTAGAAAACCCATACAAATCAGAGTTGGCAACACAACTCATTTAAAAAGTTGGCATTCGCTTTTAAGGCGGATGTCGGCGAATAAGGCTTTCGGCTGAATAACCCGAGCCGTTCTTGATTTGTACGGTTTTCTAACATCCGCCCACCGAACAGGTGGGTTTTAGTTAAAAAACAAAAGGAGTTAGAAAATGGAGTATATCATTAAAAAAAATCATAAAAATAAAATCGACGGTTTAACTTTACTAAAACGATTAGAAAGCAAAAGTATCAAAACAATTTTTTTTGATCCGCAGTATCGTGGCATTCTTGACAAATTAGGATATGGTAACGAAGGAGAAACACGCGGCAAAGCACGTAGTGCACTTCCCCAAATGAGTGAATTAGACATTATCCATTTTATTGAACAAATCAACCGTATCCTAACGCCCAGCGGACATTTATTTCTTTGGGTGGATAAATTTCATTTATGCCAAGGTGTATTGGATTGGTTTTTAAACACAGATTTACATTTAGTTGATTTAATTACATGGGATAAAGAAAAAATCGGTATGGGATATCGAACACGCCGAAAATCAGAATATTTGGTTATCTTTCAAAAAACACCCATCCGAGTTAAAGATGTTTGGAAAATACACAACATCCCCGATGTATGGCAAGAAAAAGTCATAAAAAAACATCCTCATTCAAAACCTGTTTTTTTACAAAAAGCTCTTATTATGGCTACTACGAATCCGGGAGACACGATCTTGGATCCGGCCGCCGGCGGATACTCCGTTTTTGAAGCTTGTCAACAAAGTGGGAGAAATTTTATCGGAGGAGATATGAGATATGGCGAAGATTAGAAATGCGAAACCCAAAACAAGTTCGGGAGGATATACGCGTGTTTTCAACGATGAAGATCTGGGTAAATTAATTCAGAAAATACAGTCAACTGTCATCACGAACGGAACAGAGTTGGAAAAAATAATTATTCATCAATCAAATGCCATTAATAATTTAGACACATTTTTATCCGAATGCAATCGGATACAAAAGGGGATTTATCTTTGTTCAAAAAATACGATCAAAAAAAGTCGGTACCGACTAGATAAACATGAACCGGATTTGATTATTTTTGAAATTAATCAAGATTCCAAAAACTGTTATATTATTGAGTTAAAAGACGGAGATAACTTTGACACCAAAAAAGCAGATGGTGAATTTTCTGTTTTAGAAAAATTCAAAAATCATTTAGGGGCGCAAATTCAATTTATAACCCATTTTTTTATTTGCTCTTTTAATCAAGAAAATAAAGACATCATTGTCAAAGGATTTAAAAACAGATTCACAACGGAACAAGTTATGACCGGAGAAGAATTATGTCATTTGCTAGATATATCATATGATACTATTTTAAAAGAAAGAACTCATGATGCCCAAGACAATCGAAATTATTTCATTGAGGAATTGGTTAAAATTCCATTCTTTAAAAGCAAACTGACCCATGAAAAACAAAAACTGATTGAAAAAGATGATTTTTACAACATCCTAAATGAAGAGGAGGTATTTTAAAAAATTTCGTTTGTTTTAAAACATGATTTTTTTATTGACTTTTACGGTAAAAAAAAGTATCTTTTGAAACGGAAAGCCGCGGACGGCGGTTTCGGTCAGCGGGTCAGGTTCGGAAGAAAGCAGCCCAACCGTTTCCTGACGGGTCGCGCGCTTTCCACTTGTTTTTAAAGGATTGGACATGGCCGGAACATCCCACGTACTTGCTCGAAAATACAGACCTCAGGTTTTTTCCGATCTGATCGGTCAAGAGGCTTTGGTTCGCACCATTACAAACGCGATTGCAACCAACAGGCTGGCTCATGCCTATATGTTGACCGGTATCCGAGGGGTCGGAAAAACCAGCTCCGCCCGCATCATTGCGAAAGGGTTAAACTGCGTCGGACCGGACGGAAACGGCGGCATGACACCGAATCCCTGCGGTAAATGCAAACATTGTATCGACATTGCCAACGATGCCCATATTGATGTTATCGAAATAGACGCGGCCAGCAACACTGGTGTTGACAACGTCCGTGAAATTATCGAAGGGGCAAAATACAACCCCGTATCGGCGCGTTTCAAAATCTATATCATCGACGAAGTCCACATGCTGTCAAAGCCGGCTTTCAATGCTTTGTTAAAAACGTTGGAAGAACCGCCCGAACGGATTAAATTTATCTTTGCGACGACGGAAATCCGCAAAGTTCCCATTACGATTTTATCCCGGTGTCAACGGTTTGACCTGCGACGGTTAGATGAACAGACATTGTCCGACCACTTGGCCATGATTGCCGGTCAAGAAAACGTAACGTTTGAACCGGACGCGTTAAAACTCATCGCCCGTGCCGGAGACGGATCCGTGCGTGATTCCCTCTCCCTGATGGATCAGGCAATGACTCAATTAAACGCGAACCTGACGGTTGACGGCGTGCGACAAATGTTGGGCTTGGCGGATAGAACGGTCTTATTTGATTTATATGAAGCCGCTTTGAAAGGCAATATCGCCGATGCTTTAAAAATGTTGGACGCGCAATACGAATGCGGCGCGGATCCGTTTGAGTTGGCCCAAGATTTATTAGAATTAACGCATTGGCTGACCCGAGTTAAAATTATGCCGGATTTGGCCAACGACATCACCGTTCCGGAGGCCGAACGAACACGCGGGAAAGAGATGGCAGCGGCTTTATCCATGGCATCTTTGACCAGTGCCTGGCAAATGTTATTAAAGGGCATTTCGGAAATTAAAAACGCGGATGCCCCGCTTAAAGCACTGGAAATGGTTATCATCCGATTGACTTTTATGGCGGATTTGCCGACGCCGGCCGAAATGATGGCGGACATAAAAAAAAACGGCTTAGCGATTCCTGAAGTCGCTTCACGACCGGTTGTATCCGTCGAAACAACACCTTCCATGATTGCAACGGTTGCCCCTGTCGCGCAAAAACCGGCGACGAATTCTTTACCGCCCGAACAGAATACGCCGGCAGCGGTGCCGGATTCCGGGTTACATTCCTTAAGCGACATTGTTGCTCTGGCACGCGCCCGGGGAGAACGAATGCTGGCTTTTCAGATTGAAACAAGTGTCCGGCCGGTTGATATGAAGCCGGGTCTTGTTCGATGTGTTTTAACGCCCGACGCGGGACGGGATTTATGCGGACAGATCAGCCGTTTTTTGAATAAAGAAACGGGCACGTCTTGGATTGTTCAGACACAGGTTTCCGGCGGGGGACAAACCCTGCAGGAAATTAAAGAGGCTAAACAAAATGCCTTATTGGTTGAGTTGAAACAAACACCGTTGGTTACCGGCATTTTAAATGCTTTTCCCGGAGCCAAAGTTGAAAAAGTCAAGCCGTTGAAAAAGGCGGAAGATTTTACCGGCGAAGAGGACGACGACCTGTCCGATACGGACGAATCGGACGATTAAAAAGTGAAGCCATTCCGGCTTTCCTGATTTTCACATCAAAAATGATTGATTTTAGTTTGGCTTCTGACTATATTGAAAGGCATGGAACACTTTGTATGGCCGTTCATTTTGTTGATTTTACCGTTGCCTTGGTTGGTGCGGATTTTTTCGGCGCGTCTGAAAAACAAGTCGGTTGAAGTCACCCCCGGCGCATTACGGGTTCCTTTTTTTGACAGGGTGGCCGCTTTCGGGACGTTTCAAGGCGCGCCCGACACACGAACGGTGGGATATTGGTTGATGGCCGCCTGGTTGTGTTTTGTGTTGGCCGCCATGCGCCCCGTTACCTATGGCACAGCCGCCGACATACCCCGGGAAGCGCGCAACATCATGTTAGCCATTGATGTGTCCGGATCCATGGGGGAACAAGATTTTGACGTGGCGGGGCGTCCCGTTTCACGGCTATCTTTGGTGAAAAACGTGGTATCCGATTTTATTGCCAAACGGACGGGAGACCGGTTGGGACTGGTCATATTCGGCAGTGAAGCCCACACACTGGCTCCCTTATCCGCCGATTTAAAAACGTTAAGCGACTTATTCGCCGACGTCGGTATCGGGATAGCGGGTGAACAAACCGCCATCGGGGATGCTTTGGCTTTGGCGGTTGAAAACACGGCCAAGGTGCCCGCCGATAAAAAAATCATCATTTTATTGTCGGACGGATATAACAACGCCGGCGTTATATCGGTGGGACAGGCTGTTGAACTGGCGCGCAAACAAGGTATCACCGTTTACACCATCGGTATCGGGGCGGATCAAAAAAACATGGATTTTTTCGGCATGTTACCGATACAGACAGGACCGGCCTTGGATGAAAAGACATTAACGGCTATTGCCGACGCAACGGGCGGGCGTTATTTTCGAGCCCGATCAACGGCGGATTTAGTCAACATCTATCAAATCATTGAAGGGTTGGAAACCACACCGATAGAGGATAATCCCGTGCGTCCGCGAATTGAATTGTTTTACATCCCTTTGATCTTGGGACTGGTCTGTTGGTTCATGGCTCAAATGAAAAGGAGAGGCGCATGATTTTTTTAAGGCCATGGCTCTTGCTTTTAATCTTTGTGCCGATTTTGTTACGTCTGTTCAGGCGGCATACCGGGTATCGGACACCTTGGGAAAAGGTCATTGACAAGCGGCTTTTGCCCTATCTGTTGACAGGAAACAACACGGTGTCGACACGTCGTCGGTCGTGGTATGAATTATTGGTTTGGACTTTCATTTCCGTGGCGGCGGCGGGACCGGCTTGGAACAAAACAACGGTGCCGACACGAACACAGCAGCCCGGAACCGTCATCATAGCCGAGTTAAGTCCGGCGATGACCGGGGAAAACCTGAGGCAGACTCAATTAAAAATATACGACATCCTGAATCAATTAAAAGGAGAGCAAGTCGGATTGGTCGTTTATGACAACATCGGATACACGGCAAGCCCTTTGACACCGGACACAGATATTATTCGCGGCCTTGTTCCCGCTTTGGATCCCACTATTCTACCGGAAACAGGGGCACGTGCCGACGCCGGATTTAAACAAGCCGACACATTGTTCAAAAACGCCGGATTGAACACCGGCAGAATTGTGTTTCTGACAACCGGTGCGTTTGACAAACAGGAATTACGTTCTGCCACGCAAAAATTACCCTATCGAATCGGAATCTTGGGCATTGGTGATGGTGAGGGAAAACCCGTTCCCCTGCCCCGGGGTGGTTTTTTGAACGACAGTCAGGGACAGCCGATTCTGACACGGTTGGACAACACCGATTTAAGTTCAATCGGTGCGTTTACAAAGGCCACACCGGACGATACCGACGTGCGTTACCTGTTGCACCAAACCGAAGGAAACACCGGCGGTCAAGGGCAACAAAACGAGGCGGTCGCAACCGTTTGGCATGACCGGGGGGTCTACCTTGTTTTAATATGTTTGCCGTTATTCGCGGTTTTATTCAGGCGCGGTGTTTATTTTATCTTTATTCTGGCATTTTGGATACTACCGGCATCTGCCGGATTCTGGCAACGACCGGATCAAGAGGCCTATACCCGCCAAATGGCAGGTGTAAACGCCTATCGTGCCCAACAATACGAAGCAGCCGAATCATTGTTTCAGACAGGGAAAACGGACGATGATTTTTACAATCGAGGCAACGCATTAGCCTTTCAAAATAAAATTGACGAGGCGATTGCCGCTTATGATCAAGTGTTAAAACGCAATCCCGACCATACCGACGCGCAATACAATAAAGCGTATTTGGAAAAACAAAAGCAGGAACAGGAACAACAACAGAAACAAAATCAATCAAAGCAAGAACCGGACAAGCAAAACGGCAGCAGCTCCTCTGATCAACAGGAAGAAGAGCAAAATCAAGCCGCACCGAACACCCCAACCCATGCGGACAAACAATCCGAATCCGAAAATGCCACCGCGCCCGAATCCGAGACAGGCAATCCGCAACCCTCTTCGGAGCAAAATACTCAGACCGAATCGGAAAACCAATCGGAAAACGGACAAACCGAACCCAAAAATCTGACAGAAACACAGGATGATGCCCAGCAACGGGAAACGTCAATCGGACAACAAAAAGAACCGTTTGATCAGGAATCCGAGCAAATTCTGAACAGATTGCGACAAGATCCGTCGCGTGTGTTACGTTATCGTATTTATCAACAATATCAAAGATATCAAGGGGGATGAACATGAGATTGATCGCAAGTCTTATTTTACCGGGGTTATTCATGGCTTGTGCCGCGGAAGCCGGCGTAACCGCTTATTTCGAACCGGCTCAAGTCAATGCCGGAGAAAGCAGCCAGCTTATTTTTCAATCGGACGAGCCGATTCGGCAGGCACCCGACCTAACCGGCTTACAAAAAAACTTTGTCGTTTCGGGGCAGCAACAACGGCAATTTTCATCCACTGTCAATGGAAAGACCGAAGCGCATTATGAACTGATTTACAATATTTTTCCCCGATCGGAAGGGCAACTCTCCACCGGTGTTATAACCATCGGAACCGACACAATCAAAGAGGCGACGTTAACGGTATCCCCGACACCATCAACGACCGAACGTGGTATGATGCGGGTGGATGCTTCGGTTCATCCGGAAACGGCATATCCGGGAGAAACCGTTCTGTATACCGTCAAAATCACGGAGGCAGCGGGGTTACTTGACGGAGAAATCCGACCGCCCGCTATTCCCAATGCCCGCGTATCCGTGTTGGATATGGACAAAGCGTATCAAACAACCGTTGACGGGAAACCGGTGCGCGTTTTTGAAAGAACATTCGGCATTGTTCCGGAAAGCAGCGGTTCAATAACCATTCCGCCGACCGAGTTTTACGGTTTGATTCCCGCTCAACCATCACGTCAACGTAAAGACATGTTTGACTTTTTCGAACAGGGAATTTTATTTAACGGCCTGACAGGACAGCAAAAAGAAATCTTTTTAAGTTCAAAGCCCACGACATTAACCGTCTTGCCCAAACCGGCAGGATGGACGGGATGGTGGTTGCCTTCAACGCGTGTGACATTACAGGTTTCTGACAATTTACCGAACTCTTTGACAGTCGGCGATTCAATCGAACGCGTTTTTAAATTAACGGCTTTGGGGGTATCCGCCGAACAATTACCCGTTATTCAGCAACCGGCCTCCGACAATTTAAAAGTATATCCCAGTCCTGAAAAGCGGGAAACGACACAAACCCCGAACGGAGAATTACAAGGATTAGAGGAAATGTCCGTCGTTATCGTTCCGACACAAAGCGGAACAATCACAATCCCTGAAGTTAAAATCCCTTGGTTCAACACACAAACACGGAAAATGGAAACTGCCGTCATACCGGCCAAAACGATTTCCGTTCAACCGGCTCCCGCCGAAACCGTCGCGACCGTCAAAATACCGGAACAGGCTTTAACGGCCGCCCCTCAACCACCCGAACCGACCTCTCCGTTAGGGCCTCAGGAACATTTTTCAGAGTTAAAAACAACAACACCGGGACTCTATTGGATTATGGCTTTATTAGGCATCGGCATTATCGGCGGATTTATGCTCGGTCTGTTATATATGAGCGGAAAAGGACGCAGTCGCCCCCTGACACCGGCACCACGAATTCCGCCTGCCAAGAAACATAAATCCCGAAAAAAGAAGCCCGTGCCGGATTTATACCCTTTTTAACCAAAAAAGATAAAAAAGTGCTTGACTTTTACTCAAAAAGAGTGTAAAAATGGGCAACAGTTTATTTATTAGGAAAGGATAACACATGTCGAAAAAATGCCTCATTACGGGTAAAGGCGTTCAGACCGGAAATAATGTCAGCCACTCTAACCGCAAGACACGCCGTCGGTTTATGCCGAATTTACAGGAAGTTGCTATTTATAGTGAAATTTTGGAAGCACCGGTAACGTTGCGTATTACAAACCACGGTTTGCGGACAATTGAGAAAAACGGTGGATTGGATTTATATCTGTTAAATACACCGGTTTCCAAATTAACGGCCGAATCCAAAAAGTTACGTGCCCGCATTGAAGGGGCCAAGGTAGCCAAAGGGTTATAATTCCGATTTTATTTCATTCTAAAAGCCTCTGAAACAGAGGCTTTTTTTAATTTGAACAGCATACCGATCACATAGGAAAAATAGTTGCGGATAATCAGTCTGCCTGACTGAATAAATACATTTTAAACCTACGTGTATCAAAGCTTATCTGCAAAGAGCATTTCGATTGCATGTCCAACCACAATCTGTCTTAATCTGCTGACTTGTTGTATCAATGGCATATGGCGTATCATTGCTGAACCATGTCTTTGTCCAAAACCTCCCTTTGGGAAGATTTGACAGGTTACAGATCCACCCCTGTCCATCCGCACGATTTTGACACCCTAATTCTTCAGGCGTCAATAATTTCTTATTATACTTTGCGCAAAAATCAATCGCATTATAATAATTCAGCCCAACAGTTGAGTAAATATATCCCCCCATATCACTATCCGTGCCTAAATGGTCTCCGTTGGAGCAAGTACCAAGATCCGTCCTTCCCCACAAGAATGTGCAATAATGAATGCAATCACGATAAGAATGACAGATACAAGCTCCGTTTTCGCAAACACCATCGCAGAAAGAATCGTCATCGCAGGCTTGAGCATTGGAACACTTTCCGTTAATACAGGATTGACCCGCGGAACAACACGTGGCACCGCAACTGTATTGAGGGGCACAAACACACAGGTTATTCCGGCATGTTTCATTCGCAGCACACCCCGATTGCCCAACACATGTTTTTCGATTATCCAGGCAATCCGGACAAGCGGTCAGGTCTTTCAGAAAAAAGAAAGAAAGCAGATTGGCGGCACCGGAACAGGAACTTTGATCAGAGGCGGTCAACAGTTTGTCATTGGCTTTTATTTGAAGCGGTTTACGATAATCCATTTTTCCGAGTCGTTTACAAACTTCCGGTGTCACCTCGGAAACATCAATACGAAAGAAGACATCCCCAAAAGGAGAGGAAGAGACAGGATAGCCGCCTTGTATAGTCATTGGAAGTTCGGAAGAATCAAGGGCACTACCGGCCAGAAGCTGTTGAGAATGAAGCAGAGAGCGTTTATTGACATCATTGATAATCTCATTCGCCATCGCGCGTTCCATGGCCATATTATACCCTTTAGCACCCAGAATAGCCAATAATCCCATCAAAGCCAAAACACCCAACATCTCCACCATGGATTTGCCCGATTCGGAATCGTTTTTGGGACTTCCCTTTTTATGGATTCCCGTGTCTTTTTATTTTTCAATTCCAACATCCGCTTGCCTGCGGCGACTTCCGCTACCTTGGCTCGCGGTGTTTCATTGCTTTGCGTATCACAACAATCACTGGATTGTTGTGCTTTACGCAGTATTCCGGCCTCCGAGCCGGAATCCAGAAACAAGAATTCCTTGCCTCTGGATCCCCCAATTCCACCTAAAATTCGTCTCTCGGATGACGGAGCATTCTCGGACTCATTAAGGTTCATTGCTTTGCGCGACAGAACTGTCCGCCGGACAGATTCTGTCTTGCGCAGTAAGCCCGAGGATGACAAAGAAGAAAAATTATCCAAGGATGACAGGGGGCGTGTATTTCCCGATTCGTTTTTAGCCGCTTTCGTATTGAGGGTAACCTTTTGTTTTTCCGTCATAAAATCCTTCCTTTCAATGTTAAAAAATAACGGTCATTATTTTTTTACATTTTCGGAAAGATATCCAAAACACACTTCTTTCTTGGAAATTCAACGAAAAAGTCCTTGCCAGACAAGAACCCTCTATGTTATAAAATCTATAACATTTTATTGACCCTTTTTTCGTTATAGCCCTTTTAGATCTAAAAATATCAATTTTCATCTTTTAATGGTTGACTTTGAAAATTATTTGGTGTAGAATAAAACCTGTTCATAAGTTCATACGGGGGAATGAATTTATGAGCAATAGGGGGACGGCAGAGCAGAACAGAGTCATCTTTTCTGCTCTGCCACTATCGGTCAAATATCACGGAAGCACACCAAAAGATACTTGCTTTTTATCCCCAAAAAGAGTATACTGCCTGTTATATCAGGAGAGGCTTCAATCATGCAAAATTTCATTAAAATCCGGGGTGCCCGCGAGCATAACCTTAAAAATATCGATGTTGATATTCCACGCGATAAACTGGTCGTTATGACAGGCTTGTCCGGCTCCGGAAAGTCATCCCTGGCCTTTGACACAATCTATGCCGAGGGACAACGCCGTTATGTGGAAAGTCTATCCGCCTATGCTCGGCAATTCTTGGATTTAATGAAAAAACCGGATGTCGATTTAATTGAAGGCCTATCCCCGGCGATTTCCATCGAACAAAAGACAACATCTAAAAATCCGCGTTCAACGGTCGGAACGGTAACGGAAATCTATGATTATATGCGTCTGTTATGGGCGCGGATCGGCGTTCCTTACTCGCCGGCGACGGGCTTGCCGATTGAGGCACAAACCGTTTCGCAAATGGTTGATGCTTTGACAGCCATGGGGGCTGGCACAAAACTGATGATTCTGGCACCGGTTATTCGATCCCGAAAAGGCGAATACAGAAAAGAAATTCAAGAATGGCAGAAAAAAGGCTTTACCCGTGTTAAAATTGACGGCGAACTCTATGAAATAGATGACACGCCGGCATTAGATAAAAACAGGAAACACGACATTTCCGTTATTGTCGACCGAGTCATTATGAAAGAGGGAATTGAAGATCGTTTAGCCCAATCCATTGAAAAAGCTCTGGATTTAGCAGACGGGCTGGCCGTTTCCGAAAATATCGAAACGCATGAGGAAAAGTTATTCTCATCCAAATTCGCCTGTCCCGTTTCCGGTTTCACAATCGCCGATTTGGAACCGCGTCTGTTTTCATTCAATAATCCGCAAGGTGCCTGCCCTGTCTGTTCCGGATTAGGCTTTCGACAATATGTCGATCCGGCTCTGGTTATTCCCAACCCGACCAAAAGTATCAAACAAGGTGCTATTGAACCATGGAGCCATGGCGAAGATATGTTCCAATGGTATAGTTCGGCATTGAAATCTCTTATCAGAACAATGCCTCGATTGGATTTGAATAAACCTTGGAATAAACTGCCCCCCGACGTTCAACAAGCCGTTTTATACGGTTATCACGAAGGACGCGCAGATTTTGAGGGTGTTATTCCCAATATGGAACGTCGCTATTTGGAAACGGAATCTGAATGGATGCGCGAAGAAATTTCAAAATATCAGGCAACTTCACCCTGTGAAGCTTGTCACGGAGCCCGTTTAAAGCCGGAGGCACTGGCCGTTAAGGTCGGTGGGAAAAACATCTCCGAAGCGACGCATATCTCTATTACAGGGGCTCTGTCCTGGTTTTCGGGATTAAATGACACTTTATCTCCGCAAAAACAGGAAATCGCCAGCCGTATCCTCAAAGAAATTATTGAACGTTTAACATTTTTAAATAACGTGGGACTGGGCTATCTGGCCTTGGATCGCATGAGCGGGACTTTATCCGGCGGTGAGGCGCAGCGGATTCGTCTGGCCAGCCAAATCGGTTCCGGTTTGACCGGTGTTTTATATGTGTTGGACGAACCGTCCATCGGTCTTCACCAACGAGATAACGACAAACTGTTAGAAACACTTGTCCGTTTAAGAGATCTGGGCAACACCGTAATTGTCGTTGAGCACGATGAAGATGCTATTCGATGCGCCGATTACGTGATTGATATCGGCCCCGGCGCGGGACGAAACGGCGGGCATATCGTCGCCCAGGGAACGCCCCAACAGATTATTGATAACCCGATTTCAACGACAGGACAATTTTTATCAGGCATGCGAAAAATCATCGTGCCTCAAACCCGGCGAACCGGTAACGGCAAATTTTTAAGTATTGAGGGCGCATCAACAAACAACTTAAAAGATGTTACTGTCGATATTCCGCTCGGCACATTCACCTGTGTCACCGGCGTATCGGGCGGCGGCAAATCCTCTCTGGTTATTGAAACACTCTATAAAGGGCTAAACCAACTGATCAATAAATCGCGTGAACCGGCCGGTGCATTCAAAAAAATCCGGGGTGTCGGATATATTGATAAAATCATCGATATTGATCAGAGTCCGATCGGGCGCACTCCCCGTTCCAATCCGGCAACGTATACAGGTATGTTCACCCTGATCCGGGAATGGTTTGCCGGGTTGCCGGAATCTCAAGCGCGCGGCTATAAACCGGGACGTTTTTCCTTTAACGTCAAAGGCGGGCGATGCGAGGCTTGTTGCGGAGACGGCGTATTGAAAATTGAAATGCACTTTTTACCCGATGTTTATGTCGAATGTGATACGTGCCACGGGAAAAGATACAACCGCGAAACATTGGAAATCAAATACAAAGATAAATCAATCGCCGACGTTTTGGATATGACTATTGACGAAGCCGCCGATTTTTTCCAAAACATCCCCTCCCTTCATGACAAATGCGCCTTATTGCAACGCGTTGGTTTGGGTTATATTTCATTAGGGCAATCGGCTGTGACATTGTCCGGCGGCGAAGCGCAGAGAATTAAATTATCCAAGGAACTGTCACGACGCAGCACGGGCAAAACCCTCTATATTTTAGATGAACCGACAACAGGTCTTCATTTCGCCGATATTCAAAAATTGTTGGAAGTGCTTCACGCTCTTGTCGATCAAGGTAATACGGTCGTTGTCATTGAACATAATTTGGATGTCATCAAAACAGCCGACTATATCATCGACATGGGACCGGAAGGCGGGGATGGCGGCGGACGCGTTGTCGCAACCGGCACACCGGAACAGGTGGCCGAAAATCCGGGCAGTTACACCGGAAAATATCTAAAACGTTTATTGGAAAAAGCATAAATACCGTCCGCAATAAGGGATAAATGATATCAAAAGGAGAAAAAAATGCGTTTACTGATTGAATACCTGGATTGTTACGATAAAAGCTGGGGAGAACTTAATTACAAGCATACCGACGATTCGGGCTTTGATCTGCGTGCTGCCATCAAAGCCCCCGTTACCTTACAACCGGGGGAATACGCCCTGATTTCCAACGGCATTAAAATCGAATTTGAAGGTCCCTTTCCTTTCGGTTCTGACATCGGGTATGAAATTCAAGTCAGACCCCGTTCCGGTTTGGCAGCGAAACACGGGATATCCATTGTCAACACACCCGGCACCGTTGATTTCGGATATCGGGGTGAGTTAAAAACAACGGTGATTAACTTGGGCACAGAACCTTTTGTCATTCAACCGGGAGACCGGATTGCCCAGGCCGTTATCTGTCCTGTCATTCACCCTGAAATTGTCGTAACCGACAGTGTTACCAACAACACAACACGCGGAACGGGGGGATTCGGTTCAACGGGTAGAAGCTAAACTTGTCTAAAAAGGGGGAGACATGAAAAAAACAATCAAAATCAATTATATGGATTTCGGACGATATTCGGATCCCGAAAAGGAGTTTTTCACACCTTTTTTACGCCAAAAATATAATGTCGTTATTTCGGACAAGCCGGATTATATCTTTTATACATTAGGCGGAAACACACATCACACTTTTCCGGGAATTCGTATTTTTTGGACGGGCGAAAATGTTGTTCCCAATTTTAATTATTGCGACTATGCCCTCGGTTTTCAACATATGACATTTGAAGACAGATATCACCGACTCCCTTTGTGGCGCATGTGCCTGCCGGATTTGGAAAAAGCCATACGAAAAAGTGTCGGACGTTCCGATAAATCGTTACTACAACGGGGGTTCTGCGCAACCGTCATCTCTAACGCGCGGCAAACAGACGGACGGCGGGAAGAAGCTTTTAGAAAACTGTCGGTTTATAAACCGGTTGCATCGGGCGGACGTTGGCAAAATAACGTCGGCGGAGCGGTCAAGGATAAAATCGCCTTTCAAAGCCGGTATAAATTCGCACTGGCTTTTGAAAACACATACGCTCCGGGCTATACAACCGAAAAAATACTGCAAGCGTTCGCGTCCGATTGTGTTCCGATTTATTACGGAGATCCACGCGTCAGTGAAGATTTCAATCCGGACGCTTTTATCAACGCCCATGATTTTCAAACAATAGATCAGTTGGTTGACTTTGTTCAAAAGATTGACCGGGATGATGCTTTGTATCTGAAAATGATGAGGGCTCCTGTTTTTAAAAACGGAAAACTACCCGATGATTTAACGGACGAGGCGTTGCTTCGCTTTTTTGAACCGATATTTGACGCGCCCCTTGAACAGGCGCGGCGGCGTTTTTTTGCAAAACCCTATCAGGATATTGATTACGAAAACCTGAAAATGCGTGATGTCAAAGCCATGATTAAAGCCGTCGGGCACAAGCAAATCAAGCGATTAAACGTGTTTTCAAAACGGAAATAACTTGACTTTCAAAGGCGTTTCGGATACGATACCATCAGTTTATGTTTACTGGGGAAAGGAATTTTTATGCCTGCGTATCAATATATTTATGTCATGAAGGATTTGTGCAAAACGTTTCCGGGCGGTAAGGAAGTTTTAAAACATATCTGGTTATCGTTTTTTCCGGGAGCCAAAATCGGTGTTCTCGGCCCGAACGGTGCCGGTAAATCAACCCTTTTAAAAATTATGGCCGGATTGGATCAGGATTTCACGGGTGAAGCGTGGGCGGCCGACGGAGTCAAAGTCGGTTACCTGCCCCAGGAACCGCAACTGGATCCGTCTAAAAACGTTATGGAAAACGTTATGGACGGTGTCGGGGAAATACGTGATCTAATGAAACGTTATGAAGAGGTCAACCAAGCTTTTTGCGATCCGGATGCAGACATGGATAAACTGTTAGCCGAACAAGCCGAATTACAAGAGAAAATCGATGCCTGCAACGGATGGGAAATCGAACGAACTAT
Organism: uncultured Alphaproteobacteria bacterium; assembly: GCA_944391735.1. Lineage (GTDB taxonomy): Bacteria > Pseudomonadota > Alphaproteobacteria > CAAHEQ01 > UBA3637 > CALXZG01. The sequence continues at coordinate 23,655 of CALXUR010000006.1, read as the reverse complement.
TGAAATTGCCATGGATGCGCTGCGTTGCCCGCCGGGTGATGCGGATGTTACGAAATTATCCGGTGGGGAAAAACGACGCGTAGCCTTGTGCCGATTGCTATTATCCAAACCGGATATGTTGCTTTTAGATGAACCGACCAACCATTTGGACGCCGAATCCATCGCCTGGCTTCAAACATATTTGAAAAATTACAGCGGCACGGTTGTTATGATCACCCATGACCGCTATTTTCTGGATAATGTGACGGGCTGGATTCTGGAAATGGATCGCGGCGAAGGAATCCCGTATGAAGGAAATTATACCAGCTGGCTGGAACAAAAACAAAAACGGTTAGAGCAAGAACAAAATGCCGAAAAGAACCGTCAAAAAACATTGGCGGAAGAATTGGAATGGGTTCGGCAATCACCGAAAGCGCGCCAAGCAAAATCCAAAGCACGTATCACGGCATATGAGGAACTCCTGAAAAAATCAAATGAAAAAGCACCTGAAACCGCTCAAATCATTATTCCTCCGGGGCCTCGTTTGGGCGAACTGGTTCTGAAAGCGGAACACTTGAAAAAAGCTTTCGGAGATAAATTGTTATTTGATGATTTAAGTTTTAATCTGCCTGCCGGCGGTATTGTCGGCGTTATCGGACCGAACGGTGCCGGTAAAACAACGTTGATGCGCATTATTACCGGGCAGGAACAACCGGACGCGGGAACGTTCCGAATCGGAGAAACCGTTAAACTCGGGTATGTGGATCAATCGCGTGACAGTTTGGATCCGAACAAAACCGTTTGGCAGGAAATCTCCGGCGGTTTGGATATCTTAACCCTCGGGAAAAGAGAAGTCAACTCCCGCTCATATGCCTCTCAATTCAATTTCAAGGGACCGGATCAGCAAAAGAAAGTCGGTGTTTTATCCGGCGGTGAGCGCAACCGCGTTCATATGGCCAAGATGTTAAAATCCGGCGCGAATGTTTTATTGTTGGACGAACCGACAAATGATTTGGATGTCGATACCTTACGGGCGTTGGAAGAAGCTTTGATGGATTTCCCGGGGTGTGCGGTTATCACATCGCATGACCGTTGGTTTCTGGATCGCTTAGCCACACATATTCTGGCTTTTGAGGGTGACAGTCGGGTCGTTTTCTTTGAAGGCAATTATGCCGAATATGAAGCGGACAAACACCGGCGTCTGGGAACGGACGCGGATCAACCCCATCGGATTAAATTCAAACCGATTGAACGAACATAAATAAACATATAAGGTCATCTTCCCCCATGATTGATTTTTGGCCCGCTTTCGGCTATATAGCCCTGATTGCATTTCTACCCCTTATCTATGTATCGTGTAAAACCGTTACATGGGAAAAGTTAAAAGACATGGCTTTTCTGCGAATGCTGTGCAAAGATTTCATTCGGACGATTCCTGTCTGTTGTTTGGTTATGTTGCCGACCTGTATTTATCCACCGCTAACACGTTGGTATCTGGGATTCATTCAATTGCTTTTCATGCCGTTGATGTTTGCCGAACTGGGGCATATTTACTTATTCGGAACACGTATCGGTTTAAATACCTTTTTTACCGTTTTTGTATCCAATATGAAAGAAACGCGCGAGTTTATCAGTCAGAATATTCCGCCTGTTTTATACGTCGGTTTTGCTTTCTTTTTCCTGTCACCGTTTGTTTTGATTGCCCGGATACCCGCGCCCGCGTTTGAAACAGTTTTGCAACAAGGGGGTATCGTCACGGTTCTAATCGCATTTTCATTTCCGTTTATTCGTAATTTGGGACGGCGTTGGCCAAAATTTAAAGACGCCTATATTTTAAATCCATATAGCAATATCTTTTATCATTACTATGAATATAAAAAAAGTTATCAGGCTCTGAAACAAAAAATAGCCGAGTATACCGCACCGGATTTTAAAACAATTCAATCAAGTTTACCGTCTGATCAACCTCAAACGTATGTGATTGTTATCGGAGAATCCGCTAACAGAACACACCTGTCTTTATATGGCTATCCCCGAAAAACAAATGAATTTACGGACTGTATCCGAAACGAACTGATTGTGTTCCCGAACGTTCGCTCCCCTTTTGCCCAAACAATGCCCTCTTTGGAGCGAACATTGAGTTTTGCGGATACCGATCACCCGAATAACTTGTATGAAAAAGGCAACATGATTGATTATTTTAAACAAGCCGGTTTTAAAACATATTGGCTATCAAACCAATACGCTTTGGATGATACGATTGTGACCGCTATGGCGTCGCATGCCGATTACAATAAATATTTTAATTTCAGTGGCATGAAACGTTTTGAAAAAGCAGGTTTGGATGAGGCGATGTTGCCAGATATTCAAAAAATCATCCGAAACACCGATACAAAAAAAGTTATTTTCGTGCATTTAATCGGATCCCATTCGGCATACGTGAACCGCTATCCCTCCGAATTTAAACACTTTACCGACACATTACCCGGTAAAAAACTCTCCGGATCCAACTATCAACTGTTAAATGCATATGACGATTCCATCCGTTACACCGATTATATTATCAACCAAATCATTCAAATGTTAAAAGAGGCCGAGGGTGCGCAATACATGCTTTATTTTTCCGATCACGGGGAGGATATTTTCGATTCAACACCCAATCGGATTTTAGGCCATTCCGAACTGGCAAATGAACCGATGACCTCTGTTCCGTTTATATTATGGCTTTCCCCGATGCTTCGGAAATTGCGCCCCGATATCGCACAACGGGGACAATCTCCTCAAACCGATTATAATCTGCAAGATGCAATCCACACCATTATTGATATTTCGTCCCTTACCAATGATGATTTTAATCCCGAAAAAAGTATTTTAAACACAAGGAAATAATTGTTCATTACATCCCTTATACGTTAATAGCAGAGTGCTCCTGTCGGGCCGATAGCGCCACTGTTATTCGAATAATGTTCCTTTCGAAAACCAAACTCTTTAGTAGAAGCATTATAACGTTGCATTGCCCAAAAAGTTCTACCTTCATATATATGTTTCGTCCAATACCAATGCGTTCCAATTCCATCTGGTAAATTTGTGTTAGAGCATATAGCGGACCAAGCCGTCGTATCACAATCCCAACCACTTGTATCAACTAATTCCATACCATGACTTTTACAAAAATCATCAGCTGTATACCAGAACATTTTTTTCGCCGACCAAATATATCCACCTTCCGAACCAGATACATCTGATGAGGAACTACAACGTCCGATGCCACCACCATTCCAACCTTCAGCCAAAATACAATATCGATTTGGTGAACAATCCCGAAAGGATTGACATCCACACTGCCCTCCCAGACAGGATCCGTTTTCACAATCTTCATCGGAAACACACCCCGGTTGAACACATTTATTATTCGAGCAAACTTGTCCACTTAAACAGCATCCGGAAGTGCCACAGGGAGATTGACAAATACATTGTCCAGCTTGGCACAGGTAACCCTCTTTACAAGATGAATCATTCAGACATGACATAATTTGATCCAAACAGCCCGGACAAGGGGTCAACGTCCTGTTAAAAGTAAAAGCCATTTCGACAATACCCGTTTGATTTTCGCAAGGCGTGGTGTTGTCGGGAGAGATTTTTGTCCCGTTTGCTGTGACTTGAATCGGGACGGGGTAGCCCAGATCAGCAATCCGTCGACAAACAGGCGTTTCTACTTGAGAGACTTTGAGGGTAAAGAACTGAACCCCCAGTTTTTCGGCGGAGACGGGATAGATATCCCGGATTTTATCGGGCATTTCTGAAACATCCAAAGCACTGCCGGCCAAAAGCTGTTGAGAATGAAGTAGAGAGCGTTTATTGACATCATTGATAATCTCATTCGCCATCGCGCGTTCCATGGCCATATTATACCCTTTAGCCCCCAGAATAGCCAATAATCCCATCAAAGCCAAGACACCTAACATCTCCACCATGGATTTGCCCGATTCGTTTTTTGCCGCTTTCATATTTGGAGTAACCTTTTGTTTTTCCGTCATAAAATCCTTCCTTTCAGTATTAAAAAATAACGGTCATTATTTTTTTACATTTTCGGAAAGATGTCCAAAATACGCTCCTTTCTTGGAAATTCAACGAAAAAGTCCTTGCCAGACAATAACCCTCTATGCTATAAAATCTATAACATTCTATTGGCCCTTAAATCGTTACGGTTTTTACTTTACTTTCCATTTTTATCTTTTCTCTTTTTTATCCTTTTCATTCGGCAATACAACGATTTTCTTCTTTTTCTCTCTTGACAAATTGCCGCAATAGTCATACCTGTAAGTTGTTATTCAAAAGACAACAGACAAAGGGGGAGAGCGGATGATGTCACTGTTTCATATCATGACTAAAATTCTATTGTTGACATGCTGTTGCTTCGGACTCCTTGTTTATGCATTCTTTTATTTGACAACTTATCCATTCAAAGGGGGAGAACATGAATACAAAAATTGATATGAACGACGGAACAAATAAACTGACACCAGACGAAAAAATACTTTTAAAATCAGAAATTAAAAAAGCATGGTCCGAGTTTCCGGAAGATATGAAAAAATTTATTTTGGAAACAAAAAAAGAAAAACTAAAAGCTTTATATATGATTGAGGGCTGGGCAAAAGACAACGGGCATCAAACGATTGTTGATTTAATTTCCCGCAAAATCGCACACAAAGAAGCTAAAATCCAAAAGATGGAAGCTGAACTGAACAAATAACTTTTCCGTTTGGAGAAAGGAGAGGATCATGTCATTACCTTCACAGCCGTATCGGAAACAAGATTATGCCTTGGGCAACGGACTTTTCCTTTCCCAACGTCAAGCAAGCGTTTTGCAACAGTTGGGGCAAGGATTGTCTAACAAACAAATCGCGCATAATCTGGGCGTTGCCGAACCGACAATTAAAATGCATGTCAGCGCTCTGCTCCGCGCGTTTGGTGTTCAAAACCGCGTTCAGGTATTGCTGAAAGCAAAAGAAAAAGGATTTATCTGATATATGTCCGCAATATTTGCGCAACGGCCTGTCACGGGCCGTTACTTTCGTTTTAAATACCCGATAACCGCCGTGGCCGCCGCCGGCGTCATACCGGTCATCCGCATCATAGCACCGATTGTCGCCGGTTTCGTTTTATTTAACCGTCCGATAATTTCATTTGACAAACCGCCGATCTCGGTATAATCCGTATCCTCCGGAATTTTTAACGCTTCATCTTTCCGAAAAGCTTCAATATCCAGTTGTTGACGCGCCAAATACCCCTGATATCGTCCTTCAATTTCAAGCTGTTCCGCCACGTCCGGCGTAATACTCTTTAAAAGAGGCCAAACAGAAGTCAATTGTGCCCAAGTAACCCCCTGATACGACAACATATCAAACGGCGTTCGTTTTTGACCGTCCGAATTAACGGAAAATCCAAACGACTGAAGCTCTTTCGGCGTATATACCATAGATTGAATCAACCGACGTGCCTGTTCCAACGCTTGTTTTTTACGTCGGAAAGCCATTGCCCGCTCGGAACCAACGCACCCTGCCGCAATACCTTTTTCCGTTAACCTTAAATCAGCATTATCCGCCCGTATGGTTAAACGATACTCTGCCCGGGATGTGAACAACCGATAGGGTTCATCCACCCCCAATGTCGTGATGTCATCAATCATAACGCCGATATAACTATCCGCCCGATCAAAAACAAGCGTCCGTCCTGTTTTCAAGACTTGCAACGCGGCATTTACACCGGCCACCAGCCCCTGCCCGGCAGCCTCCTCATATCCTGTCGTCCCGTTAATTTGCCCCGCCAAAAACAAACCGGACACCTTTTTTGTTTCCAAGGTTGGTTTCAACTCTCGCGGATCCACATAATCATATTCAATCGCATACGCATATCGCAAAATACGAACATGCTCTAACCCGGGAATTGTCCGGATAAAAGCTTCTTGAACATCTTTTGGTAAAGAAGTGGAAATACCGTTCGGATAAATGCTGTTACCGTTTCGAGTTTCGGGCTCCAAAAACACATGATGGCTGTCGCGCCCCTTAAAACGCACCAGTTTATCTTCAATACTCGGGCAATATCTGGGACCGACAGAGTGAATCTGCCCGCAGTACAAGGGAGCCCGATATAAATTATCTTCGATGATTTTATGTGTTTCCGGGGTTGTATGCGTCATATAACAAGGTATTTGTTCCGGCTGAAAATCTGAACTCATAAAGGAAAAAGGACGCGCCGGAACATCACCGTCCTGACGCATACATTTGGACCAATCAATCGTTGCTTTATCCAATCGTGCCGGCGTTCCGGTTTTCAAACGGCCGACCTGTAACCCCATTCGCTTTAAAGCGGGTGTGATACCCAAGCTTGCCTCTTCGCCATAACGACCACCGGCTGTTTGTTCCGGCCCCACATGCATCACGCCATTCAAAAAAGTACCGGTCGTTACAATAACCGCCCCCGCACGAATAACCGTCCCGGAAGCCATAACACCACAAATACAACCGTTTTCTTCAAGTAAATCATCTGCCGAAGCCTCCCTGATATCCAAATTCGGATACCCTTTTAAAAGACGCTGCATCTCGGCGCAATAAGCCTCTTTGTCGGCCTGAGCCCGAGGTCCCTGAACCGCGGGACCTTTAGAGGCATTCAACATCCGAAACTGTAACCCGGTCTTGTCAATAACCCGTCCCATCAAACCATCTAAAGCATCGATTTCTCGGACAACGGTCCCCTTTGCCAAACCACCGATAGCCGGATTACATGACATATCCGCAATCGTCCGGATATGGTGTGTTATCAAAAGTGTTTTTGCCCCCGTCCGAGCAGCACCGGCCGCTGCCTCGCACCCCGCATGTCCCCCGCCAATGACAATAATGTCATATTCTTTTGTCATATTTTACTTCCCAATACAGAAATCCCGAAAAATGACATCCAATAAGTCTTCCGCTTCAATCCGTCCGGTAATACGTCCCAAAGCTCGCGCCGCCAAACGCAACTCTTCGGCTTTTAACTCTAAATCCGACACCGTTAAGGCCCGATCCAAAGAACGGACACACTCGGCCAACGCCGTGCGGTAACGTTCACGGGTAATCATACCATTGTCCCGACGACCAAAATCCCGCTCCAACACAGTCCTGATTTGCGCCCACAATTCGGGGATTCCCGATTCGGTCAACGCACTGACACACATCACATCCGACGGCTGTTCCCGCATTTTATCAGCTTTGTTCCAAACCGTTAAAACCGTTTTCAAAGATAATCCCGGTGGCAGCGGCTCTACGGCGGGATACAACGTTCCATCCTGAACATGTAAAATTAAATCAGCCTCATCCGCCTTTTGAACCGCCCGACGGATACCTTCCGATTCAATTTCATCCGCCCGCTCCCGCAGCCCGGCTGTATCGGCTAAAATAACGGGAAAACCATCAACATCCAAATGCACCTCAACCACATCCCGCGTTGTGCCCGCCGTTTGAGAAACAATTGCCACGTTTTTATGGGTCAGGGCATTAATCAGGCTGGACTTTCCCACATTGGGAACACCGATAATCGCAATTTGAAAGCCTTCGCGTAACTTTTCGCCAATCCGACCATCATTCAAATGATTCTGTATGGCTGTCCGCAAAGATTGAATATCCTCATCAATACCCGCCAATTTTTCCGGCGGAATCTCCTCCTCGGGAAAATCAATAAATGCTTCAATATAAGCCATATGATGGCATAACCGATCTCGCCAATTGTCATACAATCGTCCTAAAACACCTTCCATCTGTCCCAAAGCTTGGACACGCTGGCGTTCTGTTTCCGCATTAATTAAATCCAAAAGACCTTCCGCCTCGGTTAAATCCATCTTGCCGTTTATAACCGCACGGCGTGAGAACTCGCCCCGGTCTGCCGGCCGGCATCCCGGTATCTCACCCAATGCCGTTAAAATAGCCTGAATCACACCCCTGCCGCCATGGACTTGAAATTCGACCACATCTTCTCCCGTAAAGCTGTGAGGCCCCTTAAAATACAAAATCAAGGCATGATCAATGACGGATCCGGAACTTGTCCGAACAGGTTTAAAATAGGCGTAACGCGGTTCAGGATGGGTCAAACCGGTCAATCGGGATACAACATCCAACACCCGAGAACCGGATACACGAATAACCGCAACACCGCCTTTGCCGAGACCACTGGACAAAGCGTAAATCGTATCCGTCAGGCAATAAGAGAGGTTCTCCGGCATTTAAATTCCTTCCAAGACTTTGACAAACTGGGCGCGAACCGAATCAATGTTCTTATTTTTTTCGGAGCTGGTTAAAATAACTTCCGGATAACACGCGACATGAGTGGCACCGACAGCCTCCGTCCGAGCCAATACATCCGTCTGTTCTTTTTCGGAGATTTTATCCGCTTTCGTTAAAACAATCTGATAACTGACGGCGGCCGCATCCAACATTTTCATAATGTTTTCATCCACCTGCTTAATACCGTGCCGCGCATCAATTAACAGGAAAACACGACGAAGCTGAACCCGTCCGCGCAAATAAGCGTGAATCAAACGTGTCCAGGTCTGAACCGTTGTTTGGGGAGCCGATGCATATCCGTATCCCGGTAAATCAACAATAAAAAATTGTCCTTTTTGCTCAAAAAAATTCAACTCCTGCGTCCGTCCCGGGGTGTTAGACGCACGTGCCAGGCCTTTAACCCCCGCTACCGCGTTAATCAAGCTGGACTTTCCGACATTGGATCGGCCGGCAAAAGCAAACTCCGGCAAACCACCCAACGGCAACTGTTCAATATCCACAACACCGCGACAAAATGTCGGTTTTTGTTCAAACAGTTGATTTCCCTTTCGAATCAATTCGGCTTGAATATCCTTATCCGTCATGTTACACACCGATTTTTTTCATAATATATTTCTGTTGAGCAATGGATAAAATATTGCTCCACGTCCAATAAATGACCAATCCCGCCGCAAAGTTACCTAACATAAACGTAAAGATCACCGGCATCATATTCATGATGATTTTTTGGTTTTCATCTGTTGACGGAGATGGATTCAAACGTTGTTGAATAAACATCGTCAAGCCCATCAAAACCGGCCAAATACCGATATTCAATATCCCCGGAATCGGCCATGGCAAATACCCGAATGCCGTAAAAACAGATGACGGATCCGGAACGGACAAATCCGTAATCCAACCGAAAAAAGGTGCCTGACGCATCAAAATAGACACGGATAACACCTTATATAACGCAAAGAAAACGGGAATTTGAATCAACAAAGGCAAACACCCGGATGCCGGGTTGACTTTATCTTTTTTATATAAATTCATCATTTCCAACTGCAACTGTTGTTTATTATCTTTAAACCGTTCTTGTAACGCTTTAATTTTAGGCTGAATCTTTTTCATTTTAGCCATACTTTCATAAGATTTTGTCGCAATCGGTAACATTGCAATCCGTAACAAGGTTGCAAAGATTAAGATAGCAATCCCCATATTGCCGACCAATGAATATAAAAATCCCAGAAAATATAAAAACGGCTTTGTTAAAAAGTAATACCACCCGAAATCAATCGATAAATCAAAACGCGGTATTCCAGCTTCGGCATATTCATTCAACAACTGCAACTCTTTTGCCCCGGCAAACAATTGCGTTGTCCGGGTCAGTGTTTCTCCCGGTTGAATCGTCTCCGGATTCGCAGAAAAAGAAGCAATATAATTTTCCCCTTTTTTCATAAAAGACATATCCGATATCATTGATTGATCCGGCACAAAAACAGCCTGCCAATATTTATCCGTAATACCGATCCATCCCCCTTTGTTAGAGGTCAGAAAAGGATCATCTTCCTCTATTGAATCATATTTTTCTTCAACTTCCCGATTATCAAAGAATCCCAAAAATCCTTCGTGAACGGCACCTCTGTTTTCAGGAAGCGTATCCTGTTTTCGAATAATCTGCCCCTGCAAAACAGCCCTGACCGGTGCGGTACTTTTATTCGTCACTTTATCCGTTATCCGGACAAGATAAGCATCATCCAAAGATAACGTCCGCTCCACCGTTACGGATCCGTTTGTCCAGGTCAATACAACCGGTGTAAACGGTGTTAATTCATTGCCCGTCACCGCCGGAACGGTATTCATATTCGGAAAAGCGGCGTCCGTTCCACGCCATGCTAACTGCGCCCAAAAACCTTTATTTAATAAAGAAACAAAAGGACTGTTTTCCGCCGTGGTTTCCCGATATTGCAACAAGGATAAAGAATTAAACACTGTTCCGGATGCGGATAAAGAACCGGACACCAAACCGTTTTTCATGGGAATAATCACATCCGGATTTTCGTTATTGTGATCCGGCAATACAGTATCTGTCGGTTCGGCCGTTTTCAAAACAGCCGTTGTTTGCTCAACGGGATTCAACGGCACATCAATCGTTTCCGAGCGATTGGGAAAAAACCAATTAAACGCTATCAATACACCAATCACCAAAATCAAGGCGATCATCATACTTTTCTGCTCTTGTTTTTCTTGTTCCAAATGACTCATTTTTCTTTCCTTTTAGATAACGGTACCGGAACCGGATCATACCCGGACCCTCCCCATGGATGACATCGCATCAAACGACGAATGGTTAACATAGCACCTTTTACGGGACCATGCAACAAAAAAGCCTCACGAGCATAGGCCGAACATGTCGGTTGAAAACGGCAACAAGGCGTTTTCAACGGAGAAACCACCATTTGATAAATCCGAATAAAACACCGACACAACGCCCCGACGAACCTACCGATCATCTGTTTTCCCCTGCTCGGGCGTAAACGAAGATGTCAAAACAGACTGCACAGCCTCAACCAATACATCCGTCTTAATTTCTTTTTTCTTTTCCCGACTTAATTCGGCCCCTTTTCCCTTAATAATCTGATGCAGAATATAAGACAAATCCGATTTCAATTTATTAAAAGGCCGCTTCTCGGTTGACTGACGTCCGATAAAAACCAAATCATACCCGTCTAATTTATTGATATCCGGCGATAAACGCACCACTTCACGCAACCGACGACGCACTCTGTTACGCACAACAGCGCATCCCACTTTTTTGGTTACGGTAAACCCGATGCGAACACCCGGCATCTTACCGGAGCAAACCTGAACCACCATTCCGGACGCGATGACTTTCGTTCCTTGTTCGGCGACATGAAGAAACTGTTTTCTTTTCTTCATTCGAATGATTTGATTTGAACTTTGATCAACCGACATACGCATCCTTAAAAAAATAAAAGGCACCGAGTATTGAACCGGTGCCGAATGAATTCAACCGCTTTCCTCCGATTCCCGCCGTCTATCACAACGATTCGGAGTGATTTATTAAGCGCTTAAAACTTTACGTCCTTTGCGACGACGGGCACTCAAAACAGCACGTCCGCCGGCTGTCGCCATACGGGCACGAAACCCATGCCGGCGCGTCCGAACGATTTTACTTGGTTGATATGTACGTTTCATGTTTGTTCTCCTTGTCTGAACTGCCGAAATTTTTAGATGCACGCCAGCAGACCCTAATTTCCGCCTATCGGCAACACCGACTAACCGATGTTACTCTTTCGACAGCATCTTAAAAACATGCTTTTTATACCTGTTTTCAGATAAAAAGTCAAGACTTTTTTTATTTTTTTAAATAAGCCACACTCATCCGACCGTTTTGAATGGCCGTTTCGGAATAAAAATGAATCAAAAAAGGACGCATAAAATATGCGCCCGATTTGATTAAAGCAGAAAACTAAGCCACCCGGCTGCGCTCTATATCCAATAACCGCCGACGAGCCGCGATTAAATCCTGTTGCTTCATTGCCTGTAACGCTTGCACGATTTCCTGAGCCGTCCTCTCTTTCACTTCGCGTGGCATTAATTCGACGGCACGAGCAATATTTTCGGCATTCGCCTCCCGCCGTTGTTCCGGTGTTTTCAATCCCGCGACAAGAGCCATTGCCGCCGCATCAACATCCAAGGTCAAAGTCTCTTTTTCCTTTTGATTTAAATTTAACAGAGGCTTTTGCGGTTCAAGTGTTTGTTCACGGTTAACAACGGCTCCCTTGTCCGTGGCATAATCCATTAAAACCCAGCATTTACGCAGATAATCCACCAATTCTTTCAATTTATTATATTCGGGGGCCTTCTTATCCATTTTATGCAACATATCTGCCGCCACCTGATAATTTATCAATGTTTCCGAACGCATTTCTTTCATACTACTCAATTCTTGATCGGAAATAGCACCGTCCGAATAAAACCGTTCAACAACACGAACTAAATTAAAATAGCGACTGACTCGATAATCACGGGAAGAATCAATTAAGTTTGTATCTACCATATAAACCTCCTTATTTTTACTCTTAAATTATAACCGGTCATTTCTTGCTTGTCAAGTTTTTTAAAACGGAAAACGGATTGTCCTTTTCTTCCCCAAAATCCGCCTCATCCCGATACTCAAACGGATCCTGTGTTTTGCGCGGAAAAGGGTTGAGATTAACGCCAAACTCTTCCGAAATCGCATTCCCCAAATTAATTTTCCCGCGAATAATCGGCAAAACAATATCTTCATCTATATTTATTTCCGACGAATCGGACGTACTTTCTTCGGAAAACAAAAAACGAATGGGCTCCTCTGTCTTTTCAATAAAAGGGGTCAGAGAAACAACACACACCCGTTTTTGTTCAGACCGCATCACACCTTCAAAAACAACAACATCATCCCAAAACAAACGACCTGAAACCGTTAAGGAAAGAACCGCCTCCAGGTCAAACCGCTCCGCAAGTGCAACTCGCTCGGCCTCTGTAGCCGTCAAGTTCAGAGACACCCCCTCCTCGGTAATGGTTCGCACATCAATCAGCCTGTTTATTCCAAAATGATCGGTTTGTGATTTTCTCATTGACAACATGCCTCCTTATTGCTTATATTAACAGGCACAGTATAGCAAAAAGGATTTTCATGTTCAAGAAATTGATGATATTTTGTGTGTTTTGTGTTTGGTTATCCGCCTGCGGATTGGAAAATTATCCGGGAGGAGATTTGCCGACCCAGGCACGCCTGAATGCCATTCATATCGGTGACACCAAAGAAAAAGTAACGCGTATTTTAGGTACACCCGCATCTGATAACCCGCCGTTACCCGATGGGACAAGTTTTTTGATTTATGCTCAAAATATGAAAACAAGCCAGGCTTTTTTTGATCCTAAAGAAATCAAGCGGGATGTCTATGTTTATTACTTTGATACAAACAACGTCCTGACAGAACAAAAACATTTAACACTTGCGGATAAACGTTCCGTCGGTTTTGAAGAAAAAACAACGCCGGCCGGCGGAAGAGAAATGTCCGTATTTGAACAGATTGCAAACAACTTTGGACGCTATAATGCCGGTGGCCAAGACAGTTCCGTCAGAAGGTAATTTTAAAACAAAATGATCATCCCCTTAAAACATAGATATCAAATTTTATCCGGATTCTTGATAGTGATAGAGCTGATTCTTCTCATATTGTTATTTCAATCTTTTTCATCCGAACATCACTTATTTCCTCGCAAATATAAAATTTTAGCCTGTATCAGCAGTTTTAAACGCCCCATTTTCGCCTCGGGACAAGTGTTAAGGTTAATGCACCAAACTTATCCTGTAGACATCAGTTTATCCATTAAAGGTGTGCCCAAAAGCTTCGTTCAAGATGTCTTGAAAGCCGAATGGCAGCCTTACATTGATAGCGGTCGGCTCACACTGAGAATTGACGCAAACAGAGATCAGTTCTCAAATTTTTTGGATACCGTTCGAGATGTTGATTTATCCCGTTATGACTACTTTTGTAAAATAGACGATGACGATTGGTATGGTCCCGATTATTTTAAACATGTTAATGAGTGGTTGAACAAAGAAAAAAACATAGCACTGTCAGCGACAACTCGAAGTATGACCATCCGAAACAACACGCATGAAGTTGCTGTTTCTTTTAATCGGAGTGATCTGCGCGGACCGACCATGTGTTTTTCCAGAAAAGTCATAAGAGCAGCCTTAGAAATTGAGAAAAATCCCAAGGTCTCTATGAAATATTTACCTCAAAATCCAATTCAACACTATCGCCAGATCCGGGAAGATAACTATTTGCATCGTTTAGCTGAGGTAATCGGCAAAACACAAATGCGAAATACTCCGTTTAGCGATATTTCTTATGGCCAACAATATCCTTCCGTCATACGGGGCGGTGGATATCTCCCCTGATTTTATCTATACGAAGATTTATGAAAACACTTCTTCGGCATAGACTTTTTTAAATCATTCACCGGATCGTTTTTCACGGGCTTCCCCCTTACGGGTTCTCGCCCCTTTTAAGCCTTATAAAAAAATAAAACCTTTCATCTCTGAAAGGTTTTTAATGGCGGGAGTGAAGGGGCTCGAACCCTCGACCTTCTGCGTGACAGGCAGACGCTCTAACCAGCTGAGCTACACCCCCAACGGATGTTGGCTTATTTTTATCAGATTTTTCTTCGGATTGCAAGCTTTTTTTTCATTTTTTAGATTTTTTTACATAGAGTCTTATTTTCAAAAGAAAAATCTCGCCATCCACACAGGATTTTTCTATCTTCCTCCTTGAGCCGCCAATCTTTCACTGATAGTCAATGCCCGTCTGTCCATTATATTTTGACGCTTTTTATCCTCATCCAAATCAAACAAACGCAAATCCCGCTTTAAAATACGTTTCGTCGTTCCGGTTTTCACAATATCGTCCGCAACCATAGCCAATCCTTCTATAGCCAGATTTTCATTTGTTTTAATTAAGCGAATAGAGGCTTTTTTTGCATGTTTAGAAGCATACTTTCCCGGTCTGTCATACAACGTTTCCAAAAACTCTTTCCGAACATCGGGAATACTTAAAATTTCTTTAACAAGCCCCCCCAAATAAATATTAGATAAATGACGATCGGGAATCTCTTGCCCTAAAAACTGAGCCAGGAAACGAGCCATAACCATATATGTCCTTAACGCAGCATCATCCCCCTGATGTGCCAACGCCGTCACCTCCTTCGGTGTCTGTGCCAATTGATCACGATCCGTGCGAATAGCCGTCAGGTATTGATAAATACGCAACGACGACGGACCGCTGATATAATCTTCCCAAATACCTTCCCGTTGTTCTCGCATATAACCCCAGATATTTTCATCCGTCTTGCCACCGCGTTTAGACGGAATAGCCTCATGATGTCCCGGCTCGGACGCTTCCACACATCCATCATTAGAATAAGACCCGCCAAATCCGGTACCAACCACAATCACACAAGATGATGGGTTCTTTTGACTGGCAGACGTATTCGGATTTAATTCCTCCCATTCATTCGGAGATAAATCCAATACTTTAACCGTGTGAAAAACAACATCATTCGCCAACAATCCTTTTTTGAACCCAAACCGACGACAAATATCCTGAATATCCAACTGTAACGCCGAATTTGTCAATTCAATTCGTCCTGCTTCGTTGATTTCCCCAGCGGCACCGGCCACAAAATATGTCGGTTGCTCTTTAACTTCCTCTAAATAAGTTTTAATTGCCTTTTCAGTTGACTGAAACTGACTGCAAACATACTTCCGCACCTGCCGAATTTCCCGATTTTCAGCAATTCCGAACCGAATATTCGTCCCGCCGACATCCGCCACCAACACTTTGTTCATGCACAAACTCCTTTAAATGATGATGTGGACAGTATATCATATTTCGACAAAACAGGCAAGGAAAACTTCATAAAAGAATCCTGTGCGCGAAAATCAACTATTTTTTATGTTGCTTTTCACGACGAATAAAAATTTCCTGCGCCATATCCAATTCTTCGGGCGTGTTAACTCCGTGCAATTCATCAACATCTCCGATAACAACATCACACTTTAACCCCCGGGCACGCGCAAGAGCAACAATATCCGTTAAATAGTATTCTCCGGCGGCATTGTCGTTTTTAATCTGATCCAATAATTCCAAAATATATCGACCATTTACACACATGAATCCCGAATTACACAAACGAATAGCCCGTTGCGCATCCGTTGCCCCTTTATATTCGACAATACCTTCCAATCCGTCGCTTCCCATAATCAAACGACCGTAACGACGCGCATCCGTCGGAATAAAACCTAAAACAACAACGTCGGCACCGGATTCATACTCCCGAATCATTTTCTTAATCGTATCCGGTAAAATCAACGGACTGTCTCCGAATAAAATAACGACACATCCATCAAAGGGAGCCAACTGTTTCCGAGCCGCCAAAACGGCATGAGCCGTTCCCAAGCGTTCGGATTGAACAACCGTCGGCGCAGGCGCAACGGCCGCCGCAACGGCATCCATATTCGGGCCGACAACAACCGTTATATCCCGAATTCCCGCCTGCCGAATACTGTCCAACAAAATACGGATCATCGGCACACCACAGACGGGATGTAACACTTTCGGTAAATCAGAATGCATACGGGTTCCTTGTCCCGCCCCTAATACGATCGCTTTGACTTCCATTTATTTTCCTTTCTTTTAAATCAAAATACCATGATCCCGCGCATACATTTTCAACTTTTCACGCAAAGACCCGGATGTCGTTACCAATTGTTTTTCCAAATATGCCGCCAAATGTTTTTGATCCATCGTTCGAATAGCGGCCTTTACCGCCCCCAAAGATGACGGTGTCATGGATAATGAACGGAATCCCAACCCGACCAAAGTAACCGCCTCTAAACTCCGGCTGGCCATCTCACCACAAACAGAACAGGGAATCCGCGCCTGATGACAAACATCGCAAATATATTTCAACGCTTTCAATAACGCCGGCGACAAAACATCATAACGATTCCAAATCATGGGATTTCCCCGATCACACGCATATAAAAACTGCGCCAAATCATTTGTTCCAACGGAAATAAAATCAACCTCCCGCACCAACCGCTCCAGTTGAAAAATCAAAGAGGGCACTTCAATCATCGTGCCGACACGAATCATACGCGGCAAAGTCCCTCCCCTGCGTTTTTCACGATCAACCTCCATCATTAACGTTTTTCGCGCCTCACAAAACTCCCGAACGGAAGCAATCATCGGAAACATAACATATAAATCCCGGCCGGCTGCGGCTCGAATAAAGGCACGCAATTGATTCCGAAGCAATGCCCGACGATCCAAAGTCATTCGGATAGAACGCCATCCCAGAGCGGGGTTTTCTTCGGCTTGATGCTGAAAATACGGTAAAACCTTATCCGAACCGATATCTAATGCCCGAAAGATAACCGGCTTGCCTTGCACCTGAATCAACGCCCGTCGATAGATATTCGTTTGCGTTTTAACATCCGGCAGATCGTCCGCCAGCATAAAAGGTAATTCGGTTCTGTATAATCCGATT
The DNA here is from genome assembly GCA_944391735.1 of uncultured Alphaproteobacteria bacterium. GTDB lineage: Bacteria > Pseudomonadota > Alphaproteobacteria > CAAHEQ01 > UBA3637 > CALXZG01. The sequence goes on along the minus strand of CALXUR010000006.1, from coordinate 6,253 downwards.
CCGTCAAATAACGCACCGTCATCAACCATCAGGTCATTCGACAATCCCGCATTGATATTTAAAGAAACGGAAACACCATCCGACGTTATCGCAGGCAAGTCTTTCATCTGCGCATAACGGGCACGCAACTTCTTTTGTCGTTGAGCCCGTGCACTTAACGTATCCAACGTTTCATCCGAAGGATTCAGATAAACAGTGCCGCTTGCTGCGTCTATGGCAACCGAATCACCGTTAGATATAATTTGTGCCACATTTTTAATACCACAGATAAGGGGTATGTTTAAAGAGCGCGCCACAATAACCATATGCATGGTCTGCGATCCTTCCTCCAAAACAATTCCCTTGATTTTATTTTTGTCGTAATCCAATAATTCCGCCGGCCCCAGATTTTTAGCAACCAAAATCGTGTTTCTGGGAATTTTCCTGTTTCGGATAACACCGCTACGCCCTAAATGCCGTCTGACCCGACCGACTAAATCCCGAAAATCATGAATACGCTCTTTGATGTAGGGATCCGTCATCAACTCCATCCGTTCCGTGATTTCATCCCCCACTTTCTGAACGGCGGCATCGGCCGTCAATCCCGTTTCAATGGCCTTTGTCATCTTGGCTATCCACCCTTTATCTTTGATGAACATCAAATATGTTTCAAAAATATCAGACTGATCCCCACTCATATGAGACGTTGCCAAAATCTTGTTGACTTCCCGTTCAACACGATCCAAAGCCTGTATTAATTTTTGCGTTTCTTTCTGAGCGTCTCCGGCTAAAACTTGAGCCACCTGCTCCATTCTTTTATGCACTAACGCCTGTCCGACCGCAAAACCGTCAATCAGACCGGTTCCTTCAATTTTTTGACGCCCTCCGACCAATAATGTGTCCGATTCCGACTTTTTAAACTGCTGCCCCGCCAACATCTCGGCCAAAACCATGCCGATTGTCTCCAACAACTCAATCATTTCTGAAGAGAAAGACTGAACCGCCCGTGTTTGAATCACTAAGACCCCCAACACCCGATTAGCCCGGATTAAAGGCACTCCGACAAGCGATTTAAAGGGTTTTTCTTTTGTTTCCGGTTTATACACAAAACTGGTATGCGACCACACATCCGCCACCGCGATCGGTTTACGTTGCAACGCGATTTCACCGACAAGTCCTTCACCCATCCGTAAAAACGTTTCATGAACGGCCTTTTTATCTAATCCGTATGTCGCGCACAACTCCAGTATCCCGCCCGGACGCGTAATATAACAGGAACAGACATCCACATCCAACCTTTGGGCAACCTGCTCCACAATCTTGTCCAATCGTTCTTGGGCAGGCATGTCTTGAGCAATCAAAGCCCGTAAAGATTTCATAATCTGACGGACGGAAATCATGTCATGAAAGCGACTGCGATCCATTCTTTACCCTTTTGTTCTTTTTTTATATCATAAGCAGGAATTTCTTTCCGCGTCAAGTCTTTTCCCGTTTTTTTAAATGTTGACAATAAGAGAGTTCATCGGTACAATTTAAATATTCAAGTCATTAAACCAAATTTACTTGAAAGGAAAAAATAATGACAAATATATCGACTCTCGAAAGATCGGATCAACAAGAAGAATCATTGGTTGAACAGGCGGCTCATTCTAAAAACATGACCGTTCGGGATCTGGCGCACGGTTTTTTAAGCGGTGTCGTTCGAGAAGAACCCAATATAAAATATCCATCCCAACAGGCACATGAGGAAGCGGAGCTCAGAAAAAAACACCCCGGTTGCGATGCCAATTTACTTTATTTACAACAAAAATATAATCGCGAACGGGGCGGTTAAAAAACACCCTCTTGGGTGTTTTTTTCTCGCGCTTTGTTTTTAATTTAACAAACATTCTTTCAAATTTCGGAAAAACCCATAGGGAGTTATATGAATGCAGGTCTCCCGTTTTTTTCAACAAAACATGTTTTTCTGTTTTTACAAGAAAATACCCTTATAAAATCAATACATAATAAAATAAACTTAAAAAACTTAAAAAAAAGCTTGCAAAATCATGTAAAAACAGATATAAGAATACTCACCTTTTTGACCCTATCGTCTAGAGGCCTAGGACATCGCCCTTTCACGGCGGTAACGCGAGTTCGAATCTCGCTAGGGTCGCCACTATAAAACGCCGGTTTCGGCGTTTTTTTTGTGTGCGCCCGGTGTGAGATTCGGCCGAGCAGAGTTCGGTCGCGAACAGCAGTGAGCGGACGCCGGCAGGCGGTCCCGAGGAACGAGGGATGAGCGTAGCGAACAATCTCGCTAGGGTCGCCAAAAAGAAAACCGCCGTTTGGCGGTTTTTTTTATAAAACACATCACAACACTATCCTTAAAATACATTGATACCTTTTCACAATCGTTTAAAAATAGAATCTATCATTTAAAAATCCGTTTTTTAATAACTTGACCCGGAATAAAAATTCTCTTGACAGATACCTGTATTGGGTATAATATACGTTTTATACCCATAGGGGGTAAATCAAAAATGGAGGAAAAAATGAAAAAATGTAACAAATCGGATTGTTCTTGTCATATTTGTCGGTGTAAACCCGATTGCACTCGTGACGTATGCGGTCAAGACGCAACCTGCTCGTGTCAAAACACATGCCGTTGCAACACCAACTCTGCCTGTCACGAAAAACACACCGACAGCCAAAACTAAAAATCATCGAACAACCCAATGGATATGACAATGCACCATTCACATAATCAACATCAACACATGCATGAACATCATCATAAAGTCAGCAATAAAACCGTGCGTTATTTATTTCTGTCCTTTTTAATTAATATAGCTTTATCCGTTATCGAAATCATCGGCGGCATTATTGCGGGCAGCGTTTCTTTAATCGGAGACGCGTTGCATAACACCTCGGATGCCTTTTCCATTTTAATCGCCGTCATTGCTTTTAAAATCAGCCATAAAAAAGCAAATACCAAATATACTTACGGTTTTAAACGTGCCGAAATCATCGGCGGCTTTGTTAACTTGATTCTCTTATTCATTTCGGGGATCTATCTGGCTATTGAAGGTATCGGACGGATTATTTCACCCGAACCGATTGACGGGAGTATGATTATCTGGGTATCCGTTCTGGCGTTGATTGTTGACACCGTAACCGCAAAGCTATCACATAAAGACGCAGACAAAAACACAAATATGAAAATGGTCTTTTTACATAATTTGGCAGACGCATTGGGCTCGGTCGGCGTTATCATATCGGGGTTGTTCGTTATTTGGATGGATATCTATCGGATCGATGGCATCGTCGCTCTTGGGATAGCGGCCTACATGATTTATCAATCTGTTTTGTCATTTCCGCGCATTGTCAATATTCTGATGAATGCGGCACCGGACTATATCAACACTGCGGATATCGAACAAGCTTTACGCCAAATTCCGGGGGTGAAAGATGTTCATCATCTGCATATTTGGTGTGTCAATGAAAAAGACGTTTCATTGGATTGCCATTTGGTTGCCGATGATACAAACCCGATTCAAGCCGCAACCCGTATTTTAAATAACCGATTTCAAATTACACATACGAACATTCAAGTTGAAAAACAAGCTGATTGCCAAAAATGCTGTTTATAAAAAGAAAGGAAAAAAATGGAACAACAAACACCTGCTCATACCGAAAACCTGCCACGCTTAAACCGAATCTCGGGACAAATCGAAGGTATCAAAAAAATGATTGAAGAAGGGCGCTATTGTACCGATATCATTATTCAAATCCGAGCAGCCCGATCGGCGTTAAAGGCAATTGAAGCCAACATCCTGCATAAACATTTACAACATTGCGTTGCATTGTCTTTTCAATCAGAAAGCGACAGGAATAAAACAATAGAGGAATTAAAGGCACTATTTGCTCAAAACAGTGACTGATTCAATTAAATCAGCCGTTTCAACGGGAATAATCCGTTTTAGGGCATCCAAAGATAATTCAACCTGATACCCTATTTTGCCACCGCTGAAAATAATGGAGTCAAATGTCGCGGCCGTTTCATGAATGACAGTCGGAAACAATTTTTTCATCCCAATCGGGGAACATCCGCCATGCACGTATCCTGTTAAAGGTAACAGCTCTTTCATCGGCAACATGTCAACGGCTTTCTCACCGACAGCTTTGGCCGCTTTCTTTAAATCCAACTCGGCGGCAACGGGTATCATAAACACATAATACCGCCTGGATTTGGAAACAGTAACCAATGTCTTAAAAACGCGATTGATATCCTGATGAAGTGCTGTTGCAACTTCCATACCGTTGACCGCCCCCGTTCCGATATAACTATGGGACTGATACAACACACCGCCCTGCTCCAAAATTCGCATGACGTTCGTTTTATTTTCTTTAGTCATGAACCCGTTCGTTATATCGTTTCATCTGGGAAATCTGTTGCCGTGTGATACGCCCTTCAAACACGGTAGCCGCCGGTCCCGTCATTTGTAACCGCCCTTTTCCCGACGGCCACATAATATCCAAATAACCGCCCGACAATTCAACGCGGGCATAGTCTGAACAATACCTGACCGCTATGGCCGCGACAACAGCGGCGCAAGCCCCCGTCCCGCAAGCCATTGTTTCACCGGAGCCACGCTCCCAAACCCGCATTTTTAACCGATGCGTATCAACCCGTTCAACAAATTCAACATTTGTTCGATTCGGAAATTCGGTGTGACATTCAACCTCAGCCCCAACACCAGCCACATCATAATCGGCAACATTCGGCACAAAAACAACAAAATGCGGATTCCCCATAGACACCGGAAATCCCCAAACTCGACTCCCGTTTTTAAGGTTAATCCACTTCGGACCGGTTATAACCGGAACCCCCATGTCCACCTGAACCGAATCCACTCGACCATTTTTTTGTTTTAAATTTAAAGTCTTAATTCCCGCGCCTGTTTCTATGGTCAGGTGTTCTTTTTGTGTTAATCCCTTATCATAGACGTATTTTCCGACACATCGAATACCGTTGCCACACATTTCCCCTTCCGACCCGTCTGCATTAAACATCCGCATTTTGAAATCGGCTTTTTCCGAAGGTAAAATCACAATCACACCGTCCGATCCTATTCCGGTATGCGCCGGACTAACCGCCTTTGCAAAAGCCCCCCAATCCTGTTCTTTTTCTTTTAACCCGTTAATGTAAATGTAATCGTTACCTAAACCGTGCATCTTTGTAAAACGCATCTTTTCCTCTCTTGTGCCAAAAACGAATGGAATATAGTATATAAGACGATATGCCAAATGTCAATTTTTAATAGTGCGGTGGCGGCGTTTCTTCCGACAACGGTTTAACAAGAGTTTCCGCTTCACGTGCCTTTAAGGAGTCAATTTTTTGCTCCAGTATGCCGATTAAACGCGATAACCTTAAAACTTCCGCATTTAAATCATCCAAAACCCGCTCCTGATTGGCCAAACAAACTTCAATGTCTGTTAAACGTTGCTCTTCATTCATAATCTTTCCTTTCTGAAAAAAGAGGCTTTTAAAAGCCCCTTTTTTGATGATACCCGCCTGTTAATACAAAGATTCACAATCCACTAACCGGCCGTCACAGGCACAGTTGTCACCCGCCTGCGCGCAAACACAGTCATCATCCATACACCGCGCGTCCAAGTTCCGAGCCGATACGCGATAGTATCCAATAGGCCCGGCCACCCTCATCCACCATCCCGATGTCGTTTCGTATTGCCAGTCTGTCGTTTCGCTACTTGATTCCGTTGTCCCGCCCGGAGTCGTCGATCTTTCCGTTCCCGTCGTCGTTTCATCCGTAGTTGCAAGTGTCATATTTGGTGATGATACCGTATCTGTTCCAACCGGTGCCGACTCCGAATCGGATGTTGTTGATTCCGGTGTTGACACATTCGTATTTGTTCCCGTCCATTCCGGTGAGGACGTGTCCGTATACGGTGTTGATACGTTCGTATCTGTTCCCGTGTATTCCGGTGATGAGAACGTATCCGTATACGGTGTTGACACGTTCGTATCTGTTCCCGTGTATTCCGGTGATGAGAACGTGTCTGTATACGGTGTCGACACATTCGTATCTGTTCCCGTGTATTCCGGTGATGAGAACGTATCAGTATACGGTGTTGACACATTCGTATCTGTTCCCGTGTATTCCGGTGATGAGAACGTATCCGTATACGGTGTCGACACATTCGTATCTGTTCCCGTGTATTCCGGTGATGAGAACGTATCCGTATACGGTGTTGACACGTTCGTGTCTGT
>CALXUR010000005.1 GCA_944391735.1 uncultured Alphaproteobacteria bacterium | reverse complement strand
AAATGTTATAGATTTTATAACATAACAAAATAACATAAAGCAAGGAAAAAAGTAAAAAAATTAAAAAGGTTAGTCGAGTAGGCGGCTAACCTGGTTTTTGTATCAAAATCATAAAAATAAAATGGACATTAAAATTTAACAGAAGGAGTCGTAAAAAATGACGGGAAAACAAAGAGTTAATGAAAAAAAGAAGACGCGGGAAAACGAATCGGGACGGTCGATGGTCGAGATGTTGGGTGTTTTGGCGATTATGGGCGTATTGGCGATTGGGGGAATCGCAGGCTATCGATATGCAATGGATAAATATAATGCGAATGAAATCTTAAACGAAGTGCGGAAGCGTGCAGTAACGGCGAGTCAGCAACGGATATTGGGTCGAACAATAGACTTGTCGGAATGGAGCAACACCATACAGGGGCATCCGGTCACGACGGTGGATAACTATAATGGGGATACGTCCTTTTTTGCCTTAACGGTATCGGGGATTGAAAAGGGCGTGTGTGACCAGGTGATCAAGGAAAAGATTCTGTTTGCGGTAGAAGAAAAGGTCGGCGAAGTTGTGGTTGGGGAAGACACGAGGTGCGCGGAAGGAGAGAATGCGGTCACATTTGCGTTTAAGAACACATTAGACGGAGAGGGAGCAACCGGAGGAGGAGAGGAACCGGAGCCCTCGGATCCGGCGTGTGGACAGAATGAATACCAATTACCGGATGGAACGTGTAAAGAGGATAAACGATGCCTTGATCTCAATCAATTTTGGAATGTAAAAACACATCAATGCGAGGCGTGTCCGACAAGTGGGGGTGTAGAGAACGATTCGTCGAACTTAGAGGATAGCTGTGGAAAATGTAATAATGCACAAGTGTTTTCAGGTAATGGGGGAAATTATAATTATTGTGTTTATTGTCCGAAACCGGGAATAGCCTGTGGCACAAACTGTTGCGGAGAGGGAGAGGTCTGTGATTTTAACACTAGAACATGTGTTCTCGCTACTTGTCAACAAGATTCGGACTGTTCCGAACCGACGCCACTATGTGATACGGTGACGGGTGAGTGTTTTAAGGGGTGTAAAACCAATGATGAATGTGGTGACAATGAGTTCTGTGATTTGGATGTTACCACGACGGATCACAGTTGCACACAAAAGCCGGGACGAGGCACCTGCCGATCGGCGAGTGGAACAAAGGTTGGTGATACCGATTTGATCAGATCATCAGAACGATTGAATTGGTGGAGTGCTGAGAATTTCTGTAAAGCGAATGATAATAAGACGTTAATTGACTTGTCCAATAAATGTAGTAACTGGTCAGAGATAAAAGCGAAAGGTTGGGGGACTTGTGAGGAGTTGAAAGGAATTGAAAGCACTTATAATTTTTATTGGACAAAAAACACGCGACATTCCTGTATTACGTTCCACGTCAATCTGAGCCATGGCAACGTCACCGACTACAATCGTAACAACCACCCCAGCCATGTCGCATTGTGTGAGTAGGTAGTCGTAGGCCTCGGCTTTTTAAGATAAACCTGATAGGACGGGGCATGAACAAGATTGGGTGCGGGTGTTTTGATAAACAAGATACTCAAGCCCAAACCGCCGACCCTGTAAAAAAATGGTCAATAAAAACGTCGGCGGCGGGGGATGGATTTTCTTCCTGTATCCATCCCCGGAAAAAGGAGGGTGAAAGCCCTCCTTTTTTTGTCATTTAGAGAATGGGACTACTCACACAAAGGGGAATTATTTTCCTAAATCAATCATATCTTGCAAGCGTTGATAAATGACTGTTCCTTTTGGGAAATGTTCCAAACTCTTTTTTGCTTGCCTGCGTGCTTGAACCGTGTGTCCAAGAGTTCGGTGATATTCTGCCATAGCGTATCCAGCCTCATTTTTCAATCGCTGTCGATCATAGGCTTTGGCTAATAATTGCCAAACCATTGGTGTATCCGGTTCTTTTTGAGAAAGCGGTTTAAGGATTTTTTCGGCGGTTAATATATCTTGTCTCTCCCCCGATTCAAGTAAAACTTGTGCGTATGACAATTGAATCAAAGGCTCGTTCGGCAAAAGATCGTTTGCCTGCGCATAGGACGCCGCCGCTTTTTTCAGCTGTCCCGTTTCAAATAAAAACTGTCCTTTTAGCTCATGAAAGTAAGGATTTACGGGATTTTGATCAATTAAATCGTTCAGGAGAGAAAACGCCTGTGCAAAGTTATTATCTTTATAGGCCGCGATTGCCAAAGCATATTGATCGGCGGTTGTCTTTCCCGTGTATAACCGTTTTGTTTGAGACGGCTTTAATAAAAAGCCGCTTAATTTCGCGCGCATTAAATCAAAGGCTTGATCCTGATGGAGTGGTAAGGGATTATCCAAAAAACGTTTTAAATCGGATATACGTGTTTGTGTCATCGGGTGGGTTTGCAGATAAGAGCTTTCATCATTATTATTCAAACGTTCGTCCGCCCTGATGGATTTCATGATACCTTCAAATCCGGCCATAGAGTAGCCTGTCTTTTTTAAGATGTCAACGGCCGTTCTGTCGGCAGAACTTTCTTCGGTTTGGCGATACTGTGTGAATAGGCCAAGAGCGGAGGATTGACCGCCCATCATGACGGCGACACCGGCATCCGGACGCCCGCCCGCAACGGCGATCAGGCCACCCAATACGGTTGAAATGAGCGCGGTAGTTTGGGCGTTTTGTAAAGCTTGATAACCACGAACGACATGTCCGCCGACGATGTGCCCCGTTTCATGTGCCAGAACAAAAACAAGCTCATCCGGGTAGCGGGCTTTTAAAATCAATCCGGTATGAATAAAAATCGTTTGTCCGCCGGCGACAAACGCATTAATAGACGGATCGTTGACAATGACGATTTGGGCATTGTTCGGGTTTAATCCGGCCGCTTTGAAAATCGGACGGACATAGCCCAGCAATATATTTTCCGTTTCGGTGTCGCGGATAACGGACAAAGCCGCTGCGGGGGAGACCGAAGCAAGACAGAGCACGATTGCGCAAATACCTATCAGAATACGTTTCATGAAATAAAGAGTAGGGCAAAACAAAGTCGGAGTCAATCCGTTAATGTAACGGTGTTTATTTTTTTTAAAAGAATACTTGACAAGTCGGTGAGAATCCTGTCAAATACAACAGATAGAAAAGGAATGAAAATGCGTCAGAATAAAGAAATATGGGTCGGTGTTATATTGACGGCTTTACTTGGGTTTTTACTGCTATTTGTTCATGGGCGGTCGGTTCGGGATTCCGAAAGCAGTCGTTTTCACCTGTATGCGCAGTTTTCAAAAGCAGACGGTTTGATGAATGGAGCCGACGTGCGGATGGCGGGCATGCGTATCGGTGAGGTTGCGGGGCAATCTTTATCCGACGGATATCTGGTTCGCGTTGCTTTTGCTTTTGACAAGCCCGTTCAGATTCCTGTCGATTCTTCCGTCAGTATTGAAACCGACGGGTTGTTGGGCAGTAAACACATTGAGATTTTACCGGGCGGTGATGAGGATATGCTGAACAGCGGGGATACAATCGAATATACTCAGGATTCTTTGATTTTAAGTGAGTTATTGGAAAAGGTAAATATGTATATGAAAGACAAAAAAGAAAAAGAGGCCGCATCTGTGTCTGGGGCCGATTATCAAGACAGGGAGGATATGGAATGAAAAAAAATCCGGTTGAAACGATTCTTGGTTTTGGCGTATTGATTTTTGCGGGGCTCTTTCTCTTCTTCGCGGCTTCACGCGTGGATATCGGGAAAGTGGACGGATATATCGTATCGGCTAATTTTTCTAAAATAGGCGGATTAGAAGTCGGATCCGACGTTCGAATTTCGGGGATTAAGGTTGGTTCCGTGTTATCGACGGTTTTAAACAAGGATGATTATACGGCGGATGTGTATATGAGCATTGATCCCACCGTTCAGTTGCCCGATGATACGGTGGCGGCTATTGCGGACGTCGGTATTATGGGGGATAAATATATTCGTTTGGAACCGGGTAAAAGCGGAAAGTTGTTAAAAGAAAACGACAGAATTTTGCAAACGAAAAATTATAAATCGTTGGAAGATAATGTTTCTGAATTTATTTTCCTGTCAACAAAGTAGGTTTTTGATGAGGCTTTTTTTTCTGCTGATTGGAATGTTGGTTTCCGTTTCTGTGTATGGCGCGGATATTGATGCATCCAAAGTATTGTTGCGTGGTGTCGACAAAGTAACGGGGCGGACAAGCACGCTTGAAACACATATCGGTGAGCCGGCTTTTTTCGGTAATTTAAAAATAACGGCTCAAAAATGTTTGAAAAAACCGCCGGAAGAAACACCCGAAAACGCCGCTTTTTTGATAATTGAAGAAAAAAACAAAGATGAGGCGTATGAAGTTGTGTTTAACGGGTGGATGTTTTCCTCAAATCCCGCTTTGTCCGCCATGGAACATCCGATTTACGACATCTGGGTCTTGGAATGTTTATCGGATACGCCGATTCAAAAGGAGTGGGAACAAATTGTGCCGGTGGCAGTTCCCGTCGTTCAAAAACAAAAAATAGAAATTGACTCTTTGGAAGAAATACAACCGGATTTGTCGGAGCCTATAGAAGATTAAATATTTGTTGACAAAAAAATAATTCTATGATATTCTTTCATCATTGAAAGGAATTTAAAGGTATGAAAAAAACATTGGAAGAACAAATGATTCGTGCAGCCTATTGGAAAGATTCCGATAAGGTTTTTGAATTAATGGCTTTGGGGGCGCAACCCTTTTGCAAGGATGGTTGTGGACAAACGGTTCCCGATATTGCCAAAAAAGGCGATGATATGGAAACCTTTAATGTTTTTTGGAAATGTATGCGGCGTTTTCACCCAAAACTGTATCGACGGGTTATTGCGCGTTCTCAACCTAATCGGATTTTATCCGGAAAGTATCGTGAACGAACAATTTAATATTTTTAAATAAAATAAAGGGTTCCTGTTATAAACAGTATTAAGCCGGATTATCGGGCATTATTCGGATTTGTTTGGAAATATTAAAAAAATAAAAAGGCGTTTCTACGTCTTTTTATTTAATTTGTTGAAGCCACTTTGTCAAAGCTTGACGGGCTCGTTCCGTATACCGTTTTTTTCGATCGGCACCTTTTACTTTTTTGCCACGCTCATCAAAAGCTTCTATTTCCGGAAAAAGACCGAAATTGATATTCATGGGTTGAAATAACGTTTCTTCGGCTTCAATCGTGATATGACGCAACATAGCGCCTAAAGCCGTTTCGGCCGGCGGCGGTGGCAGATCGGGCAAAGCTGTAAATAATCCTGCCAAAAGGCCGATGCTTGCACTTTCAATATACCCTTCGCATCCGGTTAATTGTCCGGCCAAACGAATGTTAGGCTGTCCTTTTAATTCTAATTTTCCGTTTAATACTTTCGGTCCGCACACAAAGGTGTTGCGATGAATGCCGCCCAACCGAGCAAATTCGGCGTTTGCCAGGGCGGGGATCATCCTGAAAACTTGTTTTTGGGCACCATAGGTCAACTTTGTTTGAAAACCGACCAAATTCATAAGTGTGCCTTGTTTGTTTTCTTTTCGAAGTTGAACAACGGCGAACGGACGACGCCCGTCTTCATGCGGGTTCGATAAACCAACCGGCTTCATCGGGCCGAATAACAACGTTTGGCGACCGCGCTCCGCCATGACTTCAACCGGCAGGCATCCTTCGAAATAGGGTGTATCCTTTTCCCATTCGTGAAATTGAACTTTTTCGCCGGACAAAAGGGCATCGATAAAATCATTGTATTCTTGCTTTGACAACGGACAATTTAAATAATCCGTTCCGTCCCCTTTATCATATCGGGATTGATACCAGGCTTTCGTCATATCAACCGAATCCGTGTAAACAATCGGTGCAATCGCGTCAAAAAAATGAAGCGCGTCCGTTTGTGTGATTTCCCTGAGCCCGGTTGCCATTTTATCCGAGGTGAGCGGTCCGGTTGCAATAATGACGGGCGTGTCGGTTTGTTCGGGAAAATCGGCCTCTTGAATATCCAGTTTAAAACCGGGGAAAGATAGCAGTGTTTCCGTTATCTGTCGGGCAAATCCTTCACGATTGACGGCCAATGCCCCGCCGGCCGGAACGGCATTGGCGTCGGCACATTTCATAATCAAAGAATCGCACCGGCGCATTTCCTGATGCATCAATCCGACAGCGTTTGTGTCCGCGTCATCCGAACGCAGAGAGTTTGAACAGACCAATTCGCCAAACAAAGCGGTTGTATGGGCAGGGGTTAATTTATTCGGCCGCATTTCAATCATATGCACGTTAAAGCCACGTTTTAACAGTTGATAGGCTGCTTCACTTCCGGCCAGACCCGCACCGATAATTGTCACATGTTGTGTCATTTACTCTTTCCTTTTTGAATAAAATCTGATATATCATAATTCCCATGAAAAAGAAAGTATTTTATACGGCATTGCTTTGTTTTTGTATTCAGAGTGTCCCGACGGTTGCTCAGGTTTTGAAATCGGATCTGACATTGTTGAAGGGGGCTCCTGTTCTTGATGCGGAGGAGTATGTCGATCCGTATTGGGATTTGGCATGGCATGGCAAGGTAGCCTCTTATGGAGATCCGGAGAGTCAGTTTTTGGTTGCCCAAATTTATGAGCAAGGCAAATTGGTCCCGCGGGATTTAAAGAAAGCCCTTTCTTATTATAAAAAGGCCGCCGAGCAAAAACATGTAGAATCTTGTATGAAATTGGGACAGATTTACGCCGATAATAAATGGGTCAAAACAGATGCGGATCAATCTTTATTTTGGTATCGTCATGCCGCGGAACAGGGGTATGTTCCGGCCCAGATACAAATGTCCCATCTGTTAGAAGGACGGAAACAATATGCTGAAGCGGCGGAATGGATGGAAAAGGCTATGCGTCAGATGTTCCCTGACGAACCGGACTTAACGCGGGTTTCACCTGATTTAGAGCGATTGAATCGGTTGAAAGGGGGCACTATATGAGGCAACCGGTTGTATTGGCACCTATGGCCGGTGTGACGGATAAGCCTTTTCGGCGTATTGTGCGGTCATTCGGGAATCAAACGTTGACAACTGAAATGATCGGGGTGGAATCTTTGCGTCGAAATCATCCGGCGACACGTAAAATGATGGATATTCGGGATGAAACGAATATTATTGTCCAACTGGTCGGTATCAATCGGGATGCCATGGTTTATGCTGCACAAGCCGCCGAAGCGGTCGGAGCCGTCGGTGTGGACATTAACATGGGGTGCCCGGTTAAAAAACTTATTACAAACGGTAGCGGCGCGGCGTTGTTAAACTCTCCGGATACGGCGGCGCACTTAATTGAGGCAGTTGCAAATGCTGTCACCGTTCCTGTTTCGGCCAAGATGCGTATCGGTTGGGATGATGCGCATATCAATGCTGTCTCTTTTGCCAAAACTTTAGTTCGGGCAGGTGTTCAAAAAATAACGGTTCACGGTCGCACGAAAGAGCAGGGATATAGCGGATGTGTCCGATGGGATATTATTCGCGCCGTCCGGGAATCCGTGTCTGTTCCCGTTTTTGTGAATGGCGATGTTGTGGATCGGGCTTCTGCCGAAAAAGCGTTATCTGTTACGGGAGCTGATGGTGTTATGGTCGGACGCGGTGCTTTGGGGCGTCCCTGGATTTTGTCGGAAATCGAAAAAGGCGTTTCTTTGACAGTTCCGAAAGCGGCGTTGATCTGTCGGCATTTGGATCTGTTATTAGAATATTATGGTGCGCATGGTATTTTCGTAGCACGAAAACATTTGGCGTGGTATGCGCGTGGCAAAAAAGGTGTTGCGGAATTTTGTCAAAGCGTGTATTCTGAAGAAAACGTGGATCGGGTAAAAGAAATGGTATGTGCTTTTTTTAAGGGGGAAGAATGAAAGTTATTATTGCCGGGGCAGGCGAGGTCGGTGTTGCGTTGGCTAAATATTTGCGTGCGGAAGATGATGAAATCGTTCTGATAGATAAAGATGCCGATAAACTGGGGAGCTTAAGTGAACAACTGGATATTCAAACAGTTGTCGGGTCATCTTCATCACCATCCGTTTTGGATAGAGCGGGGGCCGATCATGCAGATGTGTTTTTGGCCGTGACGGGCAATGACGAAACGAATATTGTGTCCTGCGGCATTGCGAATTCCTTGTTTCATATTTCAAAAAGAATCGCCCGTATTTCATCTTCCGAATATTTATCATCAAAGTATAAAACTTTTTTGGAATCTATGGCGGTTGAAGTTGTGTTATCCCCCGAAGTTGAAACAGCTTGCCGGATTGTTGATAATCTGACGGTTTCCGGATCCGTGGATATGACAAGTATGGGGGGCGGTCTGGTCAAATTTATCGGGCTCAGATGTCGGAAAACATCTCCACTGGCCGGAAAAACCATTGCCGAAATACGATCAATGGTTCAGGATGCGAATGTTCAAATCGTGGCTGTCAAGCGACGGTTTCAATTGATGTCTTTAGATAATGTTACGGTGAAATCCGGTGACGATGTTTACTTTTTGGCAGACGCTTCTCATCTGACGCGTATTTTGGATGTTTTCGGGTATGCCAGTCTGCCGCCACGTTATATTGTGATTTACGGGGGAGGTAAAGTCGGGTTTCAATTAGCTAAACAGTTAGAGTGTGATGCGGTGTCTCGTGATGTGACACTGGTGGAAAAAGATGATGAACGCGCTCGTTTTTTGGCAGAAAAGTTGGAGTCGACATTGGTGATTAACGGGGATGCTTTGGATGATGCTTTGGTTGACGAACTGAATTTAAAAAACTATAAAATCGGCATTGCTACAACCAATTCGGATGAAAGCAACATTTTGTTATCATTGATTTCTAAACGTGCCGGTATAGAAAGAACATGCGCTTTAATTCACAATCCGTTATATAATAACGTGTTGTCCGGGTTGGGAATTGATACGACGATTGATCCGAACGCCGTTATGGTTTCTTCTATTTTACAGTATTTGCGTAAAGGGCGTGTCAAGGATGATTATTTTATTCAATCCGGTATTGGTGAGATTTTGGAAATTGAGGCATTAAAAACATCCCGTATAACCAAAAACAACCTCGGCAAAATCAAAATTCCGGAAGGTGTTGTTGTCGGAGGTGTTTTGCGGGGTGATTTATTTATGCTTCCGAATAAGGATCTTATGGTTAAGGAAAAAGATATTGTTTTTCTGTTTGTTGAACGTGGACATGTTCAAGACGCCGAACGCCTGTTTTCTGTCGGGATCAGCTTTTTTTAGGTAAAAAAAATGAATCATTCTTTAATACGCTTGTCGGGTGTTCCATCTGGATTTGAACCTTTTGTTTTCAAAAGGTTAATAAAGGAAAATAAAGTATTACTTGTTGTTGCGCCCAACGAAAACCGGCTGACTTTTTTGCGGGATATTTTGTCTATGATGACCCCCGAGATTCCGACACTTATTTTTCCGACCTGGGACACGGTTCCGTATGATCGAACGGCACCGCGTTCCGAAATTGTCGGACAACGTATTGATACGCTTGTCAATTTAACACGATGTTCTTTTGATCGACCCTTGCTTGTTTTGACAACGGCTTCGGCCTTGATTCAAATGGTTCCGCCACCTGATTTTTTTAAAAACGCTGTTTTGGAAGTGGAAACCGGCAAGACGTTGCCTTTTGATACATTAAAGGATTTTTTGATTCGAAACGGTTACCATGCCGCTGATACGGTTATGGAGGTTGGTGAGTTTGCTGTTCGGGGCGGCTTGGTTGATATTTTCCCCGGGGGGATTGAACAACCTGTCCGTATTGATTTTTTCGGGGACGAGGTTGACTCTGTGCGCTCTTTTAATCCGATGACACAGCGGACGACCGGGACATCGGATCGGGTGGTGTTAAAGCCGATGTCGGAATTTGTGTTGACCGAGGCCAGTATTTCCCGGTTTCGCAGTCAATATCGATTGTTATTTGATAAAAAAGAAAATGATCCGTTTTATGAATCTGTTTCCGAAGGGCGTTATGTTCAGGGATTGGAACATTTTTTGCCGCTGTTTCATGAACGGTTGGTTCCGTTTTGGACATATCTGCCGACTGCCATCGTTGTTTTGGATTTTCAAACGCCGGACGCTTTTGTTTCCAGACAGGAACAGATTTTGGAGTATTATGAGGCGCGTCGTCAGGCACTTGTTGACAACACAACATTTGGAACCGTTTATCAACCTGTGCCGCCTGAATTATTTTTTATCAATAATAATCAAATAGATGACTTTATTTCTTCAAGGAAAACTTTTTATATTTCCCCATTCGTTGAAGCAAACGGACAGGATGAAGGTGGTCGGCCTGGACACGATTTTGTCGATGTGCGTGTTCAGGATAAGCAAGATGTTTTTGATGCGGTTGCGGACTTCATTCGTCGGG
This sequence comes from uncultured Alphaproteobacteria bacterium, assembly GCA_944391735.1. Classification (GTDB taxonomy): domain Bacteria; phylum Pseudomonadota; class Alphaproteobacteria; order CAAHEQ01; family UBA3637; genus CALXZG01. The sequence goes on along the minus strand of CALXUR010000005.1, from coordinate 64,086 downwards.
ACAAACGGCGGGTGATTTTATCGGCGTCAACCCCCGGATCAAGTCAACGAATTGCCGGTTTGATGCGGGATCGAAATCTACCTCTTTTCGCGGCGGATCATTTTGGAGAGGCGTTAAAAGAGGCACCGTCGATTTTAACGGCACCGTTTGAAAAAGGGTTTTCGACAGATCGTTTTATCGTTATTACCGAAACGGATATGTTGGGTGATCGGATTATTCGGGCACCTAAAAAACGGAAAAACACGGATTTTATCGCTGATTTAAGCACGTTGAATCCCGGGGATTTAGTGGTTCATCAAACACACGGTATCGGTCGTTTTTCGGCATTGATACCGTTGCAAATTGCCGGCGCGGCGCATGATTGCCTTTGTATTGAATATGATGGCGGGGATAAATTATTTGTGCCGGTTGAAAATGCGGATGTGTTATCACGCTATGGCAACGCCGAACATGTTGCCTTGGATAAGTTGGGCGGCGCGGCTTTTGCCGTCAGGAAAGAGCGCGTTAAAAAAGATTTGTTTGCCATGGCGGAACAATTAATCGGTATTGCCTCGCAACGGGCATTGAATCATACGGAGCGTATTTTGCCACCTCATGGTTTGTATCAAGAGTTCTGTGCCCGTTTTCCGTATTCCGAAACAGATGATCAGATGCGCTCAATACAGGAAATAGAAATGGATCTGGCCGCCGGAAAACCGATGGACAGGTTGGTTTGCGGCGATGTCGGCTTCGGCAAAACCGAAGTGGCTATGCGCGCCGCTTTTTTGGCTGTTATGTCCGGATATCAAGTAGCCGTTATTGTCCCGACGACTTTGTTGGCGCGACAACATACCCAAAATTTCATAGAGCGTTTTCAAGGTTTTCCTGTTCGAATTGCCGGTTTGTCGCGTTTGGTTTCTCATGCGGATACACAAAAAATTCATGAGGAGATGAAGCGGGGGACGGTCGATATCGTTGTCGGAACACATGCTCTTTTGGCAAAAGGGATTCAATTTAAAAACCTGGGGCTTGTTATTGTGGATGAGGAGCAACATTTCGGTGTGGCCCATAAAGAACGTTTAAAAGAATTGAAGCAAGGTGTTCATGTCCTGACCTTGACGGCGACGCCGATTCCCCGGACGCTTCAGTTATCTTTGGCTGGCGTGCGGGAACTATCCGTCATTGCAACGCCGCCGGTGGACAGATTGGCGGTTAAAACATTTGTGACGCCGTTTGATCCTGTTATTATCAAAGAAGCGATTTTGCGTGAACATTTCCGGGGCGGACAAACATTTTTCGTGTGTCCCCGTATTTCCGATATGACCGAGGTCGCCGATATCCTTTCCAAAATCGTGCCCGATATCCGGGTGGTTCAAGCGCATGGACAAATGGCACCGGGTAAGTTGGAAAATATTATGACGGCTTTTGCGGATAAGAAATATGATGTTTTATTGGCGACAAGCATTATTGAATCAGGATTGGACATGCCCTCCGTCAATACAATGATAGTCTATCGTGCCGATATGTTCGGATTGGCGGCACTGTATCAACTGCGCGGGCGTGTCGGACGCGGTAAATTAAGGGCGTATGCCTATCTGACAACACCGCCGCGACAGCGTTTGTCGGATACGGCGCAAAAACGGTTGACGGTTATGCAAAGTTTGGACAGTCTGGGTGCCGGTTTTGCTTTGGCCAGTCATGATTTGGATATTCGCGGGGCAGGCAATTTATTAGGACAGGAACAATCCGGGCATATTCGTGAAGTCGGGGTTGCTCTGTATCAAAAAATGCTGGCAGACGCGATTCAAACATTGCGACGCCGTGGAACGGGCGAAAAGGAAGTTGTTGCAGAAGATTATTCACCCCAAATTTCTGTCGGTCTGCCTGTTTTGATACCGGATACGTATGTAGCCGATCTGGATGTCCGTATGCGGTTATATCATCGTATCGGAGATATGACGGAATTATCCGAAATAGATTCTTTGAAGGCAGAATTGATTGATCGTTTTGGTGAATATCCCGTCGAGGTGGATAATTTGTTAATGACGGTTGAATTGAAAATTTTAGCTAAGTCTGTTAATATTGAACGGTTAGAGGCCGGTCCGAAAGGGGCGAGCATCGCCTTCCATAATAATACTTTCCCCAATCCCGCCGGATTAATCGCGTATATTTCTTCGCAAATGGGAACGATACGCATTCGTCCGGATCAAAAGTTGATTGTTATGCGTCCTTGGGAAAAAGTAACCGATCGCTTGACAGGGATCCGGAACATCATTAAAAAATTATCAGAAATCGTGTCCGCCTCTTGAAATTTTATCGGGAAAGGAGTATACTCCACCCCATTGTATTTTTAAGAAAGGATCATCATTATGCGAGTCAGTCGTCTGATTTCCAAAAAACATAAAGAAAAGCCCGCAGAGGCGCAACTTATCAGCCATATTTATCTATTGCGCGGCGGTTATATGCGGCCGGTGTCCAACGGTATCTATTCTCTGTTACCGCCGGCGGTTCGGGTTCAGGCGAAAATTGAAAATATTATTCGTGAGGAAATGAATAAGATTGATGGTCAAGAGGTTAAAATGCCCGTGGTCATGCCGCGCGAATTGTGGGAAGAATCCGGTCGTTGGGAAAATGTCGGTTCCGAATTGTTGCGTTTTAAAGACCGCACACAACATGATATGCTGTTGGGGATGACGCATGAGGAAGCCGTTACGGCTTTGGCACGGACAGAGGTAACAAGTTATAAAGATTATCCCTTTATGTTGTATCAGATTCAAACCAAGTTTCGTGACGAAGCGCGGTCACGGGGCGGATTGATTCGTGTGCGTGAATTCACGATGAAGGATGCCTATTCTTTTCACACGTCGTGGGCGGATTTGGATAATTATTATGAGCGGTGCGCGGCAGCTTATCACACGATTTTCCGCCGGTGTGGTGTGCCGGAAGTGGTTTCCATTCAATCCGATTCGGGAATGATGGGTGGTAAAGTGGCTCATGAGTATCAGTTGTTGACAGATTCCGGCGAAGACAGGGTTGTTGTTTGCGACGCTTGCCATACTTATGCTAACAGTGAGGTGGCAACCTGTTTATTTAAAGCCGAACCGGAGGAGTTGCGTCCTCTGGAAGAAGTTGAAACACCGGCGGCCAAGACAATTGCCGATTTGGAAAAGTTTTTAAATGTTCCGGCTTCAAAAATTGCTAAAACCGTGTTTTATACTTCTGAAAAAGGAGAGACGTTTGCCGTTGTCGTTCGTGGTGACATAGAGGTGAACGAGCTGAAATTACAAAAGATTGTCCGTTGTTTATTTAATTTCGCAACGGATGATGAGGTATTAAAAGCTGGTGCTATCCCCGGTTTTGCAAATGTTATCGGTTTAAAATGCCGTGTGTTTGTGGATGCCTCCGTCGCGAACGGATACAATATGATCTGCGGGGCGAACAAAGAAGGATGGCATTTGAAAAACTTTAATATCTCAAGAGACATTCCGCACGCCACCGTTGTGGATATTGCGACGGTCAAAGATGGTGATATTTGTGTTAAATGTGGTGCGCCGCTTCGCATTTCCCGCGGGATTGAGGTTGGCAATATCTTTAAGTTGGGCACAAAATACACGGAATCAATGCATATGACCTATACCGATGAAAAAGGTCAGGAACAGACGCCTATTATGGCGTGTTACGGAATCGGTGTCGGGCGGTTGCTGGGATCGGTTATTGAGGCGCGTCATGATGACTATGGTCCGATTTGGCCGTTATCGATTGCACCTTGGCAAGTTCAGTTGAACGCCATGGGGATGGCGAATCCGCAAATCAAAGAGGTTGCCGAAAAGTTGTATGCTGATTTAGAGGAAGCGGGAACCGAAGTCCTTTATGATGACAGGGGGCTTTCGGCGGGTGTTCAATTCGCGGATGCGGATCTGATGGGGGTTCCGTTACGTTTGATTATCGCGCCGCGTGCTTTGGAACAAGGTATGGTGGAATATAAAGTCCGGGGAACGGATGAAAGTGGACTGATTCCGATAGAAGAGGCGGTCGATTTCGCACGTAAATGGATAGATGAAGAAATGAAAAAGTATCGTTAATTGATTTAATATTATTACAAGCAGAAGGTTTTATCTTCTGCTTTTTTTATATCTGTAACGAAAAAAGGGACAATAAATTTTTACATTCGATAAAAAAAAACATTAATCCTTATAATTCAAATAAAAAGACTTGCATTTTTATATTCATATGTGATACAAATGTATAAAAATTTATTGCCCATTCAATTTTTACAAAAGGAAGTATATGATGATCAAAACAAGACTGTTTAAAATAACGATATTTTGTTTGATTCCTTTTATTTGTTTTTCAAGTATTTATTTCCATTGGAGGCATTCTGATCCGCCACCGCTTGTATCTGTGGTTATGCCGGTTTACAACCGCCCGGATTTAGTGGGACGAGCGATTACCTCTATTCTGAATCAGACAATGGATAACTTTGAACTTATTATTGTTGATGATGGTTCTGATACGTTAACCAAGAGTATTTTAAAGCAATACGCTAAACAAGATGATCGTATTCGATTGATTTATAATCCTAAAAACCAGGGGATCGCTTACTCTCGGCAACGAGGTGCTGATGCGGCCAGGGGAGAGTATATCGCCGTTATGGATTCTGATGACTGGTCAGTTCCGGATCGGTTTGAAAAATCGTTGGCTTTTATGCGTGATCATCCCGAAGTTGATGTCATGACGGGTAGGATTCAGGCAATACCGAAAGATGTATTTATTCCGGATTATTCTGTTTCTGAAAAAAAAGGGTATACTGTTGATAAATTACCAGGATTTTATGAGGTGGAACAGACATTTGCTAATTTGTTTTGGAATGTGTCTGCACTATATAAACGTTCTTTTACTTTAAAAAACAAAATTCGATATAATGATCGGCTTTTATCGGCGGAAGACTATGATTTTTGGCGTCAGTTTGTTTTGTTTGGCGGAAGAATGGCTTCCATTAAAGATACACTGGCTTATGTTCGGTTTCATTCGTCAAATTCAAAAGAGTATTATACGGCTATGAGTAAAAACGCACTTGATGTAAAAAGAAAAATGCTATCACAATTTTTTCTTTGTAAAGATGAAGATGTTAAATATGTTTATTCACAAAAAGAAAAATGTGCTTTATTACGAAAAATGTTAGATGGTAATTTAAAAAATCCAAAACTGCCTCACCACTATTTGGAAAATAGATTTGCCGCGCAATGTCCTGTTGATTTTGAAACGGCTCTTTACTTAAAACATCCGTTTTGGTCAGATTTTTTGGTTGAATCAAAGGATGGGAAATGGCAAAGATTGAGAACGAAAGACAAGGGACAAGTTGTAATTGAGGATGACAAGATAACAATTGTTTGGGATTCTTGGCCGAAAGAGACTTTTTATTTGCAAAATGACGGAAGTTATCAATTTTACCCGGAGGGAGAAAAGATCAGGCTGGAACATCCATACTGGAGCGACAGTATAATTGTTCCAACAAAAAGACAAAAAACATGCCGTTTTTCTTTACCTGATGCCTGTGCCATAGTTAACAAAGTTTCCAAAGACAAAGTCATTGTGGAGTGGGAAAATCAACAGTGGAATCCGGAGGTGTTTCAGCGGAACCAAAACGGCATTTATGAGTTTATCCAAGAAATGCCGAGAAAATAAGATATGAATTGTTCGTATTTTGTTGCCTTCCTTTATCAATAAAAGCTTGCCTTTTGGTAAAGGAAAGTATACTGTGTATCCAAAAAAGGAGTGTTGTATGCTTGAAATCGGAATGGCCGTTGTGGTGCATAACCATAAAATTTTAATAGCCCAGCGTCAACGCGGACGAAAGCAAGCATTGTTATGGGAGTTTCCGGGGGGTAAGATAGAACCCGGGGAAACGGCGGCGGATTGCATACGGCGTGAGTTCATGGAGGAATTGGGGCTACCTGTTGATGTCAGGGATTTCTTTATGGATGTCTGTTATTCTTATCCGGATACGGGATGCGTTCATTTGAATACATATTGGGCAACGTGTCAGACGACGCAAACAACTTGTATGACGGCGCATGAGCAAATTGCCTGGGTTACGCCGGCGGAGTTGGCGCAATATGATTTCTGTCCGGCGGACAAGCCGTTCATTGATGTTTTGAAAACAAAGACCTTATAAGCCGATTATCGCGCCGATGATACCCAACAAAATAATATAGATGATGGCGTTTATCTTAAAATAAGAAACGATACCCAGTGTTAATGCGAACAGGATGATTTTCCGTATGTCAAAAATAAAAACATCTTGTTCTTGGAATATCAGTAAAAACAAGGTGATAAAAACACTTCCGAGCAACCCGACAACGGCGGCTTTGACCGCGTTAAAAACGGAAACCGCCAAAGGAAACTCTTTTGCGTGTTGCCAAAGGCGACTGATAACGCCGACAATGATTAATGACGGTGTGATGAGTCCCAATGTGGCGACAAGTCCTCCGGCAATACCGGCCAGGGCGAATCCGGTGTAGGTTGCCATATTGACACCGACCGCACCGGGAGTCATTTCGGCTAAAGCAATGATATTTGATAGATCATCCCGGCTGACCCAATGCGCCCCGTCGACAAGTGTTTCCAAGAACGGAATGATGGCAAATCCACCGCCGACGGCGAATAATCCGATATAGAAAAACCGATAAAACAGAACAAGAAAAGTCATTCGAACACTTTCCCTTTTTGCCGGTAAAACAACCATCCCGCAATGCCGGCGATAATCAACGGAACGGCGGGGGACAGGTCGAATAAAATCCAAATGAATGCCGAAACGGCCAATAGAACGCCGAATCTGCTTTTTAAAACTGTTCGCGCTTGAGAGAACGTCAAGGTCAATAACATAACCGCGACGGCGATTCTGACGCCGGCCAAAGCACTTTTTAAGACGGGATAGTTATTTGCCTCTGTTATGAGATGAGCTAAAAGCAGGATTGCCAATACGGCAGGAAAGACCATTCCTGAAACGGCAAAAACGCTGCCGATGAAACCACCTTGGCGATTTCCGAGAAAAGCCGCAAAATTAACAGATATAATACCGGGCAGAGTTTGACTGAGAGCCAAAAAATCGCATAGTTCACCATCGGAAATCCAACGGCGTTTGTTCACAAATTCGGAACGTGCCAGGGCGACGATTGTGTAGCCGCCGCCGAAAGCAAACAAACCTATTTTAAAGAAGGCAAAAAATAAAGAAATGAATTTCATGATTTATGTTGTATCATTCAGATGTAAATAAAGTATTAACAAAATAAAAAGAAAAGGATTTTTTCGAAAAGAGGTCGATTTTATACTTGATAAAAAAAACGAATCGCCTTAAACTAATTCAAAAAAGGAGCGTTGATATGGTTTTTTGGGCAAGCGTTTTGGTTTTTATCGCCAGCATTATGACCTATATGTTCTATCCGCGGAACGATCAATATGATCAAGAACTTCGGAAAGCGGAGTATGCCATAAACGCTTTTGTGAATCAACATCAGGCCGCTCGTGATTATATGTATCAGATGATTGAATGGCATCCGAGTGAGCAAATGAAACAAGATTCACCTTTTTTTAATGTTTTACCGTTTCGGGGATTGCAATCCATGATGCCTTGGGCTATGCGTTTTTCCACCAAAGATGGTCAATTTATGCACGAAATTTATGCTGTGTGTCCGGATAGTAATTGTCAAACACGATTGACGCCGAACCCGACACTTCAGGATAGTATCGGACACTATACCAGTGTTTTGGTCTGTATGGATGATACTTTGGCGGCTATCAAGGACTGCCCGTCGAATAAGCAATATTTGTTGACGTATGGGTATCCGCCGAATATGTTTGAGGAAAGTGATTGGTGGCAATCTCGGACAACGCGCTTGGAAACATGGCGTAAGGCGATTTTACGGCGGACGCGGGGATCGGCCTCTTGCGGCGTGTTATATGCCGTTGGTGACTATGGAGCAGATGATCACTATTACGCGATTGACACGACGCAACGTCTGACAGGGGTTGTCCGCCGACCAGACGGCGGGGACAATAAAGTTCAATATATCGTTCCGCCTGCGGTTACCGAAAATATGGCGCATTCCGGTGAAACGGGAAATGTCGGGTTGGATACCTGTCGTTCAGAGGCGGGATGCACGGAACGGTTAGACGGGATTTTGTTTTGTCTGTCGCCTTTTAATAATCCCTATTATACGGGCGGGCTGGCGTTTATGGTTGATAAAATTAATAATCTGGGATACGGAACATCTTCATCCGGCCCCACCGTTCCATTGGAAGGAAATGTGTCGGGGACGGATTTGACTCCATCGTCGGGCTCTTTTTACGAAACAAACTACACGATTGCCGGTGTGATACAAAATGTAGACGGCACCCAATCCATTTTGTCGGGAAGTGTCCCCGCTTCAATCAGTTGCACTCAAAGCGATGATGACAAGACATGCTCTTTAACCGTGAACGGATTGACGGCCAGTGGTATATCCGCAAAGTCGGCAATCTCATTCGCGTATGTCGGCACCCCCGGTGGACAGGTGTTGTATGTGAATGATGATATGGATGATGATGTGAATGATAATGAGCCGGTTTCTTCTTCGACAGGTGCACCTGTTTTATCACATCCGGAGTTGGCAGATTCCTCCTTGATTCAGAATGACAATCAAGTGTTGCGGCATTTACGGATTTATAAACGGGCATTGGGTGAAACACAAATTCAAAACAATTATCAAGCGGATAAAAAACGGTTTGGTATTTAACGGATTTCAATTATAATAAAACGGGAGTGATTAAAAATGATGGAACGGAAAGAAAACGAACGCGGCGCGATTATGGTGGAGGTTCTGGCGGTTATCGCGTTGTTGGGCACGATGGGAACATTACTGTTCCGTCAGGTGATTCAACGGAATCAAGAATTGGATAATATCAACATAGCCACGGAAATGCGTATTTTGAAAGAGGGCTTTTTAGCCTATATTAATGCGGATAAAGCCGTTTTGGAAACGGATTGCACGGTTGGAGAAGAAGATCCCCAGTCTTGCTCCTCTTCTGATCAGCTTCGTGATAATATTCGGGATTTTGTGCCCGATGGATATGCGGACTTTCATGGTGCCGGTGATGTTTTGGATATGTATAACTTTTATCTATACGGATATCAGGTGAGTGGTCGAAAATACTTCTATGGTATTATTGTTCCTAAAACTGGTCCGGATGGGCCTTTGCCGGAGGCTATGAAGTTAACGCAGGCGGCGCGTGTTGCGAATCTGATTGGTTCGGATGGTGGTATTTATACAGATGATTCTTCCGGTGGGGGCTACTTGAACGGAACGATGGGGGGGTGGAGCCTGCCATGTGTCGACGAGGTTTGTCCTCCCAGCCTGCCAAGTGGTATGACCGGTATTCCGGTTGTTTTAACGGGGATAGATGTGTATGTGCCCGAACCCGATATTAAGGATGACGCGCGCATTCCTGTTGCCGTTCCGGAATCGATCGCTTTCCGTCGGTTGCATAGCAGTGAGTATTTCTCGGTCGGTAACAGTAACGATAATTGTATAGAGGTTTGCACGGATCCGACGGATTCCAGTAAAACGGTATTGTGTCACACGATTATGGAAGGTAATGCAGCAAAAGAAGATACAATTTACGGTCCGGGAGGTCTTAGATCAGGGGCGGCGGCTTCCAATAAATGTGATCCTTTGTTTTGGGTCGGAACGGTTACAAACACGGATACGGATAAATCCAGTGCGGGACATGTTTATATCAAAAACAATTTATATGTCGGTCGCGATAATGAAAATAATCGTCAAGCTGTCGCGATTGAAACGGATGATGAAAGTGATGCCGGTCGCCAAATTCGGGTGTATAACATTGATGGGACAGAGCGATTGACATTAAATGCCGGGGGACATGTGATTGCCCGTGATTCTGATGGTGGTGAAACGGTTCGTATTGATGGTGGAAACGGGATTATTACTACCTATCAGAAACGGCATGTCGGCGGTGATATTAATAAGAATATTTATGTCCCGACTTTGCGTATCGGCGGGGGACAGATTGTATCCAACGAACAAGCAACGCTTGCGGATGGAGAAAAACGATCTTATAAATTAGATTTGGCAAACGTTTCTTTGTTGAATGATGTGCGTTTGACGTCTCGTGGCGGCGCAAAGTTAAGTGAAATTTTGCCGAATTACATTGCCAAGGGAATGCAGTCGCTTTCCTTTACGGCGAATGATCTCGAACAAAAAAAAGAGGTTACAAAACCGGAATGTCCCGCAGGATATTCCCGTGCGATTGTGGTAACACCGACCAAGTGGGCTCAATATGTGCAAGGTGTCGAGCTGAATATGGAACACAAATATAATAATACTGTTCGATATAACGGCACTACTTCTAGCGGTGGATCGAGTGGAACGGCGCATACCCATACTTTTAATGTGGATGCCCCGGATGCGCATAGTATTAATATTGATACGAATAATGTTGATATCGATGAGGGTAATATTGTCATTCGGGACGAGGATAACAATCCTCAAGTGCGTTTAATTCAAAAGGCACCTGTTCAGATTAATATTGCGGGAAATAAAGAAGATGAGAAGTGGGAGGTGACAATGACCTATGGCGGTAATGCGCCCAGTAAAAACGGAGTGGATGATATTTCCGCCTTGGTTCAAACCTATTGTGTTTTTGAAAAAGACGCTTTCTCCTCGGGCGGAACAGAGTCACAGAATTTTGACAGTGGTATTTACCGTGAACCGGGTGCATCGCCCAATAAGGATACGACTTTGACACCGGATGCCTCCGATCAAGAGGATTATGTGGGTAATCAGGAAGAAACATCTACTTGTTCGGATCATTGGGATTGTTTGAATACAGAATCGTGTAATTCGGGAAAATGCGAACTCCGCGGAACTTGTATTCAAGACGACGGAGTAAGCACGGGAATACCTCACGAATATTGTATTGATGGCGTCAAGGTTTATTTATGTTTTGATAATGATGATTGCCCCAGTGGTAAAACATGTATATATAACAAGTGTGTGAAATAAAAACGACGGGCCGTGTCGAAACCACTATCGGAGAAATCCGATGGTGGTTTATTATAATCCCGATGGTTATTCTGTTCGGGTACGATGTACTTATGTGAATCGAACAACCATAAAAAAACTTCGGCAGAATTGCCGAAGTTTTAAGTTAAATGAAGTTTGTTAATATCCCTCTAATTTTTCATCCAATGTTTTACCGGGCAAATAGTCAATCAACGGACGTTCAATAAACGTATATGTTCCGTATTCACCTCGATCCCGTGATGAAATGCAGGCTCTGATACAAGACACCATAATATTGGCGGTCCATTCGGGATTATTTCCCTCGGCTGTGTAAATTTGATTGACCTGCATGCCGGTTCGTTCTACCTCACCTTCATGATGAAGTGTGTTATATTTGTTAATATTCTTCACAAATTTAACTTCTGTCGGGTCATTTTTGAAATAGGCATCGCTTTTAATTGCTTGTTCTATAACATCTGCATCAAATCCGGGCAAAAGTTCAACGTAAACCTGACGCTTTTGTTTGCCCCGACCGTTTGCCAAAGTCAAAGCCACGGCATCTTTAACACCCTCAATCGCTTTAACGGCGGCGGTATGCCCCATGCTTCGACCGCCTTTTTTACCGCCAAAAGTCGTTGTTGTGTGGCCGGTAATAGAGGCGATTTTCATAATGGCTCGAATACCGGAATCGGTACCCGGATCCCAACCGGTTGCAAAAATGGAAACCACTTTTTTTGATTTTGCAATGATATCCAATTCTTTTTTTAAGCCCGGAATACGGTCATGCTCATCAAAACTGTCAACCGTGCAAATCCCAAGATTTTGATATTCTTTGATTCGTTCCGGCACTTCCCGTGATGGAATACACAAAAGAGCGACATCCACTTTATCCAGTTTTGTGATATCGTCAACAACGTGCGTGTTTTCCAAACTGGGATCGTGTTTTGCCAATGAAGCCGGACGCCGAACAACGCCCGCCAGATATAAATCGGAACTTTCGGCAATGGCACGCTTACATCCGCGTCCGACGTTTCCCCATCCGATAATTGCGACAGAAATTTTTTGCATTAATATCCTCCAGACATTTTTTGATACAGTTTTTTATAGTCATTTGATGATTTTGACCAGGAATAATTTTGTTTCATGGCCAAATGACGCATTGTGTTGATGTGTTCCGGGCGGTCGAAATATGTTGCGTTTGCCCAACCGATAGTGTTATACAACGCCATAGGGGAAATATCTTTGAATTTAAATCCTGTTCCGACCCCATAGTATTCATTGTAATTATAAATTGTATCATCCAGACCACCGGTCGCTCTACCGACGGGCAGGGCGCCATAGGTTTGACTGACCATTTGTTTTAAACCGCACGGTTCGTAAATAGAAGGAACCAGCGAAAAATCACTGCCCGCGTCAATCCAATGTTCCATTTCGGGATCAAATCCGATTTGAACCGAAATCCGTCCCGGGTATTTTTTAGGCAGAGATTCAAAATAATTTTGAGCCCATTGATCGCCTTGACCCATAATCACGAATTGACATTGCATGGTGTTTAAAACAGGCTCGATACATTGTGACAACATACCGATCCCCTTTTGTTCGGCCAGGCGCACGGCCATTCCGAAAATCGGTTGAGACGTGCTGGATAATCCCGTTCGGCGGACAAGTTCTTCTTTGTTGCGTTGTTTGCCCTTGGTGAATGAATCGGCCGAATAACGTTCCGGAATAATCAGGTCTTTTGAGGGGTTCCAAAGCTGTGTGTCAATACCGTTTAAAATGCCGCACAAATCATTTTGTCTTTCCCGAAGCAGGAAATCCAGTCCGGCACCGAATTCCGGCGTTAGGATTTCATGCGCGTAATTGGGGGATACGGTGTTTAATTTATCCGCGAAACGCAATCCGCCTTTTAAGAAATTAATGCATCCGTAATCTTCAAAGGCACCGGCATGGAAATCTGACCAATCTATTTTGGCATAAGGCACGACATCTGAAGGAAAACGACCTTGATATGGCAGGTTGTGGATGGTCAAAAGCGATTTTGTCCGAGCAAAGAACGGATCATGATCATGCTTAATATAATAAGGAATTAAAGAGGTTTGCCAATCATGAACATGAATAACGTCCGGTCGATAGCCTAAATCTTTTGAAACCTGAAGTGCCGCACGGCAAAAGAAAGCGTATCTGTAGGCATTATCCTGATAAGCCGTATGACTCCATTTATCATCATAGACACCGTTTCGGTCAAAATACTTATTAAACTCAATGAAATAAGTTTCAACGCTGGGAATATAATTGGATTGGTGCACACAAAAAAATTCATGGCAATTGCCCATTTCGACGCAATTGCCTTCCATTACCTTGAATAATCCGTATTTTTGATAATTAATGCCGGAATAAAGCGGAATGATTACTTTGACATGAACATCTTCATGTATCAACGATTTCGGCAGAGACCCCACAACATCACCTAATCCGCCGGTTTTAATGAAGGGGGTCATTTCACTGGCTATGAACAAGATATTTTGACTCATTTTTGTCTCCTTATACTCCTCATTGTTTGAAGTCAGTATAAACGAGCTGTTTTTGCTTTGCAAGCTTTTTCATAGATTTTTTTCTTGATTTTGAATTTTAAAAAAAGTATCCTAAAAAGGAAAGAAGAAGAAAGGTTGATTGATGGCTGTTTTGGATGTAACGTGTTCATTGAATGGATTGACTTGGGAGATGCAGCCGACAGACGCCCGTTTGGCGGCGGCTTTGGCTCAACGATTTGATTTGCCGGAGGTTGTTGCCCGGATTTTGGCGTCACGCGGTATTGATTTGGAGAGTGCCGATTCTTTTTTATACCCGACACTAAAGCATAATTTGCCGAACCCGCTGTCTTTGAAAGATATGGAAAAGGCTGCCCGACGGATGGCGGATGCGATTGAAGCAAAAGAGCCGATCGGCTTAATGGGGGACTATGATGTGGATGGTGCTACATCAACGGCACTGTTAAAGATGTTTTTGGAGGAAATAGGCGTTCCCGTTTATACCTTTATCCCCGAACGGGAAGAGGGATATGGTCCCAATGCTTTGAAAATGAAAGAATTTTATGATAAGGGCTGCCGTTTGGTCGCTACTTTGGATTGCGGTATGACGGCTTTTGACCCGATTGACGCCGGTGTCAAATTGGGCTTGGACATTATTGTTTTGGATCATCACGATGCGGAACAGAGTCTTCCGAATGCGTATGCCGTTGTTAATCCCAAGCGGTTGGATGAGCCTGTAACGCATCCGTGTCACTATATGGCGGCTGTCGGTGTTGTTTTCCTGTTTACAGTCGCACTTAATACTATTTTAAGAGAACGAGGTTTTTATGCAAAGAGACCGGAACCGAATTTGATGCGTTTTCTGGATTTGGTTGCTTTTGGAACCGTTTGTGATGTTGTTCGTTTACAAGGTGTCAACCGTTTATTTGTTAAAGCGGGTCTGAATCAGATGAGAAAAGGTGAGAACAAAGGTATAGCGGCCTTGGCGGAGTTGGTCGGGTTATCCGAACCTCCTTCCGCTTATCATTTAGGATATGTGTTCGGACCCCGCGTCAATGCCTGCGGACGCGTCGGGCAATCTGATATCGGGATGCAACTGTTGTCATGTCAAGATAATATTCAGGCATCTGTTTTAGCTCATACACTGGAAGAATTAAATTTACAACGGCGGGATATTGAGGCCGCCGTATTATTGGAAGCGATAGAACAAGCCGAAAGCAGGCCGGAATCGGATCCGTTTGTTTTTGTAAAAGGTGAATTGTGGCATCAGGGTGTGGTTGGTATTGTGGCCGGTCGTTTAAAAGATCGTTACAATTTACCGGTGTTTGCGTTAAGCATAGAAGGAGACGAGGTCAAAGGATCGTCTCGATCGGTTCAGGGGGTTGATTTGGGGGCGTTGGTTATGAATGCGATCGGTAAGGGCATTTTGTCGCGCGGCGGCGGACATCCGATGGCGGCCGGATTTTCTTTGAAAAAAGAAAGATTAAATGATTTTTATATGTATTTGAAAGAAAACATCACGCCGGATATGACACAGAACAGATCTTCGACTCTGGAAATAGACGGTATTTTGGATATCGGCGGGGCAACAGCCGACTTGGTTCGTCAGATTAATTTGTTGGCACCGTTCGGTGAAGCCAATCCGGAGCCTCGTTTCGTGATTAAAGATGTGATGGTCAGTCGTTGCACGTTATTAAAAAACGGGCACATCGGATGCACCTTGTCCGGTCGGGGCGGTTTATATCTTCAGGCAATTGCTTTTCGGGCATCAGATACGGAGTTGGGACATCAATTGTTGACATCCTGTAATTCCTATTTTCATGTGGCCGGTATTTTGAAGTTGGATTCATGGCGTGGTCAGACAAAAATTCAGTTTCAAATTCAAGATGCTGCCAAGTCTTTGTAATTTAATAGGAAAAAAGATAAAAGCCGCGCCTTTTCTTTTTTTTCTTGCCTTTTAATGATATTACGTTACAATAGTGTGTCACTTTCATAAAGGAGTTGGAAATGTTCCCCGTTATATTTTCTTTGGTTTTTGGGTATTTGCTTGGGTCTGTTCCTTTCGGTCTCGTGATTACGCGGTGGGCGGGACTCGGTGATATCAGGAAAATCGGATCGGGTAATATCGGGGCAACAAACGTTTTGCGAACCGGGCGAAAAGATCTGGCTTTCCTGACTTTGCTTTTTGATTTAGGTAAGGCAGGGTTGTCGGCGTTTGTTTGTGAGATGGTGTTTCAATCCGAAACAGCGGGACTGATAGCCGGGTTTATGGCTGTTATCGGACATAATTATCCGGTTTGGTTGCACTTTAAAGGGGGAAAGGGTGTTGCTTCCACCTTGGGAATGATGCTTGTTGTTACACCTTTGGTCGGGGTAATGACGTGTTTGAGTTGGCTTGTCATAGCCGTTTTGTTCCGTTATTCTTCTTTGGCCGCTTTGACGGCGTTATGTCTTGCGCCTCTTTACGCTGTTATTTGGGCGTCTCCTGTTGCCGTGGTTTGTTTCGGCGTTTTAGCACTGTTATCCTGTTATCAGCACAGAGGCAATATCCAACGCTTGATACGAGGAGAGGAAACCAAGATTAAATTAAAAAAGGAAGAAAAATGATACTCTCAAATGAAGAAAAAATAAATTGGATTCGATTGATTTTAAGTGAAAATGTAGGACCTATTACCTTTAATCAATTATTATCTTTTTATGGAACGGCAACCGAAGCCATTAAACACATAGATGATCTGGCGCGTCGCGGAGGACGGAAAAAGCCGATTATTGCCGCGACAGTCGATCAGGCCGAAAAGCAGTTGGAGCAGGCCGAAAAAAATGGTGTTCAACTGATGTTTTTCAGAGAGGCTAATTACCCGAAGTTGTTAAAGAGAACAATTGATGCGCCCCCTATTTTGTTTGTGAAGGGACAGGTAAGTGCTCTGGATAAACCGGCAGTATCCATTGTGGGCACACGCAACGCTTCATTAAACGGAAAGGGATTGGCCAAACGGTTCGGGTGTGAATTGGCAGAACAAGGATACAATGTTGTTTCCGGTATGGCTCGAGGAATAGACCGATCCGCGCATCAGGGGGCTTTGACTGCCGTGGAAGATCGGCCGGCAACGACAGCGGTTCTGGGGACGGCGGTTGATGAGGTGTATCCTGATGAAAATAAAGATATTTATACGGAAATCAGTCGATACGGTTGTTTGGTGTCTGAATTTCCTTTCCGCACGATTTTGTCCCCACGTAATTTTCCGCGTCGTAACCGAATTATAGCGGGGCTATCCTTGGGAACAGTAGTTATTGAAGCCCAAGAACGTTCCGGCTCATTAATTACGGCACGGGAAGCATTGAATCAGGGGCGAGAGGTTTTTGCCGTTCCCGGTTCCCCGGTTGATCCACGCAGTGCGGGACCGAATGCGCTTATTCGGGATGGGGCTATACTGGTTGAAACGTCCAAGGACATTATCGCTTCGCTTGAAAATTTACAAACATTTTCATTAAGCGAGCCGGATATGGACATGTTTTTTGAACCGGAGCCGATTAACGATGATATTGTATCTTCTGCGCGGGATACTGTTGTTCGGAATTTGGGGCCGGAAATGGTGTCTGTTGATCGTTTTGTTAGTGAGACAGGACTTGATGTTCGTTTAATTAACATTATTTTAGTTGAATTGGAACTGGCCGGGCGATTGGAACGTTACCCGGGAAACCGTGTTTCTTTGATTTATTCTGGGGAGTAAAAAATGAAACTTGTCATTGTGGAGTCTCCGTCAAAGGCAAAGACAATTAATAAATATTTAGGAAAGGATTATTTGGTCAAAGCAAGTTTCGGACATATTCGTGATGTGCCGGCCAAAAATGGCTCCGTGCGTCCGGATGAAGATTTTGCAATGGATTGGGAAATTCAACCGCGTGCCGAAAAGGTTGTTCGCGAAATTGTTCAGGCACTGTCCAAAGCCGACGCATTATATTTGGCTTCCGACCCTGATCGGGAAGGGGAAGCGATTGCGTGGCATGTGTTGCAGGAATTAAAAAGAAGAAAAAAACTGCCGGCGAATCTTCCCGTTTATCGTGTGGTTTTTCATGAGATTACAAAGTCGGCTATTCTGGAAGCCATGAAATCCCCGCGCGAGATAGATATGCAACTTGTGGACGCGTATTTGGCGCGGCGTGCTTTGGATTACCTTGTCGGATTTTATATCTCTCCGTTATTATGGCGAAAGTTGCCGGGGGCTAAATCGGCCGGTCGGGTGCAATCCGTCGCGTTACGCTTAATTTGTGAGCGTGAAGATGAAATCACAGCTTTTAAACCGCAGGAGTATTGGAGTATTGATGTTGATCTGGATACGATTCGCTCTGAAAAGTTCCGGGCAAAACTCTCTCATGTCAAAGGAAAAAAGCTGACAAAGTTTGATTTGGGAAACGGCGCGATTACAGAGGAAGTCAAACGGCAGGTTGAATCGGCCTCTTTCCGGGTTGGTGCGATTGAACGCAAGCAGGTCAAACGCAACCCCGCGCCGGCATTCACGACATCGACTTTACAACAAGAAGCATCTCGTAAATTGGGATTTGCCGCAAAAAAAACAATGCAAATTGCGCAGAATTTATATGAAGGTGTTGATATCGGCGGAGAAACAGCCGGTTTGATTACATATATGCGTACAGACAGTGTTGCATTATCGAATGAGGCTGTTACAGCGGCTCGAACATTAATTGAACAGGCATACGGTAAAGAATATGTTCCCGAAAAGCCGCGTTTTTATAAAAATAATTCTAAAAACGCACAAGAGGCTCACGAAGCCATTCGTCCGACAAATGTGGCTCGGACTCCGGAAAAAATCGGCTCTTTTTTAACACCGGATCAGCGTAAATTGTATGAGTTGATTTGGAAAAGAACGATTGCTTGTCAAATGGAAAGTGCGGTTTTAGATAAAGTCGGGATTGACATTCCGGCCGATGACGGCAGTGTTCAGTTGCGCGCTACGGGACAGACCATTTCTTTTCCGGGGTTTATTAAAGTCTATAAAGAGGATATTGACGATGCCAAATCCGAAGATGAAAATACATTGTTGCCCGTAATGAATGAAGGTGAGGCCTTGAAAACGTTGGATGTGTTGGCTGAACAGCATTTTACCGAGCCGCCGCCGCGCTTTTCCGAAGCCAGTCTGGTTAAAAAATTGGAAGAATTGGGAATCGGCCGGCCTTCAACCTATGCGACGATTTTGTCTGTTTTACAGGAACGCGCTTATGTTAAGTTGGTATCCAAGCGATTTATTCCGGAAGATCGCGGTCGAATCGTAACGGCTTTTCTGGAAAACTATTTTAACCAGTATGTGCAGTATGATTATACGGCTAATTTGGAAAATAAACTGGATGATATTACAAACGGACAACTTCAATGGAAACAGGTTTTGGGGGACTTTTGGAAGAACTTTGACGCAACGGTCAAAGATGTTGAGCCCCATAAAATGGGAGAGGTGCTGGAAACTGTTTCCAAGTCGCTGGAAAAACATCTTTTTCCGACGGAGGAATCTCGTGTTTGTCCCGAATGTAAGACAGGCAAACTTTCTTTACATGTCGGGCGATTTGGCGCGTTTATCGGTTGTTCAAATTATCCGGAGTGTAAATATACCAAGCAATTTGCAAGCATTGATGCGCCGCGGGATGAAAACGGTCAGTTGATAGAAGAAAATCCGTCGGAAAAGCAAATTTTTGAGTTGGGAAAAGATGCTGCCGGCGCGGATGTCACTGTGCGGAAAGGCCCTTACGGTTGGTATGTTCAGCTTGGAAGCGGGAAAGACGTCAAAAGAATCGGGCTTCCGAAAGGAACGGCACCCGACAGTGTTGACATTCAAAAGGCTCTGTCTTTGTTATCTTTACCGCGTCCTTTAGGAAATGACCCTGATACAAATGAAGTGATAGAAGCCGGTTTGGGTAAATTCGGACCCTATGTTCGCCGTGGAAAAACGTATAAGTCTTTGGAACCTTCGGATGATGTGTTGACGGTTGATTTGGCGCGTGCATTGACATTACTGAGTCAGGCGACGGAAAAACAAAAAGTAACAACACTCGGGAAATGGGAAAGAGAAGAGGTCACTTATCAGATCGGGCGTTATGGTCCGTATGTGAAATGCGGTAAGATTATGGCTTCGGTTAAAAAGAAAGACGCTATACCGTCATTGGCGGAAGCCATTGATCTGTTGCAGGCTAAAATGCATCAGAAATAGAAAAGAGCTTGTCAAAAAATGTGTTTTAGGTTATAACAAATTTAATTCAAGTCATAGAGGGGAATAAACGTCATGATGATATTTTTTAATAAAGTGGGGAACAGCTGGGTCGCAAAAGGTATTTTTACCGTTTTGGCGTTAAGTATGGTTGCTTTTTGGGGAATTGGCGGACTTTCTAACACAACGCGTTATTCCGATGAGGCTGTTCGTGTCGGAAATAAAAAAGTGGCAGCGAATCAATTGTTACAGGCTTTTGAGCAAGAGCGGCAGAAATTAAACGGATTGGCGGGCGGATATATTTCACCGAAAAAGGCCGTTGAAATGGGATTGGCGGCTCAGGTTGTGCGGCAGCAGGTCAATACGTTAATCAATGATGAAGTCAAGGAGTCTTTGGGATTGACGGCTTCAAACGCGGCTGTTCAAAAATATGTTGAAAATAATCCTGCTTTTGCGGATGCTTTGGGTAAATTTGATAAAAATTTATTTTATGCTTATTTGCGTCAGGTTAAAATGACGGAGTCGGAATTGGCCGAAAAGCTTCAAAGCGAATTGGCGATGCAACACTTGGCATATGCCGTTAAAAGCATTGCGTATGCGCCGGAAAAATTGGTTCGGTTAACGTATAAATATCAAAATGAAAAGCGGGATGTGGCGGCTTTATTGATTGAAACGGATAAGATTCAATTAAACAAACAACCGACGGATACCGATTTAAAAGATTATTTTGAAGCTTATTCGGATCAATTTATGGCACCGGAGTATCGTTCATTCAACGTGGTTCGTTTGACTCCGGAAATGATGTTAAACCGGGTGCAGGTATCCGATCAAGAAATAGACGCTGTTTATAATGAGCGGAAAAATCAATATACAACTCCCGAAAAACGGGCGGTCAGTCAGATGCGCTTTGAAACAGAAGCTGCCGCGCGTTCGGCACTTCAGGGGTTGACTCCTGATAATTTTGCGAAGGTCGCGGCGGATAAGTTGGGGCAGACATCTGAACAAACGGATTTCGGATATATCATTCGGGATGAATTATTGGAAGAGTTGATGGACCCCGTTTTTACGGCTTCCCGTAATCAGATTGTCGGTCCGGTTGAAAGTCCTTTGGGGTGGCACGTGTTATTAGTTCGTGATATTCAAGCGGCCAAGACAATACCGGAAAAAGAAATCCGTTCGGAAATCAGAACATCTTTGGCACGGGAAAAAACATATGACACGATGTATGAAACCGTTAAGCAGATTGAGGATATTTTAGGTGCCGGTGATTCTTTGGAGCGCGTTTCGGAGCAACTGGATTTACCTCTTTTGACAATTGATCGTGTTGACGTGTCCGGTGTTTCGGCCGATGGAACAACATTATCCGAAGATGTCAACAATAAAGAGATGCTTCAAAATGTGTTTACGATTCAAAAAGGTGACACAACTCCGTTAATTGAAAACGGTACGGGATACCTTGTCGCTCAATTGACGGATATTATTCCTGTTTCCCAAAAAGAGTTTAAAGATGTTCGTTCCGACTTGGTGCGTTTGTGGACGTCAGAACAACAGAAGGATCAACTTGAAAAAACAGCCGATCAAATATTAGATCGGATTCATAAGGGAGAGTCTTTATCTGCGCAGGGTGTCTTTGGTAATTTTGAAATTATTCAAGCGAATAATATCAGTCGGGAAGACTTTGACCGTTTGCCGCGGGAAGCCGTTTCCGATGTCTTTATGCAAAAGACAGGGGTAGAAAACGCGATCATGATTCCGGTTTCGAAGGGGATTTTAATCGCTGTTACAAATCGAGTTTCATATCCCGATTTGAAAGAGGGGGGAGATGCTTATCGTCAGGTGGAAGCATCTTTGAAAGACGCGATCGGAACAGAGCTGATGGGTGATATTGTCTCTTCCTACGCGGATACTTTCGGTGTTTCTGTTAATGAAGCTGAAGTTCGAAAAATTTTTTCGATTTACTCATCTGATGTCGAATAAAAAATCCCCTCCTGACGGAGGGAATTTTTTTACTTGAAAAAGAATATAAAAATATGTATCATAGGAAAATAGTTAATTCAGAGAAAGGATTTGGGATGAAAAAATGGGTTTTAGCCGTTATGGCATTGATGGTTTCCGCCCCTGCTTTTGCACGGACAAATAATGGACCGTATATTGCGGTTCGTTTTGCCGGAACAGGATTGGAGGCCGAAATGGATGGTGTGGAGCACTCAAAAGAAAAAAATACGGTATTTACATACGGTGCCGCGTTCGGTATTCGTTTGAAAGATGTTCGTGCGGAATTGGATTGGGCCAGTGCTTCCCGAGCGGATTATGGTGAATACAGTTATTTGCAACAACGTGTTATGCTACAATTATATTATGATATTCCATTAAGATCTGTTATTCGCCCGTTTATTAACGTAGGGGCGGGTATGGCCTATACCGATTTTGAAAAGAGACATCACTCCTCTTCGGATGATGATGGGTCGTCGTTTGCCTGGAATGCCGGAGCGGGGCTCACATTGGCGGTTAACCGTGCTATTAATGTGGATGTGGGGTATCGTTATGTGGATGCGGGTAAAAAAGAATTCTATGATTGGCCGAAGTTGAAAATGCGTGCTCATGAAGGGTATTTAGGATTTCGTTACACATTTTAAAAAAAGGCTCGTTAGAGCCTCTTCTTATTTACAAAGAGCAAAAGCTCTACCATTATAGCCGATAGAATAAACAACTCCGTTATGTGATGTTCCGACCTGCCATTTCATGTTGGTAGCGGTTCCTGGGTTGGATACCCAAACAAAACCTTTGCCTTTGAATTCTGATTTTAATTCGGAACAGTCCCAATCCATGATACTTTCCTTTTTGACGCATCCTAAATCTTCAAAGCTAACCATTTGAGTTCCTAAACTATCGCAGAAATCTTTCCCCGTATACCAATTAAGATTTCCCTGTGACCAAAAAATGCCGTTTGTTCCACTTCCTTGTGCTTGATTAGGTGTTGTCGAGCAAACTCCAAATTTATCATTATCATTAATGATACAGAAATACTGACAATCACGATAAGAATAACACCCGCAGAGGCCGGAGGGGAGGCACACGCCGTCCTCACACAAACCGTCATCGCATAGTTCGGCGGAAGTGCACGTATTGTTAACGCATTGTTGTCCCGTCGGACAACACGCATTTTTACAGGGCACATCGCACACGCATAAACCATTTTGACAGCTGTAACCGCTGGCACAATTGGATGTGCTGGCGCATTGCCTGATGTCATCCAAACATCCCGGACAAGGGGTCAACGTCCTGTTAAAGGTAAAAGCCATTTCGACAATACCCGTTTGATTTTCGCAAGGCGTGGTGTTGTCGGGTGTAATCTTTGTTCCATTTGCCGTGACTTGAATCGGGATGGTGTAGCCTAAATCAGCAATCCGACGACAAACAGGCGTTTCTACTTGAGAGACTTTGACCGTAAAGAACTGAACGCCGAGCTTTTCGGCAGAAACGGGATAGATGTCTCGGATTTTATCAGGCATTTCTGAAACATCCAAAGCACTACCGGCCAAAAGCTGTTGAGAATGAAGTAGAGAGCGTTTATTGACATCATTGATAATCTCATTCGCCATCGCGCGTTCCATGGCCATATTATACCCTTTAGCCCCCAGAATAGCCAATAATCCCATCAAAGCCAAGACACCTAACATCTCCACCATGGATTTGCCCGATTCGTTTTTTGCCGCTTTCATATTTGGAGTAACCTTTTGTTTTTCCGTCATAAAATCCTTCCTTTCAGTATTAAAAAATAACGGTCATTATTTTTTTACATTTTCGGAAAGATGTCCAAAATACGCTCCTTTCTTGGAAATTCAACGAAAAAGTCCTTGCCAGACGATAGCCCTCTATGTTATAAAATCTATAACATTTTATTGACCCTTAAATCGTTACGGTTTGAATATATTTTGTGTCCAAGTGACATATCTTGAATATTGTTGACAGAAATGTTTTTTTATGATATCATATGTCATGATTTTAATTTTAAGAGGTGTTCTATGGTAGAAATTGGGATGAAAAAAAAGAATAAACGGCACACAATAGCAAAAAATTTATTAAAATTGACAATTGTGGCAGCGTTAACTCCGTTAATTTATGTGGGTGGAGAATTGGTTTTCGGTCGTTCTTGGGACAAACAAAGTCTTTTGAATGAACATGAGAAGATTGAGTATTTAAGAGCAAATATGAAAAAAGAAAACCTGACACCGGAACAAAAAGCCGAATATCAAAAAGCTTTTAGAAAGACGGTTGTTTCTCATGTGGATTATCAATTAACCCCTTTTAAAGGAAAGTTGTATGAATTTTTTCCGTATACACCTAAATGTCCTTGGTGTGAACAGTTACGTTCGGAAAATCAAAGATAACGTAATTCTGTCTTTCTTTTATAATTATATACCCCGTTTGTCGGGGTATGTTTTTATAAAAGAAAGCGTTTTGTATAAATAAGAAAACACTTATAAAAAGTAATTAATCTGTTTTATTAGACTAAGTGGTATTTGGTCATAAAATAATAGTTATAAAAAACATCCTCCTGAAGGTTCAGGAGGATGTTTTGTTTGTGTCGTGTTAAGCTTTTTTCGCTTTAACAGCAGCTTGCGCCGCAGCCAAACGAGCAATAGGCACACGATACGGAGAACAGGAAACACCGTCCAGATATTGATTTAAATACTCAATAGAGGCCGGATCGCCACCATGTTCACCACAAATGCTGAGGTATAAGCCTGCTTTTGTCGCACGACCTGATTTGCAAGCCATGGCAATTAACTTGCCAACACCGTTTTGATCCAAAGATTGGAACGGATCGGCCGGATAAATGCCTTTCGCAACGAATGTCGGCAAGAAGCTGCCGGCATCATCACGGCTCATACCCAAAGTTGTTTGTGTCAAGTCGTTTGTTCCGAATTCAAAGAAATCAGCTACTTCAGCGATTTCATCGGCCAAAATGGCTGCACGCGGCAACTCAATCATTGTTCCGACGAAATATTCGATTTTAGCGCCTTTTTCGGCAAAGACTTTTTCAGCCGTTGTGTCAATGATGTGTTTGCAGATTTCCAATTCTTTCTTTGATGTGATCAAAGGAACTTCAATTTCCGGAATGACCTTGATACCCTTGGAAGAAACTTCCAACGCAGCTTCAATGATTGCCTGTGTTTGCATTTCACAGATTTCCGGATAGACGATGGCCAAACGGCAACCACGCAGACCTAACATCGGGTTTGCTTCGTGTAACTGTGCCGTCCGTGCGATGATTTCATCGACGGAAATGCCCATCTCTTTTGCGATTTCTTCCTGCTCGGAACGCTTGTTCGGCAAGAATTCATGCAAGGGCGGATCCAACAAACGAACCGTCACGGGCAGACCGTCCATAATCGTGAACAGATCAACAAAATCTTGACGTTGATACGGCAACAATTTAGCTAATGCCTTACGACGGTCAGCCTCGTTATTTGCCAAAATCATTTCACGCATATGGTTAATACGGGACGGATCAAAGAACATGTGTTCTGTCCGGCACAAACCGATACCTTCGGCACCGAATAGTTTGGCTGTTTTTGCATCCGTCGGTGTTTCCGCATTGGCGCGAACGCGTAATTTGCGGATACTGTCAACCCAGCCCATGAATTCGCCAAAGTCGCCTGCCATTTCGGGGACAACCAACTTCAACGCACCGGCCATGACTTGACCTGTTGTTCCGTCGATGGAGATCATGTCTCCGGCTTTTAACGTAACCCCGTCAACCGTTAATGTTTGAGCGGCATAATCGATGCGCAGGTTAGGAACACCGGAAACACACGGCTTACCCATTCCGCGGGCAACAACAGCCGCGTGTGATGTCATACCGCCGCGTGCCGTCAAAATACCTTGTGACACATGCATACCTGCAATATCTTCCGGAGATGTTTCCACACGAACCAATACAACTTTGCGACCTTCTTCGGCTGCCTTTTCGGCATCTTCGGCGGAAAATACGATTTCACCGACCGCGGCACCCGGAGAAGCTGGAAGACCTGTTGCAATGACTTCTTTTTTCGCGTTTTTATCAAACATCGGGTGCAGCAATTGATCCAATTGAGCTGCCTCTACACGCAAAATAGCTGTTTCTTTATCAATCAGGCCTTCACGAACCATGTCAACCGCAATCTTTAAAGCAGCTGTTCCCGTCCGTTTACCGTTACGTGTCTGTAACATCCACAGTTTACCGTCCTGAATGGTGAATTCCATATCCTGCATGTCTTTATAGTGCGCTTCCAATTTGGCGCGGATATCGGACAATTCTTTGAACAGAGCCGGGAATTCTTCTTCCATGCAGGGCAGATCAATGCCACGGCGTTCTTTGACCAACTTTGTCATCGGTTGCGGTGTGCGGATACCGGCCACAACGTCTTCACCTTGGGCATTTTTCAGGTATTCACCATAGAAATAATTTTCACCGGTTGCCGGGTCGCGTGAGAAGCAAACGCCTGTCGCGGAATTGTCACCGGAGTTACCGAAAACCATTGTTTGAACGTTGACGGCTGTGCCCCAATCACCCGGAATATTGTTGAGTTTACGATAATAAATCGCGCGATCAACCATCCAGGATCCGAACACGGCACCGATACCGCCCCACAATTGGTCAATCGGATTTTGAGGCAACGGATGACCGTCGTCTTCACAAATCTTTTTAAACTGTTCAACAACATCTTTCAATTGTTCAACCGTCATTTGGTTGTCAAACTGATATCCGTTTGTTTCGCGGACGTGATCCAAGACAGCTTCAAATTTATGAGAGTCAACACCCATCACGACGTCGCCATACATTTGAATAAAGCGGCGATAGCTGTCATAAGCGAATTTTTCGTTTCCGGAAATTTTGGCTAACCCTTTAACTGTTTCATCATTCAAGCCCAGGTTCAAAACCGTATCCATCATACCGGGCATGGAAACGCGGGCGCCGGAACGAACCGAAAACAGTAACGGGTTTTCGGCATCACCGAATTTTTTACCCATTTTGGTTTCAATAGCCGCCAGAGCCGCCATAACCTGATCTTTTAAATCGGCCGGATAGGAATGATTATTTTCATAGTAATATGTACAAACTTCTGTCGTAATCGTGAATCCCGGCGGAACGGGAACACCAACCCGGCTCATTTCAGCCAAGTTGGCTCCTTTACCACCCAACAGATTACGCATGCTGGCGTCGCCTTCAGCGGCTCCGTCACCAAAAGTATAAACCCATTTTGTCATTAGTTGTTCCTTTATTTTTTTTCTCTACGTTAACAAAAACCACATGTCATTTGTGGAAAATGACTTTTTTTACTCAAAACCTGTATCACTTTTTCAAATCGATTGCAAGCTTTTTTTGGCGGTTTTTCATAAATTGTTATTGAAAGACGCGTCCGTTAAAGCTCAGCTTGGTTAAATAAATGATTTCAGCTTCTTTCCGGATGACCGTTCCGCCGTTTTTAATTTCGACTTTTCCTTGATTGGTCGCTTTCATGTTCGATGCCTCTTTTATTGAAGAGTCATTTTCAAGCTCCGTTATGTATCCTTCAAATTCGGCAATGTCTCCGACTTTCAGTAGGGATAGACCGGCTTCTATATTTTTGCCGGACGGAATGATCATATAGTTTCCGAATTCATCGCCGTTGAATAGGCCTTCCCAACGACCATTGACCCGTGCTTCAAAATATCTGTAGTCCGATTTAAAAGCAAGCGCGTTAAAGTTTTGTTCTTTTCCCGCATTACCAAACGCTAACGCCACATCATAGGGTGCGATTTTATCATATAGGGCATTACCCCGGCTACCGCGCGCATATGTTCCCCAAAAACCGTATTTTTGAATATTCAGAACGGCTGCGTTGACATTTATTTTTTGCTTAAAGGTCATACGGATATCGATATTAAGGCCTCGAATAACGGAGGATTGCAGAGACGTATTTTTTTTCAGATCCACACGTTTCATTTCCATTGAAACTTCTTCGGGGGAGAAACCTGAAGAGCCATATACCCATCGAATAAACGGATCACGGATGATGAAAAACCAAAGCAAGAGTGAAACAACAATAACGCCACCGGCTAACTCAATCGCTTGAATCAATAAAAAATGATGGCTTCTGACGTAATCAATATTCTCTAATTCTTTTTCAAACATGATTCTATATTAAAAAGATTTTTTTAAAAATTGCAAGAAAAATATTTTTTTGCTTTTCTTTTTGTGAAAAACAATGCTATATAGGAAACAGGAATACAATGGATGATTGGGGAGAAAATGAGTTTAATTTTAGAAAGTAGTCAGGTCGAAGCTCTGGTGTCGGGAAATTTTCAAGGAGATCCGTTTGCCGTTCTCGGTATGCATCAGAGGTGTGATATTGAAGGAAAGAATGTATTATTTATCAGAACAATACAACCGCAGGCGGCATGTGTTGAGGTCATGCGTCGGGATTTGGGAACCTCTCTCGGTTGTATGCGCCGTATCCATGAGGGGGGCTTGTTTCAATTGGATATTTCGGATGAGCTTGCTTTTTTCGATTATTATTTCAAAATAACAATGCCCGATGGTCAGGTATATGAAACCGAGGATGCATATCGCTTTTTGCCCGTTTTGGGGGAGTTGGATCTGTATTTATATGGGGAAGGGAAACATCTGCAGATTTATGATAAACTCGGCAGTCATCTTATAATGCATCAAGGTGTTCAAGGCGTTTCTTTCGCTGTTTGGGCTCCGAACGCCAAGCGGGTGAGTGTCGTGGGAACATTTAACGGATGGGATGGTCGGCGTCATATGATGCGGCCGCGCGGCAGTTCCGGTATTTGGGAGCTGTTTATTCCCGGATTGCGGGAGTGGGACATATATAAATATGAGTTGATTGGTGCTCAAGGGCGTCTGATGCCGTTGAAGTCGGATCCGTTCGGTTTTGCTTTTGAAATGCGACCCAAAACGGGAACCCTTGTCTTTGACAAAGAACGGTATCAATGGCAGGATGAAAGTTGGTTGTCCGGCGGTCGCACCAAAGCAAATGATTTGAGTCGTCCGATTTCTGTTTATGAAGTTCATTTGGGGTCTTGGCGTCGGAATGCGCTGGAGGGAAATCGATGGCTGACATATCGGGAAATGGCAGATGAACTACCCGCGTATTTAAACAAAATGGGCTTTACGCACGTTGAATTTTTACCCCTTGCAGAGTATCCTTTTGATGGGTCTTGGGGATATCAGGTAACGGGTATGTATGCCCCGACAAGCCGTTACGGAACTCCTGATGATTTTAAATATTTGGTTGATATGCTTCACCAAGCCGGTATCGGTGTGATTATGGATTGGGTGCCGGCTCATTTTCCGAGAGACGCTTTCGGTTTGGCCGAATTTGACGGGACGGCTTTATACGAACATGCGGATCCGCGTAAAGGCGAGCATAAAGATTGGGGAACAAAAATTTACAATTACGGTCGCAATGAGGTTTCCAACTTTTTAATTGCAAATGCTTTGTTTTGGATAAAAGAATATCATATTGACGCACTGCGGGTTGATGCCGTTGCCAGTATGCTATATCTGGATTACTCCCGTAAAGAGGGCGAATGGATTCCCAATCAATATGGCGGACGGGAAAATTTAGAGGCGATAGCCTTTCTGCGTCGATTGAATGAGGTTGTGTTTGCCGAAGGAAACGGTGCAACGACCTTTGCCGAAGAATCGACTGCCTGGCCTATGGTATCGCGTCCGACCTATGTCGGCGGACTGGGGTTTGGTTATAAGTGGAATATGGGCTGGATGCACGATACGTTGCACTATATGTCCGAAAATCCGGTTTATCGAAAATATCATCATAATGAATTAACTTTCAGCTTGCTGTATGCTTTTTCGGAAAACTTTATTTTACCCCTGTCTCATGACGAAGTTGTTCACGGTAAGGGGCCGATGATTGATAAAATGCCGGGTGACGAATGGCAAAAGTTTGCTAATTTACGTTTGTATTACAGTTACTTGTTTATGCATCCCGGTAAAAAATTGTTGTTTATGGGTAATGAACTGGCCGTGCGTAGTGAGTGGCGTTATGCCGACAGCTTGGATTGGGGCTTGTTAAAACAACCGAAACACCTGGGTATTCAAAAGTTGGTTGCGGATTTAAATAATTTATATCAACAGACGCCGGCGTTGTATGAGGTTGATTTTGAATCCAGCGGATTCGAATGGATTGACGGCAATGATTTTGAAAATTCATGTTTCACATTTATGCGCCATGGTCGGCGGCCGGAGGACATCGTCGTTGTTGCTTGTAACTTTACACCGGTGCCGCGTTATAATTACCGAATCGGCGTGAATGAACCGGGATTGTATCGCGAGATTTTGAATTCGGATGCGGTCGGTTACGGTGGATCGAATGTTTTGAATGAAGGCTATCTTCAAACGGAGGAGCCGGGTTGGAATTTTAAACCCTATGCGCTTCAGGTCGTTTTACCCCCGCTTTCCGTTGTTTGTTTTAAACGGGTTGAGGACGGCACTTCCAAATCAAGAGCGGAACGTCCGGATGATCAACTTCCCCCTACTCAAAAATAAGGGAGGCAGTATATGAAACATGATTTTGAAGTTCTACCGGGCTTACCCTATCCGTTAGGTGCGAATTTTGACGGGAACGGTGTTAATTTCGCTTTGTTTTCGGCACATGCCGAACGTGTCCAGGTTTGTTTGTTTAACAAGAACGGAAACGGAGAGATTAGAATTGATCTGCCGAAATATACGGACGAAGTTTTTCATGGCTATATTAAAGGCCTGAAACCCGGTCAACTTTATGGATATCGTGTTTTTGGTGCGTATGATCCGTCAAAAGGACATCGGTTTAATCCGCACAAGCTGTTAACGGATCCGTATGCGAAAATGTTGACGGCTCCTTTCATAGGGCATAACGCCATGTTGGGATACCGTCCGGAATCTGCTCAAGGTGATTTGTCTTTCAGTCGTGTCAACTCGGCACCGTATGTGCCGAAATGTATTGTCACGGATGATCATGACTATGATTGGCGACGGGTTGATAAGCCGAAACGGACATGGGATTCCGAAGTGATTTATGAGGCGCACTTAAAGGGATTCACGGCTCGTAATCCGGATGTGGACGCCGCTTTGCGTGGCACTTTTGCGGGGATGAGTGCATCAAAAGTGGTGGCGTATTTGAAAAGTCTGGAAATTTCCGCTATTGAATTGTTACCGATAGCCGCTTTTATGACCAACGGTTTTTTACTGGACAAGGGATTAACCAATTATTGGGGATATGACCCGATCAGTTTTATGTCCCCGCATGCCTTATACCTGTCTCAACGCCGGCTTTCCGAGATTAAAGAGATGGTTCGTATTTTTCATGAGGCGAATATTGAAGTGATTTTGGATGTTGTCTATAACCATACGGGTGAGGGTAATCAAATGGGGCAAACGCTTTGCTATCGGGGCATAGACAATGCCGTTTATTATCGTTTAAACAAAGATAATCCGCGTTATTATGATGATACAACGGGATGCGGTAATTCTTTTAACTTGGATCATCCGCGCGTGCTTCAATTGGTCATGGATTCTTTGCGTTATTGGGCGGATGTGATGCAAATAGACGGCTTTCGCTTTGATTTGGCAACAACTCTGGCGCGTGATGATAACAATCAATATACCATTAACAGCGATTTTTTGGCAACGGTTCAACAGGATCCGACATTGCAACGCCTGAAATTGATTGCGGAACCTTGGGATTTGGGATGGGGTGGCTATCAAGTCGGTGCGTTTCGACCGGGTTGGGCCGAATGGAATGACAAGTTCAGGGATACCGTGCGCCGTTTTTGGAAAGGGGACGAAGGGGTGGCGGCCGATTTTGCCAGCCGAATGACCGGTTCTTCCGACGTGTATGATAAAAAAGGCAGGAAACCTTGGGAAAGCGTTAATTTTATCACGGCTCATGATGGCTTTACATTATGGGATTTGGTCTCTTATAATTGGAAACATAATCAGGGAAACGGTGAAGAAAATCGTGACGGAACGGATAATAACAATTCATGGAACAGCGGGGTTGAGGGGGAAACGAAAGATAAATCCATTCTTTCGTTACGTGAAAAAAGGGCAAGAGGCCTGATGGCGTCTCTCCTTTTGTCTTTCGGTACCCCTATGATTCAGGCCGGAGATGAAATTTTAAGAACCGCATTCGGAAACAATAACACGTATGCGCAGGATAATATCTACTCCTGGATTGATTGGATAAGTATAACGCCGGCGGGACATCGTATGCAGGATTTGGTGCGTGATTTAATGCGTATCCGCCGGACGTATCCCGTGATGGAAAAAGATGATTTTTTTGATCGGGAAGGGTTTATCTGGTATCGTCCTGATGGTCGAGCGATGCGGCAAGACGATTGGGTGGGGTATGTTCGGGCTGTTTCCTGTTGGATTCAAGGAGAAAAAGATAATTTGTTCTTTATTTTTAATGCTTACGATCAACCTTTGGCGTGGCAACTGCCCGCCGGTCGGTGGAAAATGATATTGGATACTTCCGATGAAGCTGTTTTTACACCTGAAAAAGGAACAGTGCCGGCTTGGAGCGTGTTGGTTTTTAAGGGGAGTGCCTCATGACATCTCTGGATCGTTTGTGTGAAAAATTAGGTATATGGACTTCTTTTTCGGACAATGGACAGATATATCAGGCCGATACCAAAACAAAAAAAAGCCTTTGCCGTTCATTGGGATATCAGGCCGAAACAGCGGCGGAGGCCGAGGCATCTCTGGCACGGTTTGAAGACAACCGTTTTTTAGATTTTGCTCCGCCGGTTCGTATTGTCCGCGAATGGGAGTTGTCGCCTTTTTCTTTAGATATTGTTGTTCCTGCCGTTAAGACTGATGACCGTGTCTTTTCTTGGTTCTTAACACGTGAGGATGGGAAAACGGCTACCGGACAAAAGGAAATCAAAGAAACGCCGATTTTGGAAACACGGACTGTGGGCGGAAAGGTGTATCAACGCCGTCGGATTTCATTTGTTTTGGATGTGCCTCAAGGGTATCATTCCATGACTTTTTTGTTGGATGATGTAAAGCCGGATACAAACGCGACGCTTTCTTTAATTGTTGTTCCGAATACGTGCTATATGCCCGAATTTCTTCAAAAAGGATACCGTACCTGGGGGATTCCGGTTCAGTTATACGCCATTTCTTCGGGACATAATTGGGGTATGGGTGATTTTACGGATTTAAGGTATCTTCAAACGGTCGCAACTCGTCTCCAAGCATCCGCGATCGGTGTTAATCCGCTGAACGCTTTGTTTCCGGATAGTCCGAAAGATGCCAGTCCCTATTTTACATCATCCCGATTGTTTCTGAATCCGCTTTATATTGATACGGATGCGGTTCCGGAATCCGAAACTGTTACTGCCTATGCCGACTATTTGAAATCGCCTCGGTTCATAGAACTTGTGGCTGCAGCTAAATCCTCTGATGTTGTTGAATACGAATATGTGGCCGAAATGAAATATACGGCTCTGGGGATTTTGTATGACGCTTTTAAAAATCTTCATTTAACTTCGGATTTTCAAGCTGTCACGCCCCGAGGACAAGCTTTTATTGATTTTTGTAAGGCGGCGGATCCTTATTTGACACAGTTCGCCACTTTTCATGCACTGCGCAGTTATTTTTTAAGTGAAAAACAATCGCCCGATTGGCCGGATTGGCCCTCCGGGTATGCGTCGCCTGATGCGGCCTTGATTCAATCATTTCAAAAAAAATATGCTGACAGCATTTGGTTTATTCGTTTTCAACAATTTATCGCTTTTGAACAATTTGAAAATGTTCGTACCGTGTATGATACACCGGACACTCCGATCGGGTTATATACGGATCTTCCTGTCGGTGTCAGTCATAACAGTGCCGAAGTCTGGTCTGACCAAGATTTGTTTTTAAAAGGGGTTTCCATTGGTGCGCCGCCGGACTCTTTTAATCCGAAAGGCCAGGATTGGGCTTTGGCTCCGTTTAATCCCATTGTTATGAAAAAGACGGCTTATGATTTTTTTATTCGCATGGTTCGCAATGTTATGCGTCCGGCCGGTGCTTTCCGAATAGACCACGCTTTTTCACTCATGCGTCTTTTCTTACGTGTTCCGGGGGGTAGCGGTGCTTATTTGTCATATCCCTTTGATGATTTGCTGGGAATTATCGCCTTGGAAAGCGTTCGTAACAGAACGTTGGTGATCGGTGAGGATTTGGGAACGGTTCCGCCTGGTTTTATGGAAGCAATGGCTCGGGCAAATGTCTTGTCGTTTCGGATTTTTCACTACCAAAAACACGGTAATACGCTTATGTTGCCGCGCGAATACGAACACAGGTGTCTTGTCGTCGCCGGAACACATGATATGCCGACTTACTCGGCTTTTTGGCAGGGATTGGATTTAGATTTAAAACGCCGCTTAAAAATGATGACGCCGACACAATATGAGTCAGCCGTATCCGAGCGAAAAGAAGAACGGCGTTCTTTCGTGGATGCGTTTATTTCAGAGGGATTGATTACCGAGCCGTCTTTGGGACGAAATAGTTTGCTGACACCGGACATGCCGGATTGGTTTATTCCGGATACATATGCTTATTTGGCCAGGTCAAACAGTTTGTTGTTGATGGCACGTTTAGAGGATATGGTCGGGCAGGTCGAACAGGTTAACGTGCCGGGGACCTATTTGAATTATCCGAATTGGCGGTATAAACTTCCTGTTTCATTGGAAAACCTGACGACGGATGCGCGTGTTCTTCATGTCTGCGATTTAATTCAAAAAGAACGGCCGAGACCGGAGGATAAAAAGAATGGATAAGTATGAAAAACAGTATATAATCAAGAGTTATGAATGCGATGCTCAATTAAAACTGCGTATTCGCAGTTTGTTTAATTTATTCCAAGATATGGCCGATGAGCATGCCGACAAAATGGGACTCGGATATCATTATTGTCATGAACGCGGTATTGGTTGGATTGGCGGTGGTTATCATGTTGAAATCAAAAAATTACCGACGTGGGGTGATGAGATAAAAGTGACAACCTGGCCTTCCGGATCAACGGCGGCAACCGGTATTCGGGATTTTCAGGTTAGGGACGGTGTCGGAAATATTCTGATAAACGCAACAAGCCAATGGGTGCTGGTGGATATCAATCGCATGCGACCGATTTCGGTTATGAAACATATTCCCTCTTACGAATTGTTGAATGAACACGCAATGGTGTCATCATTTGATAAAATTTCGATTCCTGAAGGGGCGGCCGAGATTATTTCTTTTCCGGTTCATACGGATGATATTGATTTAAACGCACATGTCAACAATGCCCTTTATCCGTCATGGATATTAGATACCGTATCCGACTCTTTTTCAGCGCAACATTCTCCGTCAGAAATTCGGATAGATTTTAAACGACCGGCCAAAAGAGGTGATATTGTTCGGATTAAAACATATAGACAAGCCTTAATAACCGTTCATGTATTCGGAAATGCGGATGATTCCGTTGAGTTTGCACGTGTCTGCGTCAGGTGGTCTTGATTTTTTATCAAAATGAGCGTATACTCTCTTTTCAGGAGAATGAATATGAGTCCGTCGAATATGGAAGCGTCCTATATTAATAAATTAATTGCAGGGGAACATCCCGTAACGGTATTTTTAATCTGTGGTATTAAATTGCAGGGAATCTTAACACACGCAGATGAGACCTCCTTACTTCTTCGACGGGACGCGCATTGTCAGTTAATTTATAAACATGCCGTTTCGACGATTATGCCGGTGGATCCCGTTTTGCCGGATTAAAAGGATATTGCATTGACACGACAAAAAGCTATTGTCATTTTACCGTATTTGAAACAGGAAGGGGGTTTTTCCAGATCTCCGGAAGCCCGTTTGGCGGAATCTGTTTCCTTAACAAAAGCAATTGATCTGGACGTTGTTTTTCAAGATACGGTTGCTTTGCGTGAAATTAAAGCCAATGCTTATTTGGGAAAAGGCAATATTGAACGTCTGGTGCCCGTTATTCGTGATAATCAGGTGGATGTCGTGATTATGGCCTGTGTTTTATCACCGCTTCAACAACGTAATTTGGAAAAGGTGTGGCACACAAAGGTGATTGATAAGACTGCCTTGATTCTGGAAATATTCGGACAGCGGGCACGCACAAAGGAAGGGGTTTTACAGGTTGAACTGGCTCATTTAACATATGCGCGTTCTCGTTTGGTACGTTCCTGGACGCACTTGGAGCGGCAGCGGGGCGGCTCCGGTTTTTTAGGAGGTCCGGGGGAAACACAAATAGAGTTAGATCGTCGCTTAATTGATGATGATATTATCAAAATCAAAAAAGAGTTGTCCGAGGTTAAAAAAAAGCGGGAGTTACATCGTCGTGCCCGCCGTCGGGTTCCGTATCCGATAGTCGCCCTGGTCGGTTATACAAATGCCGGTAAATCAACGTTGTTTAATCGGTTGACAAAAGCGGATGTGTTAGCCAAAGATATGCTGTTCGCAACCTTAGATCCGACAATGCGACATGTGCGGCTGCCCGGTGGAACAGATGTCATTTTATCCGATACCGTTGGTTTTGTGTCTGACTTGCCGACGGAATTGGTGATGGCGTTCCGTGCCACTTTGGAAGAGGTATTGGAAGCAGATATTATTGTTCATGTGCGTGATTTTTCACATCCTGACACGGTTGCGCAAAAAAAGGATGTGGAGTCAGTTTTATCCGATTTGGGAGTTAAAGATAAAGTTGATACCGGGTTGATTGAGGTTTTAAATAAAATTGATTTATTGGACGAAGCCGAACAGCAACGGATTTTGAATCAAAAGACCCGTTTTAACAACGAATGGCCCGTATCTGCCAAAACGGGGCAGGGAATTGATGCCTTCTTGCGTCGGATAGAGCAGGAACTGTTAAAAGAGTATCAAACCTTGGATGTGGCGATTCCGATTGAACGAGGGGACATTTTAGCTTCCCTGTATCGAAAAGGGCGTGTGTTGGCTCGAAAAGATACGGAGCAAAATATTCAACTTCAGGTCTGCCTGCCACCCAAGGATGTTTTGATTTTTCGAGACTATGAAAGGAAAGAGAAATGACTGTGACGGCTCAATTTACACGACGTAAGGAAGATTTTACCTGTGATGTGTGTGCGACGGATGTGCAGGGAAACGGGTACACGAATCATTGCCCGGAGTGTTTATCCAGTAAGCATGTTGATATTAACCCCGGAGATCGGGCATCTTCGTGCAAAGGAACAATGCTGGCAGTTTCTTTGGAAAACAAAAACGGTCAACAGTATATTGTTCATCAATGTGAAAAGTGCGGCTTTGTTCGGAGAAACAAAGTTTCACCCAATGATAACTTTGAGGCGATTTTGGCTTTGTCTAACGGGACTATTGACGCATATCGCCGAGAGCTTGTTTTTAGAAAAAAATTGGAAAAACAAATTTTATCCGACGTGCGTCAATCCGCTCGTTAATATAATACAATACCTGTGCGGCACATGTCGGCGAAAACCGGTTTGTTCAGACCGAGTTGTTGAATCATGTCTTTCGGGGTTTGTTTTATTTGAATATTGTTTACCTTTATGACCCCGTTTTTAATTGTTTTGACAACAGCACTCGGCAACTCACTCCGGCCGATACACGAAGACAGGTAGACGAAACATTCGTCATTTTCCCGTAACAAGTCAATTGCCAATTTTCGCGCATATAAATTTAAGGTCAAATCTGCTTTTGTGGCGTCTTTTGTCCATGGAGATCCGCCACCGACCGGACAGGCGGTTGAGTAAAAGTCGCATGCCAGTTTACGTCCCGTAATACCGCAATCGGCAACGGCAGAGTGGGTGGTATAAGATCCTGTTCCGTTCACAATGATGTTTTTAGGTTGTTCCCCTAATGCGGCGGCAATTTCCTCATTTGAAATGTCAACAGGCCGACGCATCGGAACGGCCAGTATCGCCGTTTCGATGTGATTTTCTTCATCCAATGTGATTTGAGCCTTAATATCCAACCCCAAACAATCCGATTGTTTGGCTTGTTCGTAAAATGTATTTGCCAACTTTCGCGCCAATGATAACTCTCTGGGTAAAAAATCCGGACCTTGACAGGCGTATCCCACAAACACGCCTTGGTCGCCCCAACCGTTTTGTATGACCCCCTGATTAATTTCCGGAGATTGTAGCCCGATTAAATTGATAACATTCAATTTGTTGATGTTGACGGCGTTATTTCCCCATAAAGAGGCGTAGTGTTCATCATATCCGATTTGGCGTAACGCTTCTTTGACCCAACTTGTCAGGTCATTCAGAACAACATGTCCGTTAATTTCTCCGCCCAACACGACGGTGTTGTCTTTTATCATCACTTCGACACCGTATTTAACAAGTTCATCTTGCTCAATCAAGCGGTCTAAAATGTAACTGGTAATAAAATCGGCCGTTTTATCGGGATGTCCTAAAGAAACAAATTCAGCTGTTTTGATCATTTTTTCTCCTTGGGTTATCAATAACGGATTTTTTCCAATATCCTTTGTAAAAATAAAATAAAGATAACATGATTTGCGGTATCGTAGAAAGCGGAAGTGCAAAGCCTGCCGCAAACAGAGTTGTTGCTTGGAAAATAAGGGGAACCCGAAAGAACAAAGTGGATATTAAATTATTTGTCATTGTGAATGTGGTTCGCCCGCTGCCATTTAAAAAACCGTTCAGACAAAAAACAAGGCTTAACAAAATACAATCGGGACTATAGGCTAACATAAAATCGGCACCCGCGTTGATAATATCGGTATTTTCGGTTACAAGCCGCATCACGGTCGGCGCATGGTGATACATCATATAAAATGACGGTGCGCCAAAACATAAAGCCATCAAAAAACCGGTATAGAATGTTTCTTTTGCTCGCTTGATTTGGCGTGCGCCGATGTTTTGTGCCGTCATAACCGAAACGGCAGAGGCGAATGCCAAAGACGGCATAATCATAAAACCGTCTATTTTGGTTGTAATGCCGGCAGCCGCCGAAGCGATAACTCCCATTTTGTTCACGATGGCGGTCATAATGGTAAAGGATGTAAAAATAACGGTTTGTTGAATGGCGGACGGAATACCAAGACGTAAAATTTTTTTTGCTTTTTCAGAATGAAATCCGAAACTCTTCCATGAAAAGTCAAAGATAAATTTTCGGTGTCGTAAATACAGAACAGCCACCAGAACACTGAATGCCTGGGAGATAACGGTTGCCGCTGCGGCACCCGCGGCACCCCAATTGAATCCCCCGACAAACAATAAGTCTAAAAGGATATTCATTGAACAAGCTGCCGCAATGAATTTTAACGGATTTTTAGAATCTCCCAGACCACGAAGAACGGCACTGATCGATTCATAAGCAAAAGTAAAGATTAATCCGCCACCGCAAATCATGATGTATTGACAGGCACCTTGAAATGCTTCCGGCGGTGTTTCCAAAAGTGCGGCGATCGGACGGGCAAAAATGAACATAACGGCTGAACCGATCAAAGCGGTAATGGCAAACAGGGAAAATACCGTTTGAATCGTTTCAATAACATCCTTTTCCTTTTTGGCACCGAAATATTGCCCGATTAAAATGGTTCCGCCCAGTGTTAACCCGATTGCCAGAGCCATCATCGTAAATACGGCCTGCGCCCCCGTGGACGTTGCCGCAAGTGCTGCGGGACTTGCAAAATAACTGACAATCAGAACGTCGGCTGCACCATAAAGAGCCACAAGGAAATTAGCGCCCAAATAGGGAAGGGCAAACTTAAAAAGTGTGCGGGCTATATGTCCGTCTGTTAAACGGTGCGCATCTGCAGATAACATCTTTTATTCCTTTCAAAGGTTATATACCATTCGAAAAACGGTTGGTCAAGGAATAAACTTGCCTTTTGTCCTTTTTTCTGATATGATTCCGTCCGAAATGATTGATATAAATGATGTTACGGTTCGTATCGGTTCCCGTGTCCTGTTGGATCACGCGTCACTTCATGTATCGGATGGTCAAAAAGTGGGGGTTGTCGGGCTGAACGGTTGCGGCAAATCAACTTTGTTTCGTGTTCTTCGTCATGAAATGGATATTGAAAGCGGTCGGATTTCTTTTCCGAACAATGCGCGGATTGTGTCTGTGGCACAGGAGTTTTTAAATACGAATATCCCTGTCTTGGATTACGTCTTGTCTCAAGATACAGACTTGGCCGAGTTGTCCCGAAAGTTAACCGAGGCTTCTGATATGGAGCGTCCGGATCTTTTAGAGCAATGGCGGTTGCATGATGGGGATGCCGCACCGGCGCGAGCCGCCCGGATTTTAAACGGTCTTGGTTTTAAGAATGAGGATCTGCACCGCCCTGTCGCTGAATTTTCAGGAGGGTGGCGGATGCGGTTGGCTTTGGCGGCAGCTTTATTTCAACCCTCAACAATTTTACTTTTGGATGAACCGACTAACCACTTGGATTTGGAATCAACCTTATGGTTGCTGACTCATTTGAAAAAATATGACGGTACTTTGATTTTGGTCAGCCATGATCGGGTGATTTTAAACGAACTGTGTGATCATATCGTTTATTTTGATCGGCAAAAATTGACATTATACACAGGGAATTACGATACGTTTCAAAGAACGTATGCCGCTCAACTGGATTTATTGGCCAAACAGATTGCGCATCAGGCTCAAAAAAAAGCGCATTTGCAATCTTTTGTTGACCGGTTTCGCTATAAGGCGACAAAAGCCAGGCAGGCTCAAAGTCGTTTAAAGCAATTGGAAAAAATGGCAGATTTACCCGATTTGCCGGGAAAAGCCGATTTTCAATTCACATTTCCGCCACCGGCTCGTTTGGCACCGCCTTTGATGACGTTAGATCAGGTCAGCGTCGGATATAACGGTTCCCCCGTATTAAGAAAATTATCTTTTTCAATCGGGGCGCATGATCGTATCGCTCTGATGGGGGCTAACGGAAACGGTAAATCAACTTTGGCAAAATTGCTTGTCGGTCGGTTAGATCCGATGGAGGGAACCGTGCGTCGGTCGTCACAGTTGGAAATCGGTTATTTCGCCCAGCATCAAACGGAAGAGTTACCTTTGGCGTTAACGCCTTTATTGTTCATGTCCCGTTTGTTGCCCGAGGCGACGGAAACAAAACTGCGCTCACATTTGGCCAGATTTGGATTAACCGGAGAACGGGCGTTAACACGTATCGAATACTTATCCGGCGGCGAAAAAGCACGTCTTTTATTTGCGCGCATGACAATACGGGAACCGGCTCTTTTGATTTTGGACGAACCGACGAACCATTTGGATATTCAGGGGCGGGAGGCTTTGATTGATGCGTTGAACGCATATGACGGCAGTGTTATCCTGATTGCCCACGATTTAAATTTAATCGAATTGGCGG
The DNA here is from genome assembly GCA_944391735.1 of uncultured Alphaproteobacteria bacterium. Taxonomy (GTDB): domain Bacteria; phylum Pseudomonadota; class Alphaproteobacteria; order CAAHEQ01; family UBA3637; genus CALXZG01. Next base: position 22,903 of record CALXUR010000005.1, on the reverse strand, counting down.
CCGAGGATTTATGGTTGGTTCAAGACGGTTCTTGTCGGCCGTTCGATGGTGATTTGGCGACCTATAAAAAACAATTGTTGGAACCTGCGCCTTTAACACAAAATAATAAAAAAACAAAAACACTGTCCCAGACAAAATCCGTTTATAAGACTCACGCATCTGCCGAAATACGTCAGGTTCGGGCGCAAATGGGGCTTTTGGAAAGGGAGTTAGAACGATTAAGCATCCGTAAAAAAGATCTTGAATCTTCTTTTGAAACGCCATTGACACCGGATCAAATTCGCTCCATAACAGAAGAGTTAAGACAATTAAATACACAAATCGATGATTTAGAAGAAAAATGGCTTGTATTATCGGAAAAATTAACATAATCTGATATCAGGAGATTGAATATGTTTTTATTTTTCGGTAAAAAAGAGCCAAAACCTTATCATGTCGGTTGGCTTTCTGTTGGTTCGGGACATGATATTTATTATCAGCAATTCGGTAATCCCAAGGGGCAGGCAGTCCTGCTTTTTCACGGTGGTCCGGGCGGATGCGGTAAGGCAAAACACGCTTCTCATTATGATTTGAAACAATGGCGCGTTATTATGTTTGATCAACGCGGGTGCGGATTGTCGCGCTATAGCGATTTATTGAAAGACAACACGGCTCCGGCCGCGGTTCAAGATGGAAAAGAGCTGTTGGACTATTTGAAAATCAAAGGAAAGGTAACTGTTGCCGGCGGATCCTATGGGGCAGGCTTGGCTCTTTTGTTTGCCGAAACGTATCCGAAGCGTGTTAACCGGTTGATTTTGAATTCTGTTTTTTTAATGCGAGAACAAGACGCCAGATGGGTTTCTCATACCAGCCGTTTGTTTTACCCCGATTTAATTGATGAAATGAGGCGACAGGCCGGAACAGACGATATTGTCTCATTCTATCATCGCTTGATTTTTTCGGATAAATATAAAGACTTACAACAAGTTCAGAAATATTACGCCGTTTATGAAAAAATGTTGGGAAAAACGGAGGCTTCTTTTAATGAAACACCGGCCTTGACGGATGCCTCCATTCGTTTTATGCGGATTTACCTGCATTATGAAAAAAATCATTTTTTCGTTCAGGAAAATCAACTTTTACAGAATATTCAAAGAATTCAAAATATTCCGACTTTGATTGTTCATAATCGATTGGATTTTTGTTGTCCCGTTGAACAAGCCTTTGATTTACATCGGGTTTTGCCTCAATCCAAATTAGTGATTGTGCCGGATAAAGGACACAGTAGTCCTTTGTTGTTTAACGTATTGAAAAAAGAAATAAAAATTATGAAAATTTAGATATAAGGAATATTTTGAAACACGTATGTTAATGGTTGATAAAATCAAGGATACGAATCCGGAACTGTATCGCGTGGCAACACAGACACGGGATCAGGCTTTGATTAAAATCAATGCTCTGTTGGCAAAACAAGGCGGTCATGACGGTCGTTAGTCGGATTGCAACAAAAAAGGAGGGCAATCCCCTCCTTTTTTATGATTCTAATTGATCCAATATCTCCTGAAATACACCGTTTGGTTGAATTTTGCGAATTTCATCTATATTCAACCAAGCAAAGCCATGGCATTTAGTCGGCTCCGATATTCGAAAATGACTCATATCAAAATCCGTGCACAGAAAGAAATACCCTTTCCATAGTCCGATTGAATAAAAACAATTGTAAAGACCCAACAATGTCATATTCTGGGAGACAATGTTCGTTTCTTCTTTTATTTCGCGGATAGCTGCCTGTTCCGGTATTTCATCGGTTTCTATTTTTCCACCGGGGAAATTCCAAAAATTATATCCGTTTGGTTTGACTTCTTTAATGACTAAATACTCGTCCCCTTTTTTTAACAGGACTCTTACAAATTGTTTAGGCGGTTCATCCGGCCAGAGATAAATCCATCCTAAAGATAAATAACTCGATATTTCTTCGTAAACGGGGAGGTTTTTATCCGGCATTTGACGTATGAAAATTAAGATCTGTTTACCATGATTTAAATTTTGGGCGATTGCATAGTTGATTTCGGAAAAAGCAGAAGGACCGATGTATCCGGATACGCCGTTTTTATCTTCATTCGCGACAAATAAAATATCACACGCATCAAGTGCTTGATAAAAACGACTATGAACCACCGATAATTCTTGTAAAAAATTTGATTCAGACAATGCTTCCGGCTTTCCGATAACATGACAGCCGTGTTGCTCAAAAAAAGAACACCATTGCTTGATTTTATCGAGTAATTTGCTGCTGCCGGATATAACGACACGTTTCATCTTTTCTCCTTTATTCTAAAAAACGTTGAATGTTTTTGACTGGATTTGTTTCGGGTTGATGTCCGATAAGGTTATCCATATAGCTGTAATTTTGGGTGGCTTCCTGATAAGGATGCTGGGAGCCGTCTTTCCAAGTATACCGCCTGTGCCAAGCCGGATCTTCTGCGCAAACATAACGACAGAGATAATCGACTATCCTTTCTTTTTCAAAGTGTTTGATAGGGGGATTGTCCGCATGATTCGGATTGATGAGTAAATATTCAATCCCTGTATGGATCATTTCATGAATCATCGTTCCGACAATTCTTTCCGGATGAATTCCGTTCGCAATCCCTAAAATGATGATTCCTTTGTCCTGTTTTTCTTCCGGCCAATATTGTCCGCCACAACAAAACGGATCGGGTCGGATTTCATATTGAGGCCATATTTTAAATCCCCATGCTTTGTTTAAAGCCTGTATTCTGGGATAAACATTTTGAACGGTCGGTAATATGGATTGAATTTTCTCTTTAAAGTGTTGATATGTTTTTTGAGTCGGACGATATATTTCTTGATCAAATCTTTCAATGTATTTTTGTTTCAACATAGAATGGGATATTCGTGATAATTCATCAAATGAATATTCTTTCAGTATGTCTTGAATGAGCGGATAAGGACTGTTTTGAAATAGGCGAATTCGGGACAAATAACCATTTTTTTTGATACCAGGAAAGTTGCCTGAGGTTATTAGATAAAAGTTTAAAAGCCTCATCACACGTTGGAGTATATATGTTAAAATTAAATCCCTTATTCGCTTGATAACATGTTGAATTCATTTATCCTCCTTTTTTGCAACACGAATTCATGTTCTTTTCGAAATCAATCCAAATAGCTTCTTGGTGTAATATCGATTCAAATGTTTTATAAAAGTAACATTGTTTTTGCCAAACGGGATTGTTTTCTCTTTGCCTGATATAGGGCGCGTTATCAATTAAATCAGCGCACCGTATGATCAAAGCGTCAGTATTATGTCTCATGGCTTCCATGTTTCGACGGTAATCGGTTTCATAATCTCCGGTATTTGAAATCGTCATTAAGCGAACTAAACCGGCCGACGTATTGCCGAATGTTTTTCGAATCTCATCAAGACTTGTTTGAGTATCTTCAACAATATCATGCATCATCGCCGCTTGTAAAATCGGAAGAGGATAGCCTTTTTCAAATAACCGCCGGCAAACACGAATGGAGTGCAGCAAAGCTGGTTTTTCATTGTGTGTTTCCATAAAGGCCTTAACCGTGAAAATAAGGGTGTCTTTTAATTCGGAACAAGGATGTTCCGCCAGGAATGAAATCGCCTGAAACAACTCCTCGGCACGTTTCTCCCGTTTTTTAAAAAGCTTTTGGTTTTGGGAGAGGGCGCACTTATTTTTACGATATAAATAACGTTTGTAATAATCTATTGTTTCCGCAAGAGTTTGCCCCCGCGCATAGCCTGTCAGAACGCTTTTTATGAATAAGAAATCGTCATTTCCCTCCAATAAATGCATGTCATGGATCCAGGCTCCTTCCCAAGTTGTTGGGTGTTCATTTTTCAGACTGTCCCGTGCAATGCGAATGATTGTTTCAACCGGTAAATTATGTAAGGTCAAAAGGTTACGTATTTGGGGTTCATGTGTTTCAATTAAACCGTGAAGCCAAATGGATATTTCAAGGGTATCATTCAAATCAATATATTCTTTTGTTTTTTGAATAAGCCGTTTAATATGATCTATGCCATGCATGGAGTCTTTTTGGGCATAAACAGAATGACAATATGTTAAAATCGGTGAGGGGACAGTCATGGCAAATCCTCCGCTGTTCGAAATAAAATTGCATCCATGCCTAATTGATGGGCTGTTTGACAATTATCAGAACTGTCGTCTATCAGGCATATATTTTGGAAAGAAGTTTGAAGTTGTTTTTGAATATGTAAAAAGAACGTCGGATCCGGTTTCCCGACCCCCAACCGTGCCGATGTAAAAACATGATCAAAAACTGTGTGCCACTCCGGTCTGTGTTGCCATAAATATTGCATTCGAATTTCCGGTTGATTACTGGCAATGGAAAAGCGATGCCCTTTTCGTTTTTGATTGCAAATCCATTGCCAACAATCTTGATTCAGATTATTATCCCGTGATAGCCAGTAATCTATAAAGGCATCAGGCTTTATTTGCAAACCGTATTTTTCTAAAAAAGGACTGACGTAACTACCCAAATTGGTTTCTGTTTGCAGATAAACAAGAAACATGCCTTGAAATAATTCGTCCAAGATGGAAACAGGTTTCTTAAAATCTTTTTCGAAATCACTTGTCCAATAAAAAGATATTTTTCCGTTTTCCTTACATTTAAACGTATGAAGCAGTGTGTTATCCAGATCAACCAGGTAATATGTCATCGGTATTCATCCCCTCGTATTAAAGAATATCAAATTATATTTTAAAATTCAAATAAAATAAGATAAGATTCTCCTCTTGATTTTTGATAAAAAATAGACTAAATAATAGGATATTAAAAATAGGGGACAAAATGAAAATAGGGATTATCGGAACGGGATATGTTGGTTTGCCGACGGGCGTCGGATTTGCCGAGTTGGGAAACACGGTTGTTTGTATTGACAAAAATGAAAATAAAATCAATGATTTAAAAAATGGTAAAATCACATTGTATGAAGATGGTCTTGAAGATCTTTTTAACAAGAATGTGAAAAACGGCCGCTTAAAATTCACAACATCCATGAAAGAAGGGGTGTCTGATGCCGATATGGTTATTTTGGCGGTCGGGACACCGCCGCATCCGGTAACAAAAGAAGCTGACTTACGTTTTGTGTATGAGGCTGTTGCCGAAATGGCCGATTATCTGACCAGGTATACGGTTGTTGCAACAAAATCAACCGTCCCTGTCGGAACGGGAGATCAGTTGGAACAAATTATTTCCGAACATAATCCGCAGGCTGATTTTGATGTCATTTCTTTGCCCGAGTTTTTACGGGAAGGATTTGCCGTTCATGATTTTTTCCATCCGGACAGAATTATTGTCGGAACCAATTCCAAGCGGGCCGAAGATGTTGTTCGCAAGTTATATGAACCGTTTGACGGAAAAACACACTTTTTGTTTGTTAAACGCCGTTCCAGCGAAACAATAAAATATGCCTCTAATGCCTTTTTAGCTATTAAAATTCATTACATCAATGAAATGGCTGATTTTTGTGAAAAGATAGAGGCCGACGTGCTGGAGGTGGCTCAGGGAATGGGATTGGATACACGTATCGGCTCCCGTTTTTTAATCCCGGGTCCCGGATACGGTGGCAGCTGTTTCCCCAAAGATACAATGGCTATGGCTTGTATGGGGCGTCAAAACGATACGCCTTTAACATTGATAGAGACTGCCATTGAAGGAAATCGTTCCCGAAAGAAAAAAATGGCTTGTCGTATTTTAAATATGGTTCGTGATATTTCTTCTCCTAAAATTGCTGTTTTAGGATTGGCCTTTAAAGATGGAACGGATGATTGTCGTGAAAGCCCCGCCATGGATGTTGTTGCGGAATTGCTTCAATCGGATGTGTCTGTGACGGCTTATGATCCGAAAGCAATGGTAACGGCGAAAAATCTTTTAAGTAATAAAATTAAATATGCCGATTCTTTATATAAGGCCGCCGAAGGAGCTGATGTTTTGGTTATTTTAACGGAATGGAAAGAGTTTAAAAATATTGATTTTGAACGTCTTGCCCAATCCATGCGTCGACGAAAAATCGTGGATTGCCGAAATATGCTGAACGCCGAAAAAGCCAGACGATACGGTTTTGAATACCGTGGCATCGGACGGGTTTGATGAAAAGGGGATTTGATTAAATCCCCAATTTTTTTCTGAAATAAAAAATAGTCTTAACCAGTCCTTCATCCAAAGGAACGGACGGATGCCATCCCAATTTTTCTTGGGCGAGAGAAATATCCGGTCGCCGTTGTGTCGGATCGTCTTTCGGCAAATCACAAAAAATAACTTTGGAAGAAGAGCCGATTAATGCCAAAACCTTTTCCGCCAGCTCTTTCATGGTAAATTCTCCGGGGTTTCCCGTATTGACAGGTCCCGTAAATCCTTTTTCGGAATTCATCATACGAATCATGGCCTCGATTAAATCATCCACATAACAGAAAGAGCGTGTTTGTTCTCCCGTTCCATAGATTGTTATATCTTCGCCTTTTAACGCCTGACAGATAAAGTTACTGACAACCCGACCGTCTTTGGGATCCATTCCCGGACCGTATGTATTAAAAATACGAATGATTTTGATATCGACACCCTCGTGTCTGTGGTAATCAAAGAACAGACTTTCGGCACATCGTTTTCCCTCATCATAACACGCCCGAATGCCGATCGGGTTCACATTTCCACGATAGCTTTCCGGTTGCGGATGAACCAGAGGCTCACCATACACTTCGGATGTAGATGCTTGCAGGATTGTCGCTTTGTTCTTTTTGGCCAATTCAAGCATATTTAAAGCACCTAAAACACACGTTTTTGTTGTCTCAATCGCATGCTTTCCTTGATATGCGGGCGGCGATGCCGGGCAGGCTAAATTGTAAATCTGGTCAATCTGTTTGTCTACGGATAAAGGATTTGTAATGTCGTGCTGTATAAAAGTAAAGTTGGGGTGAGACGCGATGTCCTTTACGTTTTCCAATGTTCCCGTGTAATTGTTGTCGACACAAATCACCCGATTCCCTTCGCTGATTAAACGCCGGCATAGGTTGGATCCTAAAAATCCGGTTCCTCCGGTAACCAATATTGTTTTCATGTTTGTCTCCTTGTCATATTAGATGGATTATATAGGCACTCGACCGACAAAAGTACACCTTTTAGCGGAATTTTTTATTTTTTTGTCTTAATCCAAACGGAACATTCCAACTGATTGTCAATTTCAATCACCGGTCTTTCGTATCCGCCCATCTCACGCATGACCGATGTCATTGCCCGATAAGAAGCCGTATTTTTTTGATTGCAACATAATAACACGGTCTCTAAATTTAAATGAGACCGGCACCATTCCAGAACAAGCTTTAGTCCATCCCGAACGTATCCTTGTCCCCGTTCGGACGGAATAATTTGGTATCCGATATGTCCGCCTTGTTTTTCAAGAGCCGGCGTTAAATAATGACGAATATCATATAATCCCACAAACTTATTTCCGTTCATCAACCAAAGAGTTGTGCTTGGAACATATCCTTCCGGTTGGTCTTGAGACTCACTTTTGTCCAGGTAATCCCAGTATCCCTCAAAATCATTGTCCATAAATGAAATGGCTTGTTGAACGGCCCGTAAATCATAAGGTGTCCGGTTGTTTCGTATTTCGGTCAGTCCTTGTCGAAATGTTTCTAAAAAATCGGGTTGCGGGTAAATTAAATGTAACATAAAATATCCTTTCAATAAAAGGATACAAAAGTTCTTAATGAAAGGCAATAAAAAAAAGCGGTGTGTCCCGCTTTTTTTATTTTTCCAGATTTTCTATGGTTTCCTGATCCCCATGTTGATACTCTTTTTCATCGTCCGGTGATAAAATTTCCAATAGTTTCCTCAACTCACCGACATGGTGTTTTTCCTCTTTTGCAACATCGGATAAAACAATTTGAACATCTTTGTTGTCTGTCGATTCCATAATTTGTTGATAAAGCTGTATCGCTTCATACTCCGAGGCGATTGCGAACTTGATGGCGCGTAACATTTCAATTTCGCTTAATTTTTTAACCGGTGCGTAAACACTGTTAATATTTGCAAATTCAGGCATATTTTCTCCTCCTATGATAAAATACAAAAATTATATAGGAGGATTTTTTTTAAATACAAGGGAACTTAAAGGTATAAAAATGGAATAAAAAACAACTCCATTATTCCCCTTTATTTTTCTTTAGTTTTTAACGACCACCTTGCTTTTTTTGAAAATGTCTATCAGCAAATATGATTCCGTTTTGCTTTCTGTTTCTTTCATAAGACCATATTCTTTCATGTCATACTCCTTTATAATAATTTGGTGTTGATGTTAAGGATACCCATCCTTTGATTGAAGAGCGCATACAACAGAAATGAGCTGAATTATTGGGGTGGCACAATTTTTCTATGCTAACCCTGATATACTCAATGACTTTTATATAAAAAACGCCTCGATCTAAATTATCAAGGAGTAAAGTTTAAAGTATTTACAATATATTAACTTTATTGGTCGGAATGGCGGGATTTATTCGCGTTGTTCCAACGCTCACCCTAAAGGGCTGTCCTATCGGACATTGCCTTGACACTTTTTCGGCGTCCTGCCGTCCGCCGGTGCCCGCGGCCGAACCCACTGCCTCGTGGCTTCAAGCCCCGCTGACACAATAAAATAAGCAGGCCCATAAAGCCTGCTTATTTTTATTGGTCGGCCACACTAGGGTATAATCAGAAAATTGATACCAGTAAAACCGACTTTTTTCTTCATGCATTCAATATAGCCATTTTTGTAGAAAAACACAAGCATTTTTTTTCAATTATAATAAAAAATCCTACCACGTGGACGTGTTTTTACGACCACATCGGACACCCAAGGTGGGGATACTAGCCACGTATTTTTTATTGTTATAATTCAATGACATATACTGTCCACACTCCCCCTTATAAAATTTTTTTTATTTTTTTTGGGAAATTTTTCTGCTCGCCGGGAATTTACCTATCGAAAGGAGGTCAAAATGACCCAAGCAGAAAAAATAGTAAAAATTATAATGCCTGATTTGTTAAGGTATTTGAAATTAAAAAAAAGTGGCGAATTAGCTCAGAAAAGACTGGATAAAACTTTATATCCAAGCATGTATTGTGACGACTACGAAGAAGAATTTGAACAAGACGGAGGTTCAGAATGCAAGTATCAATGCAAATAGCTCTTTTAGAGCGGAAGTCACTGGTTGAGCTTCAGGCTTTATGGCAAAAGTATTTTGATGTAAAGCCATTCTCCCTAAATAAAGAGTTCTATGTATCACGCATAGCGTATAAGATACAAGAACTCGCTTATGGAGGACTATCGGCAAGCCAACAAAAATTAATAGCTAACATGTACATTCCGCCGGAAAACAGAAACAACTTACCGCCAACCGGTACAAGGATTGTCCGCGAGTATCTTGGTGTAGAACACATTGTCACAGTTCTACGCGATGGTTTTGAATACAATGGAATGAAGTATACCTCGCTATCAGCAGTAGCAAAAAAAATTACCGGTAGAAAGATATCCGGACGGTATTTTTTTGCATTAGATAAATAAAAGGAGTAACCATGGAAGAACAAAAACAAATAAGATGCGCAATTTACACTCGTAAATCAACAGATGAAGGTCTTGAAAAGGAATTCAATACACTTGAGGCCCAACGCGAAGCTGGCGAAAACTTCGTAATGAGTATGAAGCACCAGGGGTGGATAATCCTCCCTGATCGATACGATGATGGTGGCTTTAGCGGTGGTAACTTAAAAAGGCCTGCATTGAAAAGGTTGATGGCTGACATAGAAAAAGGCAAAGTGGACATGATTGTCGTCTATAAGATAGACCGATTAACACGTTCACTCCTTGATTTCGCACAATTAGTTCAAACTTTTGAAAAGAATAATTGTTCATTCGTATCTGTGACACAGCACTTTAATACTTGCGATTCCATGGGCAAGTTAACATTAAATATTCTGCTGTCATTTGCACAATTTGAGCGTGAGCTTGGTGCGGAACGTGTCCGCGATAAAATTGCGGCCAGTAAGAAAAAAGGCATGTGGACTGGTGGGGCTATCCCACTTGGATATGACGTTAATAATAAAAAGTTGGTAATAAACCCGGCTGAGGCTGAAACAATACGATTCATTTTTGAGGACTATAAGAGAACAAGATCTCAAATAAGAACGGTGGAAGATCTGAACGAAAAAGGCTTCAAGCCGAAAACATGGAAAACAAAAACAGGAAAAATTGTTGGCTGTGAGATGTTTAACCATGCGATGATATCCAATATCCTTAATAACCCGATATACATTGGAATGGTTCCTTATAAGGGAGAGTTGTATAAGGGACAGCACAAAGCGATCATCACTCAGGAACTTTGGGATGAAACAAGAAAAGTAAAAAAAGACAACATTGGAACAGCATTCAGACCTTGCCGCTCTGTTAAAAACAGTTTGTTGAAAGGTCTACTTGAATGCTCGTGTTGTGGAACAATGACCCCAACCCGAAGTAAGAGAGGTAATAAATATTATGAGTACTACACTTCCTTGAAGGCTGTTAAAGAAGGTGCAAATAACGCCCATTGCCAAATTGGAAGTATTCCAGCCGGTGCAATTGATAATTTTGTTTTAGACAAGGTTAAAAAGATTTTTCAAACACCGGAACTACAGGAAGAACTACTGAAAGAATTTAAGCGGCAAAATGAAGACTTTAATGGTGCAGATGTTCACAACATAGTGCAGGATATTGGCCAAGCTTTCCAGTACTTCGAGCCAGCCACTGTACACGAGTTTATTACAGAAGTTGTTGAAAAAGTCATCGTTTATACTGATCATATTATAATAAAACTTAGGCCGATGAGCGCAGACTTATTTGAACGCGGTGCAATTGAGAAAGACAGTCATTATAATGAAAAACTCCTTGAATTAAGTTATCCTATAAAGTTCGGACGTAAACGCGGGTGTGTTCAGATTGTTGAACCTAATCAGCCAAGTGGTGAAACATGCGAAAGAGATATGAAGCTTTACAATGCTGTTACTCAGGCATTTTACTATAAACAAGTTATGGATGACCAAAAGATATCCCTCAGTGAACTCTCAAAAAGAGAAAAATTAGATCGTGGATACATGGGACAAATCTTAAGGCTTACGACATTAGCTCCGGACATCATAATGGCAATTATAGAAGGTAGACAGCCCAAATTACTGACTGCACGAAGACTAATCCGGGATCACTTCCCTTACTCATGGGAAGATCAAAGACGTGAACTCGGTTTTAACCCAGCATAAAATAATAAACAAATTTCTCTTTCTGTATCTATGTATGCGTTAAAAACATACATAGATATTTAATTTTATAAATTTTTCAACCGTTTATTGAAAAAAACTAAACTAATGGATATATGGCCTTTTGTATTAATCATTAACAAAAGGTTAAAAAATGAAATATTTATTTGATGGACTACCACCAAAGGTAATTACTTATATCAAAATTCATTTGCGATATATTTATTCAACAGGGCTTTTTGATAGCCAAGAACGAGAGGACTTAATTCAAGATTTAGTCCTCTTTTATTTAGAGTTCATTCGAGAGCGAGGCGATGTTCCGGATGATACACTTTTTATGGCCTTAAAATCAAAGTCCATGCACTTAGGACGAACCCGATTGCGAGAGATGCAATCGGGTTCTTTAAATATTGAGTCATTAAATAGTATGCTCGAAGCTGGTTTTGAGCCTGTCTCTTCATTTTCTCTAGAAGATGTAGAACAGATAATAGCTATCAATGAAGCAAAGAAATGCCTAAAACAAAAAGAGCAAGACTTTATCGACCTCCTTCTCTCTGGCGTTCCTGTACATACAGCAAGAAAACAAGTGCATGGAAGCAATGATATTTTTTATAGGATTGAAAAGCGGTTAAAGGAGGCAAAACAAAAAAATAAAAAATTTTAATATTTTTTGGGAAATTTTTCTGCTCGCCGGGAATTTACCTTTTGTATCAACCATAACAAAAGGAGAAAAAAATGGTTAAAAACAAAAAGACTGTTTATGAAATCATTCAAACAATCCCGGTCGACAGTATGGTCTCTCTCTCATTCTCTCAATTGCGTGACTTTGAAGCACAACTGAAAGAGGAAGTAATCGCACATACGTTGAAGCACAGAGAAAAGACCAAAGAATACCATCGCGCAGTTCTTGCTCTGCGATGGGTTCAAGGTGTTATCCGAATTAAAACAATGGATGAACGCCAAGGGGTGCAACATGGATAAAAAGACAACTATTTTGTTAGACACTGCCGGCTTCCTCGCGGCTGTGCATAACTATAAGAAAAGTGAAATCGCGGATTTAATTGTCGCGCTGTGCGAATTTAATTTATATGGATGCACTTCTGTAAAATTAACGGACATGAAAAAAATTCACTTTGATTCGATTCAAGAAGTAATTGAATTGCGCAATTCGCGTTGGCTTAAAACATGCGAGATTAACGCGCAAAACGCAAAAAAGCGAACTGCAAATCGCAAAGCGACCGCTGAGCGAAATTCGAGCGAGCCACCTGAACCAGCGCAAACCGACCGCCCGGAAGATAAAGAGAGAGATAAAGAGAACGATAGTGAACTAGATAAAGAAAAAGAGTCTGAAAGTGATTTTATAAATAAAAAGGATAAAGATAAAGAGCCGGAAAATGTGGATAAGTCACGATACGTTGGTGCTCCGAGCGTTGAAGAAGTGGCGATTTATTGCAAGGAAAGTGGTTATACCATCGACCCGGTGGCGTTTGTGAAGTGGAATTCTGACCGCGGCTGGATGAACGGCAAGAAGTATATTGCGCTGGATTGGCGAAAGGCTGTCAGAAAATGGTTTTGCAAAGAAAACGGTTTGTCCTACTCCGAAATGGAGAGCATGACGGACATCTGTCACGATATGCTTAGCAAAGTAAAGGGGGCGCAAGATGAAGCAAGTCACACTTGAACAAATCAAAAGAGATTTAGCAACGGCGGCTTACGTAGAGCGGCTTTTACCTCCGGTTCGACCGCCAAAATATCGCTGTTGGCTTTTTGAAATCGTTTACACTCCACAAGAAATTGCTTTTATGGATCAGCGACCAAAACCGCCTCGTCCAACTAAAGAGCAAATTGATATTTGGGAAAGAGTTATTCTGAAATGGTTGCCATTGCTGACTGTTGATGAAAGAACACTCGTATGGAAACGTGCTTGTCATATTCCTTGGAAGCTACTATGTCACGAATATGGCTTATCAAGGCCTCAATTGAACGTGCGATATGAACGTATTATCAATTACTTACGAGGATACCTAGCAGGAAATTTGTCAAGACAAAAAAAGACAAGACATTTTCAAAAAAAAGTGCTATAAAAATTGGTATAATCGGGACGAAAGTGTAAACAGGCAATTCCGGTTATACATTTTTACAATAGCATTGAAATCCGCTGGCGGCAAACCGGCGGATTTTTTTGTTGTAATTTTCCAATAAATCTGCCATAATCAGAGCAACCTCGTCGGGTGACGTGGTGATGTGGATTTAGGCCAACTTGTCCTACTATAACGGACTAAACAGGAGAAAAACTTATGCTGAAAACAGCTGAAGCGGTGTCTATCGGCCACCCGGATAAAACAGCCGATTACATTTCAAGTTACATTTTAGACAGACTTATCGAGCAGGATCCCGGCGTTCATTACGCTGTGGAAGTTATGATCAAAGATAACTGCGTTATGCTCGGTGGTGAGGTCAAAGGTTCGGTAGATATGTCAGACATCGAAACATATGTCTGCAATGCTCTCCGAGAAATCGGTTATGATGAACATTACTCTAGTATATGGAAAAATTATGCCATAGATGTTCGACATATAGAGGTCATAAACAAAATCGGGGTCCAATCGGCCGACATCAACCAAGGTGTCGAGCGCGATGGATGGGGAGATCAAGGCGTGTTTGTGGGCTATGCCTGCAAAGGACCGGGCTTAATCAACCGCGAGTTATGGCTGGCACGCAAACTAAATAATGCTCTTTATGAACATGCAAAGACATCATCTAACCTTGGCCTCGACATAAAAACACAAATTACCATAGATGATGCAACCGGTGACATAGTGACTGCCATAGTTGCCATACCTATGCTGGAACCGGAAGACATCAAACCATTTGTCGTTGATGCGCTCGGACAAGAGCTAAAGTCCATCATCGTGAATGGCACAGGCATTTATCAATTCCATTCATCCATTGCCGACTGTGGTATTACCGGTCGGAAATTAGCGTGCGACTTCTATTCTACCGCCTGCCCGATTGGCGGTGGTTCGCCATGGACCAAGGACCCGAGCAAGGCTGACTTAACATTGAATGTCTACGCACGTTACCTTGCAACCGAACATCTTGGCGACAATGATGAATGCTTCGTCTACCTTTCATCTTGCATCGGCAAGTCTGAACTGCCCAGCGGCTTGATCCGGACTGTTAAGAACGGTGTTGTTACGAATAGTCCGCTTGTTTGCAACCAAAAACCGAATACTTTAATCAAGTTCTTCGGCTTGGATCGACCGATTTACACCAAATTATGCCGCAAGACTTTGCAGACGTTGACTATCGTTCCGGTTCAGGAAGACAAACTTGTTGCCTAACCCCGCAGTTTCCGGGAAGTTCCGCCAGTTGGTCGCTCAACTTCGATCGGCCGAGGCCGGCGGGTCCTTCCTCGCTTCGGATCGTATGCGGGGGTCCAAGCCGCGGCATTTTTCTAGCAAAACACAAAAATTTTGGGTGGTCAGTGGTCACCTAAAAATAAAGTAATATCAAATAGTTATAACAACGAATTAAAATTTTGGGTGGTCACTTTGTAATTTTGGGTGGTCACCCTTTGTTTTATCACACAAATTCAGGAGCAAAAATGGAATTTCAACAGAATTTTCCAGTGGATAAACTTATCCCTTACGCACGCAACTCGCGCACGCACAATGATGAGCAAGTAGCACAGATTATGGCCAGTATTAAGGAGTTCGGCTTTACCAACCCGATCCTTATCGGCTCGGACAACGTTATCATTGCCGGACATGGCAGACTTTTGGCGGCTCAACGCTTAGGTTTGACAGAAGTCCCGGTCATCGTCTTACCGGACTTAACCGAAACACAACGCCGAGCCTTGGTCATTGCCGATAACCGGATCGCCCTCAACGCTGGTTGGGATGAAAAGATGTTGGCATTGGAAATCGGCGAGCTGAAAGACGAGGACTTTGATTTAACTAATCTCGGCTTTACCAATGATGAACTAAAGGCCCTCGAGAACTTTGGCGAAATTCAGGACACTGGTAACACCGAAGATGATGAGGTTCCCGAGGCCCCGGTTGAACCTACCTCCAAGCATGGTGACGTTTGGCAGTTGGGAAACCACCGGTTGATGTGCGGCGACACGACCATGATAGACGATTTCAAAAAGTTAATGCAAAACGACGTGGCCGACATGATCTTTACCGACCCGCCATACAATGTTAACTACGGCGCAACGATGAAAGACAAACTCCGTTATCACACCAGTCCGAACCATGGCCGCACCATTATGAACGACAACCTGGGCGAAGATTTCGAGCAGTTCCTTTACGATGCCTGCACCAATATGCTGATGTATTGCAAAGGTGCCGCTTACGTTTGCATGAGTTCGTCTGAACTTCACACCCTTTACTCGGCATTTGTGAAAGCCGGCGGCAAATGGTCCACCTTTATCATTTGGACCAAGAACACCTTTACCTTGGGCCGAGCTGACTATCAGCGGCAATATGAACCTATCCTCTACGGCTGGGTGAGCGACAAGCCTCACTATTGGTGTGGTGACCGGAACCAATCCGACATTTGGGAATATAACAAGCCACAGCACAATGACCTGCACCCGACAATGAAACCGGTCGAGCTTGTTGAGCGCGCTATCAACAACAGTTCCAAGGTTGGCGAGATTGTTTTGGACGGATTTAGCGGTTCCGGGTCGACTTTAATCGCCTGTGAGAAGACCGGTCGAGTCGCAAGATTGATGGAATTGGACCCGAAATACTGCGATGTTATCGTAAAAAGATGGGAAGATTGGACCGGTAAAAAGGCTGTTCTGCTAGAAAGTGGCGAAATATCAAAAAATAATGCAGAAACAAGCACTTATAATGCAGAATTAACTGGATAATTCTTCAAAAAAGAGCGTTCATTGACTTGTAAGATACAACAGCGAAAGGAAATTAAAATGAAAACAGTTAAAACTTACATGGTCCGCAAGCCAAGCGACCTCGACGAAGTAAAGAGCATAACCAGAGCCAACAGCGACAGACTTGAAACCGTGGCGGTGGTTGAAACCATTAACCTGACACCGGCCGAACATAAAAGAGTATGCCGCACCCCTTTAAACGACTACGGCTTCTTAAAAGGCAAAGGCGGCTACTGCGATGAGCACGAATACCGCCAGGTGGTTGAGATTACAGCAGACGGTCAGCCGACACTTTACGCTGACCCGTCAGGCTCAAGCTACTGCAGATACTTAGGCATAGAGGTTAAATAAGGAGGTCGCCATGATGAACAAGAAAGCAAACCTGAACCAAGCATTTAAAGAGCTCCGCAAGCTCGGATATTTTGCAAGACAAAACTTTTGGTGCTGTCAATCCTGCGCTTGGGCCGCGGTACCGATGGATGCCAAAAAGGTGGTCTTTTACCACAGGCAAGATACCGAGGAATTAAACAAGACCGGTGGATGTTACCTTGCCTGGTCTGGCGACCGGGACGAAATCGCCAAGGTCTTGGAACGCAACGGGGTCTTAAAAACAAAGCCGGAAAACGAAAGCCAAAGATTTGAAATCAGCATTAACTAGAAAGGAAAAACAATGACTGAGATTTTAAAGACACAAAACAAAACCTGGGGATTTTGGGGAACCGCCAGCAACCATATAGAACATAAACAGGAAATGCAGGCATTTTGGGATAAGGCCGCCGAGATCATCCAATCCAAGGGCTTAACCCCGCAACAGACCTTGGGCCTGATGGATAGTCGCTGGGGTCGTCACATCGCTGACGAGTTCGCCGAAGAACTCAGCACTAACCTCGAGACATTCGCCTCGGTATTTAAAAGGCAAATGAGCACAATCCGCCTGATTAAAGAGTTCCGCTACTATGTGGACCCGAAAGCATTCCCGGACGTAAAGCCTCGCGCTTATGAGAACTTCGCCAAGGATTTAACCAAACTCTGTAAGACCTATGGCGTAACGATAAAGTGCATCGGCGGAGTAAGCCTGCATTCGCAAGACGAAATGAAAAAGCTTCTGGGTTACAGTTCAGACCTGGACAGCGGTGACATATTACCAATTTGGAGGGATTAAAATGTATAAAGAAGTACCGGAAGATTTGATGGCCAAAATTAAAGAGGCCGCAGGAACCATTAACAAACATAATTGTGCGGTTGATACCATGTTGATCGCTGTTGGAAATAATTACTATGGGTACCAACCGCAACCTCAGCCGAAGAAAAAGAAATACTGCCAAGTGGCAGATAAACGGCTCGAGGAACTGAGCCACACGTTCAACGAGGTCCATGATGCACTGGCAAAAGAAAACATCGACCTCTTGGTTTGCTTTGTGGCTCTAAAAGACGGCGGTGCAACGGTCTTTGTTGCACAAGAGGCTGTTAACCGCCGCCTTGACGTATTTAACGAACTTAAAAAAATGGAGGAACAGCATGCCAAAATATCCTGATATTACGGTCCAGCTGACCGGTAAAGACGGTAACGCATTTTATATATTGGGTATATGTTTACGGGCTATGCGCCGGGCCGGACTAAGCCAAGAAGAATGCGAAGCCTTTCAGGCTGAAGCGACCTCGGGCAATTACGACCACTTACTTGCTACCTGCATGGAATGGTTTAACGTCGAATAATTTGAAATAAAAAAAACTGGGATTTTTTGAAAAATCCTAGTTTTTTTTGTAAAATCCCAGTCGCTATGCGTTGGCCTTAAGGTAATAAGTCCGAACCCCGTCTTTCTTTTCGGAGGCGATGGTTGACTTAGTCTTTTTGGCGTAAAGTGACATCGCACCGCGGATCGAGTTTTCTTTCCACCCGAGGGCTTCAGCCATCTCTTTTAAGGTAGCTCCTTCCGGACGGCTGAGCATAACAACCATAAAGGCTGTTTTATCGCGACCGTCAATCTTAACCGGTTGTGGCTGTGTGGCAGTTGGCTCCGGCTCGGCTACCTTGGCCAGGGTTTCGGTCAGGATATTACCTAACTCTTTATCAGTGATACTGGAGGTTGATTTTTTAGTTGTAGTCTTAGCTACTGTTTTTTTCTTTTGTGTTGTCATGTTTTTATCCTTTCTATCTGGTTAACACAACACAATACATGCTTGGAAATAAAATTATATCCAGTAAATAATGCAAGAAAGTGAAGAAATATGGCAAATAAAGTATCAATGCGGGAATATGCGCGACTTAGGGGCGTAAATTTAAGCGCAGTTCAGAACGCAATCAAGTCCGGCCGCATTCATACCGAGCCTGATGGCAAAATAGACGTGGAGGAAGCCAATCGGGACTGGTTCATCAATACCGACCAGTCAAAACAGCGTAAACCCGACCCGATATTTGAATCTCAGATTGAAAGCCGACCCAATAACATGGGAACCTTTCAACAGGCCAAAACGGCCGATATTTATTACCGGGCCATGATCGCCAAGGCAAAACTTCGGGTTTTGAATGGCGAAGTCGTAGATAAAAAGAAAGCCGCACAGTACGCATACACATTGGGCCGATCCATCAGAGATTTGATGTTGAGCTTTCCGGTGCGCTACGGTGCAATTATTGCTTCCGAGCTGAATACGGATGAACACACAACAACATTGATTTTGGAGAAATATATCAGTGAACTCCTTTCAAACAGCGAAGAACTCCTCAATCGAAACCTTTGATTTGCAGGGTTTTATTGCATCAGAGATATTCCGGGGCTTAGAACCGGACAGCTATATGTCGGTGTCGGACTGGGCTGATGCGTACCGGACATTATCATCAAAGTCAGCCGCAGAACCCGGACGGTGGCGAACCAAACGCACGCCCTACCTGAAAGAGATTATGGACTGCTTGTCGCCAAGGTCGCCAATTCAAAAAGTCGTCTTTATGAAAGGCGCACAGATCGGCGGCACCGAATGCGGCAATAACTGGATTGGCTATATCATTCATAAGGCACCCGGACCGATAATGGCTATCTCGCCGACTGTGGAAATGGCCAAGCGTAACTCGCGCCAGCGTATTGATCCGCTGATTGAGGACTGTCCAACTCTTAAAAACTTAGTCAGTTCTGCCCGGTCACGCGATAAAGGCAACACGATGCTGTCAAAGGATTTTCAAGGCGGCGTGTTGGTGATGACCGGTGCGAACTCGGCCGTTGGCTTGCGTTCCATGCCGGCCCGATACCTATTTATGGATGAAATTGACGGTTATCCGGCAGATATCGAGGGCGAAGGTGATCCAATCCTGCTGGCAGAGCGAAGAACAGCGACGTTCAGCACCAAGAAAAAGATATTCTTGGTTTCAACGCCGACAATAAAAGGAGTTTCGGCCATTGAACGCGAGTTTTCGCACTCGGACCAAAGATTTTATAAACTTCCTTGCCCGTTCTGTGGCGGTTTTCAGACCCTTAAATGGGAACAAATCCGGCCGCAGGAAAACGGCATAGTCTTTTATGAATGCGAGCACTGCCACAAGCTGATAGCGGAACATTATAAAACGCAGATGCTTGAAGCCGGCCACTGGGAGGCAACATCGGAATCTATTGACGGTCTGACCGCAGGATTTCATCTATCCTCGCTTTATTCCCCGGTCGGGTGGCTGTCTTGGGCTGAATGCGTACAGGTTTACGAAAAAGCTAAGAAAGATGCCACACTGATGCAAGGTTTCCGGAATACGATTTTAGGCGAAACCTACGAGCAAGAAAGCGAGGCTCCGGAATGGCAACGGCTCTACGAAACTCGGGAAAATTATCCGATGGGTGTTGTGCCGCGCGATGGTTTATTTCTGACCGCCGGCGTGGACATTCAAAAGAACCGTATCGAATGCGAAGTGGTCGCTTGGGGCCGGCAAAAGCAAAGTTGGTCTGTTGACTATTACGTATTAGACGGCGACACAGCCAAGCCGGAGGTTTGGGCCAAACTCGCCGATGTGGTCAATAAGGACTATCCACACGAAAGCGGGATCACAATGCCGATCCGGGTGATGTGCGTTGACTCCGGTTATGCCACGCAAGACGTTTACAGCTTTGTGCGCCAGTTTAACCAAGCCGTTTGGGGTGGTAACGGTGCAAGGGCCAATGCGCCGCGAACCGTTGTCGCCATTAAAGGTCAAAGCCGCGATACCGCGATGATCCTGTCCACTTCAAAGGCTGATACGAAAAAGAAAGGCCTGAAGGTGTGGAACGTGTCCGGTCCGGTGATTAAGACCGAGCTTTACCGGTGGCTGAAGATGGAACGTGTCGGCGAAGATGCCTCACAGTTCGGCCGCTGTCACTTCCCGGCATATGCTGAGGAGTATTTCAAACAGCTGACGGCTGAACGGCAAATCGTTAAAGTGACCAACGGTTATCCGAAGTCAGTTTGGGAAAAAGACCCGACCCGGCGAAACGAAGCCTTGGACTGCCGAGTTTATGCGCGTGCCGGTGCGGCAATTTATGGTCTTGACCGGATATCCGAGCGCGGCTGGCAGGAACTGGAAGCGGCTATTCCAAAGGAACCGAACCAAAAGATAAAAGTTAAAAAGCAACCGAAATTTATTCAAATCCAACCAACAAAGGTAAATGACCCATGGCTATAAACGTAGAAATTCTAAAAACAAGACTGGCTGAGGCCGAGGAAGCCTACCATAAATTGATGATCGGCGAAAAGGAAGTCTCGGTCAGCGTTGGAAGTTTTGGCTCAACGACTTACAACCAAGCGAGCCGGACAGCCCTTGAAAGCTATATCAGTTCACTCAAAGCACAAATCGCAGCAGCCAAAGGTAGTCCTATCGGTCGCAGACGGATTTTGAAAGTGAGTTTTTAAACTTGAATAGTATCGATTACATACCTATATATACGGTATGTTTACAATAAAAAAGGACTTTATATGGAAAATATATTTGAAGAACTAAGTTTAAAATTAAACCAAGACTGTATGAAGGGAAAAAAATTAGAGAATGGCAAAAGGCTACTTACAGAAGCTCTTGTTGGCAAAATTAATCCTAATCTAAAAGTTTACATATTTCCCAGAGAACATGAAATTCCTCATTTTTTGGTTTCTACTCCAGATAAACAAACATGCCGTTTCAGTTTAGAAACAGGAGAACCCATGGATGATATGCCAAGAGATATCAAAAAATATCGGTATAACATTAGGGATTTTTTTCGTGATAACAAGCAAATGATTGTGGATGAATATCGCAAGCTACGGCCAGATGATGCTCCACCACAATCGAAAATATAAGATTTAAACAACAATACTCCGATAAAAATCGGGGTATTTTTTTATGGAAAATAAAAAAATGACAGACACATCACACAAAGCAGCTTCGCAAACTTTGCGAGAAATTGCCTCTTGGCTTCCGGGCCGCGGTTCTGCCGACAGCGATTTGTTGCCGGAATTGGACACGATTGTTGCCCGGTCACGTGATTTAACGCGAAATCATGGAATTGCCGCCGGTGCCATGCAGACCCTGTCCGATAACATTGTCGGGACCGGGTTTCGTTTATCGGCCAAGCCGGACTATCGGCTACTGGGCAAAACCAAGGAATGGGAAGAAGAATGGCAGGCACATGTTGAAAGTTTATGGCGATCATGGTCCGAAACTTTTGAATGTGATGCGGCCAAATCCTTAACTTTCCATGGCCTGACGACACAAGTTTTCAAGTCTTGCCTGATCAACGGCGAGGCTTTGGCTATTCCGCTATGGCTGAAAGACCGGAAGTTTTCTACTGCAATTCAGTTGGTAGAACCGGACCGGCTCTCTAATCCAAACGGGAAAGCCGATAGCAAAACCCTCCGCGGTGGTATTGAAATAGATAAATATGGTGCACCGATAGCCTACTATATTCAAAAAGACCACCCGGGCGACTTTTGGACAGGAACTGCGTCTTGGGAGCGTATTCCGGCATTTACTTCATTTGGCCGGAGACGAGTTTTACACGTTCACGACATCAGCCGTATCGGCCAATCTCGTGGAAAGCCTGTCCTCAGTTCCATAATGCCGATGTTCAAAATGTTGGACCATTACGAACGATCCGAGCTTCAGGCCGCGATCGTCAACGCAATGATAGCCGCATTTATTGAAACTCCGATGGATGGCGAAAGCCTGAACGAACTCTTCGGCGGCTCAAGTGATGATTACCTGTCTGCGAAAAAGGATTGGCAGGTTAAACTTGAAGGTGGCTCTATCATCCCTGTTTTTCCTGGTGATAAAGTCGCGCCATTCACACCATCACGACCGAACTCGGCTTATGGAGCTTTCGTTGAAAACTTGCTCAGGCATATCGGAACCGGCCTTAACATTCCTTATGAATTGCTCTTGAAAGACTTTTCAAAGACCAATTACTCGTCTGCCCGGTCGGCATTGCTCGAGGCCTGGCGATACTTTAATGGCCGCCGGCAATGGCTTTCCACTTACTGGGCCACGCCGGTTTATGAACTTTGGCTCGAAGAAGCAGTCAATAAAGGCTTGGTTGATGCACCGGACTTTTACGAGAACCGTTACGCTTACACAAGGTGTAAGTGGATCGGTCCGGGTCGCGGCTGGGTTGACCCGGTCAAAGAAGCTCAGGCTTGTCAAATCCGAATGGATATCGGGCTTTCAACATTAGAGGCCGAATGTGCCGGTCAAGGCTTGGACTGGGAAGAAGT
>CALXUR010000004.1 GCA_944391735.1 uncultured Alphaproteobacteria bacterium | reverse complement strand
AGTTTAATATCACAACGGACAAAATCATCTTTGGCAAACATAAAAGCCAGTGGTAAAAAACTGGGCCGTCCATTCGCTGCAACAAGTAAGAAATTAAAACTGTCAAAGAATTCAAAACGTGTCAAAGATTTATTAGAAAAAGGTGTTTCAAAAGCGCAAATTGCTAAAGTTATGGGTGTTGGACGCACAACGCTTCGGCGTTTTATCTCTCGTCAAGGATGGGCTTAAAATGTATTCACTCTCTTTAACTTCTTGCCCTAGGGGCAGGAGGTTGTGTTTGACAGATGCCAAAAGAGAAATTGGAGCGTTAAAATTAAATTGTTATAAAATCGGGATGGATCCAAATATTATTTCTTCTGCTAGTATGCTAGTACATCATGAATTATTTGCAGAATTTGTTGATAAAAATGGATATGTAAATTGTACAGATGAGGAAGAATTGCATGTATGGAAAAGTGTAATGGAGCGATTATTATTTTAATGGTCTGCTGTGTTATTTCTGGTAAAACAAGTCCGTGTATTACCAGACCTCTCCAGCCAAAACAGATAAGTCGTTAGAAATAGCGACTTTTTCTTTATTTTACAAGCATTTAATCTGGTCCGTGCACAACGTTTATCAAAAGGTCTATTTTTCAGCCCTACACGGACTCACATTTCAAAAAATCCTTATTTTACAATGCTTCTGTCTTGGGATGCCTAAAATTTACCTCAGAAATATCACTTGCATATTTTTTTGATGTTCTTATAATATCAATATTTTTTTGAATCTATCAAAAAGGAGATAATTATGGATACTGGATATTACAAGTTTTATGAGAAAAAGTTTAAGATTTTACTTTTACTGTTTGCTTGTGTTGTTTTTTGCGTTACAGGTTATTTTATGATTAAAGGGACAGATCCTTTTTATAAATTAGTTGGTTATGCAGGTATAATTTTCTTTGGTCTGTGCTTTATAAAGGGCAGCTTAAAATTGTTCAGAGGGAAGGCATATATAGAAATTACACCGACCTATATACAAATTGATAATTTTGAAAAATTACCATGGATGGATATTGTCGATGTCAGAGTATTCAGTATTCACGGTACAAAAAGCTGTTGGCTACTTGATATTAAAGATGTTTCTAAATATAAACTAACTTTTTTGCAAAAAATAAATTCTGCTGCAGGTTTTTTCCCTTTTTATATTACGTTGTCAGCAATATCCGATAAAGATAAAGAAGAGTTGAAGCGTATTTTAAAGGAACGTATACCGCAAAACAATTTAGACTGAAGTCCGTGTATTACCAGACCTCTCCAACCAAATAAAAAGACCGCCCGAGGGGCGGTTTTTTGTTGGGGTTAGGAGATGAGAACCAACGAATGGTTGGTTCGGTCGCGGAGGCTTTTGCCGGAGCGGATGTCCGAAGGACAGTCCGAATACAATGAGGACGAGGCGGAGCCGAGCAATCCAGCTACCCCAACCATCGTTCAAAAAACGCCTGAAAGGGCGTTTTTTTATATCGATTAACCTATGACAAAAACGCTGAAGGTTCCTTGACTCTTGACTGAATTGTTGATTTGTTATATAATAAATCATTCCAACCTGTTTTAAGGAGGACGTACTCAATCATGAAAATTTTATCTGTCGAGAACAAAGTAACCTTTGAAAACTTGCAAAAACCGACAATGTCCTTAATTGCCTCCTTTTATGAGATGTCAGATGAAGTAAAAGAAATTTTTGCAGATATGCTTGCCATTTATGACGCTCACCCGACAGAAGAAACCTCACAAAAAATTTCAGATAAGATAATGGGTCGGGAATCCGCAGAAGATAAAAAAAACTGGATTAAAGAACAAGCGGCCGGTATTTTCCCTCCCGTTCGTTTGGCGGCAAAGAAAAAATACCTTGATCAAAAACAACCTGTTCCTAAAGGACTTCCTACCTCCGGTATGTTATTGGTCGGGTTGGATGTTGTTTCAAGGGCGCAAAAAGATTTGCTAATGGAGGCTCAGGCGGCCGCTCGTTTAATCTCCCATGTTGATGTTTTGGATCCTTATCAACCCAAAACAAATTATCAAAATGCAGATGGAACGGTTGAAAACGCCTTTTTGGACAAACCCTTCGCAACCAAAATGCAACGCTTGGAACATCTTGTAAATGCTGTCGTCAATGATATTTTGACACAACATGACGAAAAGGGACATTCTGTTTTAAATGAAAATGACATAATAGCCTTGACACGGCAGTCTTGTCGTCAAAATTCTTTTTTACAAAAGGCCCGCAATGAAGGAATCAAAACTTTGATAGCCACAGCGACACTATTAGAAAAGACCAATCCGACCGTATCCCAAAAAATAGATGATTTAGCCCACAGTCTGATCGGAGATAAAGAAATAAATAACAACCGGTTGTCTCCGGAGGATTACCAATCTTTAAAAACACAGGTGAAAAATCGCCCGATTGAATCCTTGGTAGAACACAGAACGAAACAAATTTTATCAATGGATGCCTCTCTGCTCCAAAAAGCATTACTCAAAAATCAATCAAACCGATAACAATCGTGAACTTTCGCTCCGAAACATGATTTCGTGGTAATAAAAAAATATTTTCATTTCATGAAACAGATATTGAACGAAAATTTGATTTACGAAATTTTATCCGTTGTCGAGGAAGTTCCGGCCGGAAAAGTAGCCACTTACGGCCAAATCGCCCGCCTGATCGGTCGGCCGAAAAATGCCCGCCTTGTCGGCCGTGTTTTACGCTTCTCTCAATATTACGGTGACTATCCCTGCCATAGGATCGTCGCGCATAACGGCCGTCTGGTTCCCGGATGGATCGACCAAAAACATCTGCTTCAAGATGAAGGCGTCTCCTTGAAAAAAAACGGCTGTGTTGACTTGAAAAACGATCAGTGGATTGCTTAAAAATCTTCTTATTTGAAAGAAGAGCCCACAGGCTCCTCTTTTTTATAACGTCGGCTTTGTGTCAACCGTAACCTTATTCACCTTGCCATTCAACTTAAACGGCGGTTGATAGCGAGGACTGATCGTTGTCCCGTAATCCTGACCGATATCCAAATATTCCGTCAATGTAAACCACGCCGGAATCGTTACACTCCGTTTTGACTTTTAACCACAGGAAGAAGTAAAAACACCGCCGATTATCCGGCGGTGTTTTCATTTATGTTGAATCCCGAATCTTCCCTTATCCGCCTGCCGATAAACGAACAATCTCCCGGGCAATTTGCACAGCCAACCGACCGATTAAATCGCTTTGCGCCTTGGCCATATCATCAAAAGAGGTACCGACCGGAACAACTTCGCTCGCTTTTTTGCGGGCAATCACCTTTCCCGATCGATCCTGAATCAAAAACCAAGCCTCCAATGACGCCTTCTCTCCGAAAACCGTATCCATTTTGATAATGTCTACCGATAGAACATAAGAAAAATCCTCGCGCCCCTGCGTCTTCATTTTAACCGGTGCATTCGGTAACGCGTTCGCTAAATCCTCGGATAAAATCCGTTGAACCAAATTCGATAACGGCTCAATCCACCGATTGGTCTCGGATAAACTGATTTCCAGAGATCCGAGTGTCTGCGTGATAATTTGCGGACGATCTAAATACCGCGCCACCTGAACCCTGTCAATCCCGACCGAAGCCGTCACTTTTTCTGACACGGGCTCTTGAATAACGGGAGAAAGCGTATAAAAACGGGAAGGAGCCGAAACACCGCCGAAACAAGCACTTAACCCGAATAAAAAACAAACGGCAATCCACTTTTTCATCTTAATTTCCTTTCTTTCCTTTTAACAAAGCCTCGGGATGACGCTCAATGTAATCCGCAAAATTACGCAGACTGCGCGCGGCATCGGAAATGTCATACAACGCTTTGTTTAAATTGTTGACAATGTCGTCGGATTGCGGGGCTATCTTTGAAGTAACCGCCGCCAGGTTTTGCGCCGCCGACGCTAACGCCGGCAAAATAACCGGTAACTGTTTTTGAAGAGAATCCAAAATCCGCTCCATCTTTTCCATGGATCGACGAATGGGTAAATCCTGTAACCCTTTGGATAATTCACCGGAAGGCGATAAGATGGTCGGAATCTCCGGAATGTTGCGCCGATTGTCCCGATCGGCGTTTTTTAAATTGACCGGCGTGTTGGGCAACATGCTTAATTCAATCATCAATTGCCCGGTCAGGTAACTTTGTGTCAAAAGACGGGCGCGCAACCCTTTCTCAATCATTAAATCCAACATGCTTTTGCGCCGCCAAATCTGATCGGCAATTCCCCCCGTTTCACGCATGGGCGTTAAACGGGCATAAACGGGAACACTGAACGTCATATTCTGCGGGTCTCCGATCAGTTCAATCTTGGTCACTTTCCCGATTTCAACACCGTTGAAAACAACGGACGATCCCACATTCAACCCTTTAACGGATTCATCAAAATACATGACGGCAATGTTTTTGTCATTGCTGAATAACCGTCCGATGATAACGTGCCCGATAATCAGGGTGAATAGGATAAATCCGGCTATTAAAAAAAGACCGATCGCTTTCTTATTTGGTTCTTTGGGCATACTCTTTTCCTCTGGTTAAAAATTCATAAACGGTTTTGTTCGGCGGATTTTTCAATAAATCGGCCGGCTTGCCATGCGCACCGACACCGTGCTTGCTCCCATCCAGAAAAACGGAATTGGTGCCAATGGCAAAAATAGACGATAACTCGTGGGTCACAACAACAATGGTCGTCCCTAAACTCTGATTGATATCCAAAATCAAATCATCCAATAATTTAGAACTGATCGGATCCAACCCGGCTGACGGTTCGTCAAAATAAACAATGTCCGGATCTAACGCCAACGCTCGGGCAAGCCCTGCCCGCTTCTTCATGCCGCCGCTTAATTCGGACGGGTAGAAATCCTGAAACCCGGCTAACCCGACCAACGCTAATTTTAAAGCGACCAACTCCTCAATCATTTTGTCGGAATAACCGGTGTATTGCCGCAACGGTAACGCAATGTTCTCGGCAACAGTCATCGAACTGAATAACGCCCCGCTCTGGTATAAAATCCCACACCGGCGCATCACCGCATCCTTCGCTGCCGAATCGGCGGAAACCATGTCCGTTCCGTCAACAACGGCATGCCCCTTCGCCGCCGGCGTCAATCCCGTCAAAACACGCAATAAACTGCTTTTGCCACAACCGGAGCCCCCCATAATGATAAAAATATCTCCCCGCCGCACCTGGAACGATACGTCCTTTAATAACACAAAATCACCATAGGCAATCGTTACATCCGTCACATCAATCATCACCGGTTTCGTCATATGCCCAACACCTCACAAACCAACGTGATGATTCCCGTCATCACAATCATCCACACAATCGCATAAACAACCGCCCGCGTCGTCGCAACACCGACACTGTCGGCATTACGACCGCTGTGAATGCCGAAATAACAACCGCACAAAGCAATGACAAAACCAAAAACAAGACCATGAAACACGCCGACAAAAAAGTTTGTCAGGTTAAAAGCCTCCATCGAATAATGTATGTATTCGGACGGAGAAATACCCAACATAAAAACACCGACGGCCGCCCCACCGACCATCCCCATGATATCGGCAAGCAACGCCAAAAAAGGCATCGCTAAAACAAGGGCGAATAAACGCGGTAAGACCAAAAAATCGGTTCGTGAAATTCCCATGGTCTGAAGGGCGTCCAACTCCTCATTCACTTGCATGGTGCCGATCGTGGCGGCATACGAAGCCCCCGTGCGACCCGCCATAATAATTCCCACCATAATCGCACCCATAATGCGCGTCATACCGATCGTCACCAAACTGGCAACATAAATCTGTGCCCCGAAAGATTTTAACTGAACCGCTCCGACAAAAGCCAAAATTAACCCGACCATAAAACTGATTAACGATACAATGCCGACCGCTTTCGGCGCGCAATCATCCAACGCAAACCAAAAATCCACCCGACGCATCACGGCTTTGCCGCGCACCCATCGCCCGACGGATATGATCGTCTGACGACAAAAATCAATCCCCCGCCGGATACTTGCCGCCACGCGAATACCCGCTTCGCCGACGCGGATAATAAAACCGGATCTTACCCGATTTGTTCGGGAAGGCTTTCTGTCCACGGAGAAAGCCAAATCAATCAAACGCTGTAACCCGTCGGGTAACGTTTGCTTCCGAATAGTGATTCCGGCCACCCGCGCCGCACGGACAATCTGATATAAAACAACTAACAGGGAAGAATCCCATCGGCCGATTCCCTTATCCTCCAAAATTAAAATCGCGGGTGAAGCTTTCTGAATATGGCGAACCAATCGGGCGGCTTCTCCGGCCGCTTGATACCGGATAAAATCCCCCGAAATGGATACAGTCATTTGACGACCGTCTCGCTGTAATGCAAATCCCATAAATACCCCTTTAAGGCTCTTTCTCTATTTGATATACCTTGTTCCCTCTGAAAAGTCAACCCAAACAGACAAAACAAAAAAGCTTTCCGTTCAACACACCCTCTTGTTCCTGTTTCGTTCTTTTTTATTGAAATTAAGCCGAAAACACGATAAACTGTTTCCCCATAGGAAAAGATAACATGACACCGGACAGAACGTTTGAAACATGGAATCCGATTATCGGCTGCACACACGCATCGGCCGGTTGTGATCATTGCTATGCGCGTGCAATCGCTCTGAAACTTCAACAACAGGGCGTGAAACTATATGCCGACGGATTCCGTCCGCGCACCGTTCCTTCTCGGCTGGACTTGCCTTTTAAATGGCGTCGCCCCCGCTCCGTTTTTGTGAATTCAATGAGCGACGTCTTCCATCCGGATATTCCGTTGTCTTATGTGAAACGTATTTTTCACGTGATCGAACAATGCCCGCAACATGTTTTTCAAATCCTGACCAAACGATCGTCACGCCTGGCTTCATTGGCACACGATCTGCCTTGGCCGGATAATTTGATGATCGGCGTTACTATCGAATCAAACGCGGTTCGAAACCGGTTGGATGATTTAAAGCAGGTGCCGGCGCGATACCGAATCTTATCCTTGGAACCTCTCCTTGAACGACTGGCTCCCTTGGATTTAAACGGCATTTCTTGGGTAATCACGGGTGGTGAAAGCGGTCCCCGCGCCCACCCCTTGAATCCGGATTGGGTGCGTGATATCCGGGATTGGTGCGCTGCGTCGGGTGTTCCCTTTTGGTTTAAACAACATAGCGAATACGGTGGTCGACGGCCGCCGGCACTCCTGGACGGCCGCTTTTACCATGAAAAACCAAATATCCGGATAACAGAACCGAATCTGTTCAACTTCTAATCGTATAACATTCGGACTTTTAATCAATTCCTTTCTTCCGCCTCTGTATAAAACCATCTTACCTATACTTTTTCATGTTATTTTTCTCTTTTTTGTGCTATCCTGAGTCAGAATCCGGAGGGCGGGCTTCCGGTCAACAAAGGAGAAAAATATGAAAAAAGTATTATTGACAGGCGCGGGCATCCTGATGTTTACCCTGTCGGCATAGGCCGGCGTCAGTCCTTACGTCGCATTAAAAACAACCTATGTGAATCCGACATCATCAACAAAATTATCGGACAGTGATGTCAAAGTGAAACTGGATGACGACGTAGCCGGTGTCCGCGCGGCTCTCGGTATCGGGACAAAAGCACCTTTGGGTGCATTCAGAACGGAAATCGAATTGCTGTGGAATGATAAGCCGGAACACTCCGCCCACGCCTATGACGCCGCCGGTGCCCTGCTGGCACGCGAAAAAGTGTCTCTGGAAAGCCAAGCCGTTATGTTGAATGCTTATTACGATTTTAAAACACCCACCCATTTCGTGCCGTATGTCGGTGCCGGTATCGGCCTGAGTCATCTGAAAGGAAAAATGTCTTGGACAGACGCGGGCGAAACAGGCCGCGGAAAATTGTCGGATGAAGCTTTCGCCTGGCAGGTCGGTGTCGGTGTCGCTTATCGCTTTTCCTGTTGTTTAAGTGTTGATCTGGGATACCGCTTCATGGATTACGGTCGAATTAACAAGAAATTTGACGGCGATAAAATTAAAGCGTCTATGAAAGCGAACGAATTCTCATTGGGTCTGCGGTATTATTTCTAATTGATGACACTTTTTTAAAACCGTTTCGGCTGCATCCGAAACGGTTTTTTGATTGGTGTTATCTCTTCCTTTTTCACAACACCCGATTCAACCCGATTTTATTCGGCGCGACCGATCGTCCCTTTAATACCACGTGACGAATATCCGGATCGATACGGTTCCGAAGCCGCCTCCTCTTCAACCGCTGCCGGCTCACTCACTTCTTCTGTCGTCGGTGTGGCCAATGCCGCTAAATCAAACCGTTTCGCATGCTCATAGGCTTTTTCGATTTTTTCAAAAGCCTCTGCCGCAACGGCAATGGTCTGACTGATTTGATCCCGATTTTTCAATTGAGGCAAAGCCGCATTCGCTCGTTCAATCAAATCCCGATTTTGCGCTGCGTTCTCCACCAATCGTCCCAAAATCAAAATATCCGGGTGCGCCGCCGCCCATTCGGTCAGCTGCCGCGTCATATCCGCGCCGCGCGTCCGATACACATCCATTTGTTTTTGCGTGTCAAATAACGTGTCCCGCGATAAAACATGCCGGAACTCATCGGCTTTTAATAAAACCAGACGCGATTGCTCAATCATTTGAATCAATTGGGCATCCGTCGGCTCCTCCCGCACAGACGCCTGATTGACCAACGCCAACGCATCCCGTGCCGATTGCAAAATCAAATCCGCTTTTTCGGACGGATACGATGCCAAAGCAACGTCCATTTCGGCAACGGCCGCCCGCGCGTCTCCGGCCAACTGTTTCGCTTCACGCAATCTGTCCTCCCGCTTCTCGGCGGCGGCCTTCAAAGCCACGGCCTTTTGTTCTTGAATCTGATGCGTAACGGCGGTTTGGACACGATTGGCCACGGCGGCCGATAAATCGGCAAAACTCGGCGTATAGGTACTTTGATTGTCATGAACGGAAATACCTAACACAAACGGCGGGAAATCGGATAAAGGCCGTAACGTCACCGGAATGGAAATATCCAAACTCCGACGCGGCATGTCCCAAATGATCTGCGTCGGATTGGCCACAGTGTTTGCCGTATCCAAAGTCAAATCCATCATCCGAATAACCCCGTCGGCCGCAACAAACCCGCCCTTGATGTCTTTTAAAGCCGTCTTGCCGCTTGTCAAAACCCGCTTGAATTGAGGTTCAAATACGGCAGGTGCTTCATTCCGTTGAACCGCTCGCGTTACCAACGGAATCATTTGCTCAATATCAATGCCGATGATCTGACCGCCTTGAACCGATAGTGTTCCTTCCCCGCTTAACTGGCTGATTAATGATGCCGGAGAACTTCCCCGCGCCTTTAATTCACCTGTCGCCGATAACATGCCGCCACCGAAAGCAACATCCTGAAGAACCATAAAATCCGGCCGGAGCGGCACATTTTGAATATCAAATGCCGCAGTTAACGTCGGCGTCGTGTTCCAATCAAAAGCCCCGCTGATTTTCACCGGCGCATCTTCCCGCGTGCCGTTGATACCACTTAAATTAACAAGCCGCAACGCCTTGTCTGCCAATTGCACATCAACTTCCGCCTGACGAATATCCAAATCCCGATAGACCATCTGTCCGGCGTGCAGACGAACATTCCATTGCCATTTATCCAAAGCCGCCAAATCAAACTCGCCTTTTCCGAATCCTCCCGCCGGCGTATAGATGAAAGCCGTTTCCGGTAAAAAACGCTCCAAATCAATTGATGGCGTCGATACATCGGCCGTTATCGACCGGATACGCTTGTCATCAAAAGTCATTGATCCCGTCAACCGTTGAATACCAACACCGAAAAGACCATCCTTAATGTCAAAATGACGCTGCGTTCCCGTTAAAACGCCTTTGGCTTTAAATGTGCCGTCCAATTTCGGCAATGCCGCAAAATCCGGCTTGATTAATTGCATGAAAGTTCTGAAATTCGGATGCGCTATATCAAAATTAAAGTTTCGGAAATTCGGCTGCGTTTCAACCGCGTCAACCATACCGCTCATCCGAATGTTTGCCTCCGATAAAGCCGCTTGCAACCCAATCGTCCATGATCCGTCCCGGCCGCCCGACACGGACGCCTCGGCCGTCACTTCCCGGGCTTCCCGTATCAAAGGAAGCGCACTTGTCAACTTGATTCGCTCCATTAATAAAGGCAGTTGACGCGTCTCCAGTTTAACCGTCAATCCCGCCAAATTCATCTGCGGCCGACCGACCCCTTCGGCAATACCCGACAAAACAATGTTCGCCGTCGCCATGTTTCGCAAGTTCAACGTGTCAATTTTTAACACACCGTTTGCCAAATATCCGGATGCCCGTATGGTTGACACCGGCACGTTGAATACCTGCCCGTCATTAATGTCAATCACGGCACGAACGGCGGCTTCGCTCATCCATCCCGCTTGCTCCAAAGCGGCCTTAATCCGCATCGGCATCCCTTGGATGTCCACCGGCGTTTCGGGCACCTGCCATCCGGTATAGGCATCCAGATTCACAT
Source organism: uncultured Alphaproteobacteria bacterium (assembly GCA_944391735.1). Taxonomy (GTDB): domain Bacteria; phylum Pseudomonadota; class Alphaproteobacteria; order CAAHEQ01; family UBA3637; genus CALXZG01. Next base: position 73,263 of record CALXUR010000004.1, on the reverse strand, counting down.
TACTGACCGCCGCTTTAATGTCATAGGCCGGCTTATCCCCCAAAGTCCTCTGAATGCTACCCGTCATAACGGAAGCATCCAACTTCAATTCACGCACGTTCGCACCGATAATCTGGGGCGTCAGATTGATACGACCCGCGAAACTGCCTTTTTGAAGCATTTTTGTTTCCTTGACCCATTGGTTGTCGGGCATCAACCAACTGATTAAAGTCTTAACCGAATCACTCTCAAGCCGCGTATCCAAACTCAAAATCGGCGTCGTTCCCTGTCGTCCCGCGGCACCTGTAACGGTCACGGACGTCCGGCCGGGTAAAACGGCGGAAGCCTTCGTAATACGCAACATTCCGGATCCGTATTGACCGGCAATTTCCAGATTTTGAATGTTTTCTTTGTTGTAAAGCATCGATTTGGCATTCATTTGGAAAGAAACATCCGGATAATTCTGCTTGGCTTCAATCCAACTCCAATTTACCTGATCCAAATAAGACCGCCACTCCGCCGGGTTAAACGTGTTCATACCGACCGTTACGTCATAAACAGGAACTTTTCCCTGAACCGTGCGCCGAATACTACCCGTCAAAGCAACGGCGTTTTCATCGTCACCGAACCGAACCGTAAAATCTTTTAACACATCCGATACGGGACTGAGTTCAATTGATAGATTCCCGACCGCGGTTTTTCCCTCCGCGGCACCCGTTCCCGGCAACCCCATCGACTCCAATAAAACATTCGGCTTTTTAACGGAAAAAGATCCGACACCGCTAAACCACATTTCCGAACTGTCCGGCGTCAATCGTCCCGAAAAATCCATCGCCGTCCCGCTGTCCGATTCCCCGATTTTAAAACTCAGATCTACCGGAACGGAACTCTTAAACATCCCCGTGTTGATACTTAAAGAGTACTTACCACGACCGATTGCCCCCTCTCCTTTAAACCGAAAAGGGCCTCTCAAAGAATCAACCGCTAACACACCCTCAACCTGCGTCAATTCAATATCCCGCCCCGTGATATGGTTGACATACCGAATCCGGCCGTCGCGGATTAAAACAGAATCTATTTTCGTGCTGTTCGATCCGCCGGCTAAAAAATCCATCTCCTCCAGTTGTCTGTCCGGATCTAACAAAAACGGAAACGCAAAATTAGCCCGATTGCTTTCCAAGCGTTCCAATAATAAAACCGGCTTCGTCAATTCAATGCTCTTGACAACCAACGGTGTTTTAAATAAAGACGCCCACTCAATCTCCGCCCGAACGCTTTCCGCGGTTAACATCACGTCTTCCCTACTTTGACTGATATTCGACAGACGAACGTTCTTCATCACAATCGTCGGCATCGGACTCCAAGTAACGGAAGTTGTTCCCCCGACAAATAAATCTCGACCCGTCAATTCCTTGACCGACGCAATGACCTGTTTTTGATACGCCGCCGGATTAAATGACATCAACATTAACGTGACACCGCCACCGACCACAACCAAAATGATCAAACCGATAATGATAAAAAACTTCTTCATGACATCCTCTTGACTGTCTTAAAAAAATCAACAGGATTGTTATAACATATCTCGCTGTGTTTGAAAAGGCTTTTTTAATCAATCTTCCAGATAAACACGTATTTTTTTCAACACCGTTTCAAAATCGACGACCGTTCCTTCCTTTTCCGAAATCAAATCCAAAGCCCGCCTGATTTCCCGCTCCGTCGCATTTTCATATTCCGATTTCAAACGCCGAATCAGGACTTCCCGCGCATCGTCATCCGACGTCGCCTCGGTTTTCCGCTCTTTCATAAAAGCCGCCGCGTCCTCAAAAAAACTCATGCATTCCTCCGCCATAAAAAAGGAAAAAATAAAACTAAAACAGATACAAATTCCAAACGCCCCATCATCATGGCTAACACCAAAACCCATTTGACCGCCGCCGGAAGAGCCGCAAAAGTCTGATCCGGCCCCACAACATGACCAAGCCCCGGCCCCACATTAGATAAACTGCTTAATGTCGCTGATAAACTCGTCACAAAATCAAGTCCGCAAAAAGATAAAACAAGCGTTGAAATCAAAGCCGTTCCCAAATATAACCCGAAAAACACCAACACGCTGATTAAAATATCGTCCGTGATAACCTGACTGCCATACCGCGGAACAAAAACACCATGCGGTTGAATCAAACTGCGCAACCGAACACCGACGGTGCGCGATAGGACGGCAAACCGAAACATTTTAATGCCGCCCGATGTAGAACCGGTACACGCCCCCACCGCCAACAAAAACATGAAAAACGCCACGGAAAAACTACCCCATAATTGATAGTTGTCCGACACATATCCCGTTGTCGTCACAACCGATACAATATTGAATGCCGCCTGCCGCACATACTGAAGCAACTCTTGCGGCTCAAACCGATCCGATACCCAACGCACGGCCGTTAATAAAACCGTCGTTCCCACTAAAAATTTCAGGTAAAAAGCAATCTGAATATTCTCCCGTATCGGGGTCCATTGACGCCGAAAAAGATACAATCCTAAAATCAACGGCATTCCACCGACAGCCATAAAAAAAGTCAAAACCCATTCTATCGCCGGACTTTTGAAATATCCGACTGACGCGTCATGCGTCGAAAACCCGCCCGTCGCAATCGCCGTCATCGCGTGGTTAATCGCATCAAACATATCCATTCCGGCCGCTTTCAAACAAATCGCACAGGCAACGGATAATCCCAAAAAATATAACATGATGGCGCGCATGTTCTTGGCGACCGTCGGCATGTCCCGCTCCGATTGCGCCGATGATTCCGTATTAAAAAATTGCATGCCGCCGACATGCAAGGCCGGTAAAATCATAATCGCGACAATCACAATGCCGATACCGCCCATCCACTGAGTCATCGACCGCCATAACAAAATCCCCGGCGTCATGTTATCCAATCCGCTTAAAACCGTCGCCCCCGTCGTGGTTAAACCCGACATAGATTCAAAAACCGAATCCGTCCATGAAATGTGGTATTCGGATACAAAAAAAGGAACCGCCGCAAATAAAGCATAAGCCATCCAAACCAAAGTCGTCGTTAAAAACATTTCTTTCGTCCGAAGCGGCTGATTGTCCGATCCCGTCAAGAGCCGAATTAACAACCCGGCCGCAACACTCATACCGGCCGCAACGGCAAACCGATACCCCGCCTCCCTGTGCCCGGTTATAAAATCAACCACCATCGGAACCGCCATGCTGATTCCGCAAAGCATAATCATAAAGCCGACAATTGAAAAAATCAGTCTGAACCGCATAACCTACCTTTTTTTGCTTATGTTATTTTTATTTCTTCCAAATTGCAATAAAAAAGTGTATACTACGCCCGTTTGAATAGGAAACAAGAATAAATGATTTACTGCGATGCACATTGTCATTTAATGCCGGACGACGTTTTTTTGAATGCCCATAATTTGGGGGTCAAAACTTTTTTCGTCAACTCAACCACGCCGGATGATTGGCTCCGGATCGTTGATCTGGGTCGCCGCGTCCTCGGCGTGCACGTCTGCGCCGGCGTTCATCCGTGGTTCGTTGATGCCCTGCCGCCGGATTGGAACCGACGCCTGGAACGTTTTTTAACGGACTATCCCGACGCAATGATCGGTGAAATCGGGTTGGATACCACCCGTCCGTTTTATCCGCTGCAAAAACGGGTTTTTCAAATATGTCTCGATATCGCCTCCCGCTATCGCCGCAAAGTCCATATCCATTGCGTCAAAGCATGGGATGATTTATTCGAAATCCTGGGACAGTATCGGGATGTTCAACCCTTGTTTCACCGTTTCTCGGGGGACGAAGTCATTGTCCAAAAACTACGCCTGTTCAATGCCTATTTTTCGGTTACAAACGGTCGTGTCATTAACGTGATTCCCGATAACCGCCTGCTGGTCGAAACAGACGCGCCGGATGGTTTAAAGGATCCCGCCCGTATTCCCGAATTGGTTCGGTCACTACACTTGGATGTGAATTATCTGCAACAAAATTTGGAGCTTTTTTTATATGACGTCTGATCAATTTCAACGCAGTCAACTTCTTTTCGGCGTCCGGGGATTAATGCGCCTGCGCGCCGCCCGCGTCGCCGTTGTCGGATGTGGCGCCGTCGGTTCCTTTGCCGCCGAAGCACTCGCCCGCGTCGGCGTCGGTCATATCACATTGGTTGACGGCGACACGGTTGAACCCAGTAATATTAATCGTCAACTGTGCGCCCTTCATTCAACCGTCGGTCAAAATAAAACCGCGATTCTGGCAAGTCGTATTCAAGATATCTGCTCCGGAACCGAAGTCATTTCCCGCCCCGTTTTTTTAAACGAGGAAAATGCCGCCGATATCTTGTCCCCGAAACCCGATTTCGTTATTGATGCCATTGACCAAATCCCAGCAAAAACAGACTTGATTCTGTGGCTTCAAATTAACCGGATTCCGTTCGTGTCTTCCATGGGGGCAGCTCTCCGGACGGATTTTAAACGAATTCGCGTCGCACCTCTTGCAACAACAACGGTCTGCCCCCTCGCCGCCAAAGTCCGACATAAACTGCGCCAAAAAGGGGCCGATCTCTCCTTCCCGTGCGTTTTTTCGGATGAACCGCCCGCGGAAGGACGCGATCCCGGCCGCCGGATGGGGAGTCTGGTCACCATTACCGGTATGTTCGGTCTGATCGCCGCCGATGAAGCCATCCGTTTTATTTGCCGCGAATAACTCTTGAATGAAAGCGAGTCCCACATGTCCGATTTTTTTGACTTGGAAGAAACAGACGTTGCCCCCGCCGCCCCTCCGGCTGCCGCTTCTTTCCCTGATATGCCGTTCCTGACGGATCTCAATCCCGAACAACGTCGCGCCGTTGAACAAACCGAAGGCCCCGTCCTGGTTCTGTCCGGTGCCGGAACCGGAAAAACACGCGTTCTGACAACCCGTATCGCTTATATTCTCGGCACCCGCCGCGCTACACCCTGGCAAGTTCTGGCCGTCACTTTCACCAACAAAGCCAGCCGCGAAATGAAAGAACGCCTCGAAAAAATGATCGGTCTGCCCGCCCGGAATACATGGCTCGGCACGTTTCATTCCATCGGTATCCGTATTTTAAGCCGCTGGCCCGCCGAAGCCGGATTACAACCCCATTTTATTGTTTTGAATACAGATGACCAAGAACGTTTGGTCAAACAAATTTTGTCGGATAACGGTGTCGATATTAAAAAATATACACCGGCCGTCGTGTTGGATATCATTCAACGCTGGAAAGATCGCGGCCTGGAACCTGCCGCCGTTACCCCCGCCGAAGATACCGGCTATTGCGATGGTCGTGTCAAAGGCTTTTATCAACTGTATCAAAACCGCCTGCGCGAACTGAACGCCGTCGATTTCGGCGATTTGCTGCTGTTGCCCTTGAATCTGTTTAAAACCCATCCCGATATCCTTGCACGGTATCAGGAACAATTCCGGTATATTTTGGTAGATGAGTATCAGGATACCAACGTAGCACAATACCTGTTGCTTCGTTTGTTGTCCCAAAAACACCGTAACATCTGTTGCGTCGGGGATGACGATCAATCCATTTATTCCTGGCGCGGTGCCGAAGTCGAAAATATCCTCAAGTTTCAAGATGTTTACCCCGACGCGCTTGTCATCCGCCTGGAACGCAATTATCGCTCGACAGCGCATATTCTGGGTGCCGCTTCCGCCCTGATCGCCAATAACGCCGGCCGCCTCGGTAAAACCTTGAAAGTCGCGGACGGACGGGACGGTTCCGGTGATCGTGTCAAAGTCCAAGGCTTTTGGAACGGAAAACAAGAAGCCGAAACCGTCATCGCCCGTGTTGAAGATGAACAACGCCATGGAACACCTTTGTCCCAAATGGCCGTTCTTGTGCGCACCTCGTCCCAAACCCGCGCCTTTGAAGAAGAATGCATCAAAGCCGGTATTCCTTATAAAATCATAGGCGGCTTCAAGTTCTATGAACGTGAAGAAATCCGGGACGCCGTCGCCTACCTGCGCCTGACATTGAACACGGATGACGATCTGGCTTTCTCCCGTGTTGTCAATAAACCCCGGCGCGGGATCGGGGATAGTGCTATGCAATCCGTCGCCGCGGCCGCCAAAGAACATCACGTCAGCCTGTTTGACGCCATCGCCTGGGCCGAACTGCGCCCTTCCGTTCGGAAAACATTGGACGCTTTCGCCGGCCTTGTCCGAACATGGCGTGATAAACAGAATATGTCGGAACCCAAAGAATTGGCACAACAAATTCTGGAAGAATCCGGCTATATCAATATGTGGCGTTTGGATAAATCTCCCGACGCCGAAGGCCGTATCGAAAATATTAAAGAATTGTATAATGTGTTAAGCGAGTTTGAAACGATTAACGATTTTATCGAATATGCCGCTCTTGTCACTGATGCCGATGAAAATGCAACGGGTGATCAATTGGTCATCATGACCCTGCATGCCTCCAAAGGTCTGGAGTTTGATACCGTCTTTCTGCCCGGCTGGGAAGAAGGATTGTTTCCGCATCAAAAAGCATTGGATGAATCCGGTGAGCAAGGGTTGGAGGAAGAACGCCGCCTGGCGTATGTCGGCTTGACCCGGGCACGCCGAAAAGCATTTGTGTCGTTCGTTTCAAACCGCCTCGTGTATGGTCAGTGGCAAAATGCATTGCCCAGCCGCTTCGTTGAAGAACTGCCGGCCGAACATATCGAAGATTGCACCGATCGACAAACGGGATACGGCTTTCGGGCGGAAGATGTCGCCCCTCTGATGACAGGTTGGCAACCACGGTCGGCTTTTCCTCAACAACAAAATCACACCCGTTTTAAACAATCGGATGATTATGCAAACTCTCCGTTTGCCGCCGCTGAAACACGCGCGACAGCCGGCCGTTTGGTAAACAGCCTGACCCCGCGCACCTCCCGATCGAAATCCCGCCGCCTCGGAAAACGTGTTTATCATGAAACATTCGGGTTCGGCACCGTCGTCCGGGAAGAAGGCGACCGTCTGGAAGTCCATTTTGATGACCATGGCTTGAAAAAAGTATTGGCACGTTTTTTAAGTGAGGCATAACCATCTGAACCACCTTGTGATAAAATAAACAGAACAATGAATCCGAAATATAAAAAATACCTGTGCCTGACAAGTGAAGCGATTCTTTATATGGCCGCCGCAACGGTTCTGATGTGTTTGTTTTTTCAAAAACTGAAGCCCCCGATGTTCAGCCTGATTTTGTCGGTTTATAATTATGAACACTTTGTTCCGCAAATGCTGGACTCTGTCCTGGCTTCGACGGATCGGGATTTTGAATTGATTGTTATCAATGACGGCAGCACGGATAATTCCTTGAATGTCATTCGCTCCTATGCCGAAAAAGACAACCGTATCCGCGTGATTAATCAAGAAAACCAAGGCTTGTCGGCCGCTCGTAATAACGGCATTCAAATCGCGCGAGGAGATTATTTGTGGTTTATCGATGCCGATGATATGATTGATAAAAATGCCCTCTCCGCCCTGCGGCATATGGTTCGCACCTATCGCCCGGATATGATTACCATCTATACGCAAAGAACAAATGAAAATGCAACCCGTTTCTGGAGCGATGCTTATTGCCGTGTCCCTTCGGAAGTTCTTCAATTCCGTAACCGAACCTTTTCGGTAGACGATCTGTCATTCGGGACGCTTGTTAACTATCCCGTTTCGTCGGTTAAACAAATATACCGCCGCGCTTTTATTCGGGAAAAAGGAATTGATTTTCCAAACGGCACCTATTTCGAAGATAACGTGTTCTTTCAACACGCCCTTTTCGCCGGTGCCAAAACCGTCGTCCTGCCACGCACCGTTTATACAATCAGACATCATACCCACTCACTGATTGCGAACAGAAACCGTATCTATGACTCCTACTTGCGAATTATTCCTTTGATACACGACCGCATCATCCATGCTGGAACTCCTCGCAAAACCGCTCAACGCTTGGTCTCTGTTTATTGGCCCGGTATTTTTTCACGCTGGGACGAATTAACGCCGGATCAGAAAAAACGCTTCCTGCCCGATCTGAAACAATTGTCCGCCTGGATTGCTCAAATCCCGCCGGATGAATGGCAACAATCCCTTTATCGAAAACTGGATGATTTTATCCGAAAAGTCTCCTCATCTATTCAAGAAGCAGATTCATAACTCCTATCCGATACGGGTTAACACCATCGGCCCCTCTTATCCTTCCTTATTCCCACGCTTTTTCCATATCATTTCCGCTCTTCTGATGCGTCGCCACTCTTTCCGTAAAAAAACACCCGATTTCCCGGGTGTTTTTTTGGCGGAGAGTATAGGACTCGAACCTATGCATCCCTATAACAGGATGACGGATTAGCAATCCGCTGCATTACCACTCTGCCAACTCTCCCGCATCGTGGATAAAAATGGTATAACAGGAATTAAACCAAAAGTCAAGCTGTTTCACCACACTCTTTTAAAAAAGTAAAAGGGGACAAATACGGGTTGACATTTAGCACGCCGTTTCGTATAATCCGCCCGAGCAAATAAACCCCTCTTCATGAAAGGAAAAAAATATGAGTCTTGCTTCATTCTTTAATCCGTCCTCAATCGCTGTGGTCGGTGTTTCGGCGGATCCGTCCAAACTGGGTTCCGTTGTGTTTAAAAATGTTATTGATGCCGGTTTTAAAGGCAACCTGTTCGGCGTCAACCCGAAATTAGCGGGTCAGGAAGTCATGGGAAAACCGTGCTACGCCTCGGTCAAAGATATCCCGCAACCGGTTGATTTGGTCGTTGTTTTGGTTCCGGCTCGGTTTACAATGCCCGTCATTGACGACGCGATCGCCGCTCATGCCAAGAATATCAGCATCATTACGGCCGGATTCGGTGAAGTCGGCAATCATGAATTGGAAGATGAAATCGCCCGGAAATGTATGGAAGCCGGCATTAACCTGTTGGGTCCGAATTGTTTGGGACACATTTCCACGTTCGATCATGTGAACGCCAGTTTCGCAGACGGTTTCCCGGCGCAAGGCAACGTCGCTTTTATTTCTCAATCGGGTGCCTATTGTTCGGCTATTATGGATTGGGCACGTGAAAAAGGTATCGGCTTTTCCCACTTTATTTCAATCGGTAATAAAGCCGATTTGGCGGAAGACAGCCTGTTGTCGGCCATTGCCCAAGATGAAAACACAAAAGCTTTTGTCTTTTATCTGGAATCTTTAAAACATGGCACGGCGTTTTTAAAAGCATTAAAACAAGTCACCAAAACAAAACCCGTCGTGATTATGGAACCCGGCAAATCTCAAAAAGCACAAGCGGCCAGTCTGTCCCACACCGGATCTTTGGCACCCAATTATCGTGTTTTGGAAATCGCCTTGCAACGATCCGGCGCGATTCAAGCGTATACAACGCGGGATATGTTCGGTTTGTTGGAAATCCTTCAATACGCACATCACACGGAATTTGACGGGTCTTTGGCCGTTTTGACAAACGCCGGCGGCGTCGGTGTGTTAACATCCGATTTATGTGAAGAGGCCGGCTTGGATCTGGCACGACCGTCGGATAAAACCATTGATGTTTTAAAAGCACACCTGCCCGCGGAATCGGCTTTCGGAAACCCGATTGATGTTATCGGCGATGCCAAGGCGGATCGGTATGAAACGGCTTTGAAAATTCTATGCGAATCGGGCGAATACAAAAACATTCTGGTTTTGTTGACACCGCAAATGGTAACGGATGCCAAAGGCACGGCCGAAGCGATTGCCCGCATTGCGCCGCAATACCCGAATGTAAACATTTTCGCGGCCTTTGTCGGTGGTGCCAAAGTCAAAGAAGGGCGCGCGATTTTGGATGACGCCAAAATTCTGAACTATGAATACCCGACGGATATCGTTCGGTTACTGGGTCTGTTAAAAACACAGATGGCGTTCCGCGGCTTGCCGGAAATCACGGTTGAACCGCGCGAGGTTCCGGCCGCCATCCGTGAAGCGGTTGCCGCCGCCAAAGCCGAAGGATTGGCCTCTCTGCCGCAAAAAACGGTGAATATGATTATGGATCATTACGGGATTGATTATCCGAAATCGGGTAACTTTGTGGACAAAGCCGAAGCGTTGGCGTTCTGCAAAAACATTTTCCCGGCACCCGTGGTGTTGAAATTGTCGGCACCGGATGCCTTACATAAAACGGAAATGAAAGGCATCTATCTGAACATTGATGACGAAGCCAAGTTCAACGAAGCGTTTGACGGGTTGACGGCAACAATCGCGAAATTCCAATTAAAAGGTGCCAGTGTTTTGATTCAGGAAATGATTATCAAAGCAACGGAAACCATTATCGGCGTGAACTCGGATAAGAATTTCGGGCGCGTTATGGTGTTCGGAACGGGCGGTATTTACACGGAAGTGATGAAAGATACAACGTTGCGGATTTTACCGGCCGCCGATTTCGATGCGATGATTCGGGAAACAAAGGTCGGCACGATTTTAAACGGTGTGCGCGGGGAAGAACCCAAAGCCGTCGGACCTCTGGCCGATACGTTGAAAAAAGTGCAACAACTGGTTTTGGAAATTCCGGAAATCACATCTATCGACGCGAATCCGGCTTTGATCACCAAAGACCGGGCGGTTGTCGTTGATTTCAAAATGTTGTTGAAATAATAACAGCGCAAACACGAAACGGAACGGTTTTTCCGATAAGACGGAAAAGCCGTTTTGTTTTACACATCACCCGTAAAAAAAACTTGATTTTTCGAAAAGATCGGCGTATACTTTTTTTCGTCTTGAATCAGACCCTATCATCTAACGGTTAGGATACAGCCCTCTCAAGGCTGGTATACGGGTTCAAATCCCGTTAGGGTCGCCAATGCTTGTAAAACGCCAATTATAGGCGTTTTTTCTTTTATTTACAATCAGTTATGCGAGTTCGTAAGTCCCTATGTGAAAAGAGGCTGTTTTTGACAATTTACGGACTCTTGAACAAAAAAAATTATTTGTTTTCAATACTCTTCCATCGAAAGCCTTAAAATTTCTATCCCAGAATTTTGAGAGGTCTTTAGATTTTACTTCTTTCATATAACATATTTCTTGAACTTTCTTTCAATTTATTATACACGTAGGAAAATTGTCATAACATAATATGTAGGAGATATAAAATGTTTTTTCAGGCGAGTGAGATGTTATTTAAAGAGAGTGAAAAAGAAAAAATAAAAAACACTGTCGTCGGGATTGTTGGTATCGGAGGAATAGGATGTTGCATTGTCGAACTTTTAACACGCTTGGGATTTCAAAATTTTAAACTTGCAGATTTTGATACCTATTCTGAAAGTAATTTAAATCGGCAGTTATTTGCAACATTAAATACCCTTAATAAAAATAAAGCCCTTGTGGGAAAAGAAAGAATCTTATCAATTAATCCAAATGCAAAAGTGGAAACTTTTGAAACTGGGATAGATTTATCTAATGTTAGGGATTTTTGTAGGGATTTGGATATTTTATTGCCACAAGCCGACAAAGAATCTGCAAAAATTATCTTACATAAGGCGGCTCAAGAATTTCGTATTCCAACTATTGAGGCCTCTAGATGTAGCATCAAAGAATCAAGATGGAAAATTTCATCAACATTATATGACTATAAATTAGATATAGAATCAAATAACTATTTTGAGAATCATCATGAAGATTATAAAGATGTGGCATTTTCAGAATTAAACCAAGAAAATTTAGATTATTATGATCAAAGGATTGCTGTTTTTAAACAACATTTATATGTTGATTTAGCTTTAAATTCACCAAAATTATTTTCTCCTACAATGGAGAAGGAAAATTTGATGAAAAAGATTCAATCAGACGCGAATTTTTCTAATCATACCGTTTGCTCTGTAATTGCAAATTCAGCAGGGTGTTTAGCGGCTACTATGGTATTACGTTACATATTAGGCTGTTGCCCCAAAAAAATAGAACAAGATTTAATGTACTCTTCATAAATTTTAAAGCATTTTAATAGTTTGTGAATTGCACACATTGTTTCGCCAAAAATAAATCCCCACATTTGCTGGGGATTTTATTTTTGTGGTTCCTGTCAGAAATTTTGAAACCGGCGGGTTCGGCCGGAGTAAAACGGAGGCAACGCCGCAGGCGGCCCCGATCAAAGCAAGTGGGTGAGGGGTAACTCCCCGAATAAATCCCGTTAGGGTCACCAATTCAAACGGTAGGCATAAAAACTTGCCGTTTTTTTATTTTCCAAGCTCTTAATCGATCCTGAATATTATCAACTTCAAAATCGAATTTTGGAGAATTTTTTAAACTCGTTTGACAATAATCATTTGTTTTTATAGCATGATAAGTTTTTATCCTATAAAATAAAAAAATATCTTGACTTAGAGTATACTCTAAAAAGTACCATACCCGTGTTTGATATTTAATTAGTTATTTTTCGGAGGAAAATATGAAGATAGGATTACTTTTTTTGATTGTCATCTTGGCAACTTTTATATGGTGGCTTTATCCAGTAAATTCTTGGGATAAAACTTTTGCTAAAAGTGACAATGTTATCGTCAGAAAAGTGAAATTTAAAAATCGCTATGGTATTGAGTTGGTTGGGGATTTATATTCGCCTAAAAATAAACTGACGGAAAAATTGCCGGCGATCGCCATTAGCGGTCCTTTTGGCGCAGTTAAAGAGCAATCGTCCGGTTTATATGCTCAAACAATGGCGGAAAGAGGCTTTATTGCTTTGGCTTTTGACCCGTCTTATACAGGTGAAAGCGGTGGAAATCCCCGTTTAGTCGCTTCACCGGATATTAATACGGAAGATATAAGTGCCGCAGTTGATTTTTTGAGTGTACAAGATGATGTTGATGCCGATAAAATCGGTGTTATCGGAATTTGCGGGTTTGGTGGTTTTGCTTTAAACGCAGCAGCAATGGATACCAGAATCAAGGCGACGGTTACATCAACCATGTATGATATGAGCAGAGTTAACGCTAACGGATATTTTGATGCGATGGATAAAGAAGCGCGCTATCAGCTTAAAAGAAAACTCAATGCGCAACGTACGAAAGATTTTAAAAACGGAACTTATGCCGCAGAAGCCGGACTTCCTGATAAATTGACAGGAGAAGAACCGCAGTTTGTTAAGGATTATTATGATTATTACAAAACTCCGCGCGGATATCATAAACGTTCTAAAAATTCAAATACCGGTTGGAATATGACATCTTCTTTGTCGTTCATCAATATGCCTATTTTGACTTATAGTGATGAAATTAAAAGTGCGGTTTTAATGATTCACGGAGAAAAGGCTCACAGCCGCTATTTTAGCGAAGATGCTTATAAAAAATTGGTTGGCAATAACAAAGAACTTATGATTATCCCGAATGCTAACCATACAGATTTATATGATAAAACTGATGTTATCCCGTTTGAGAGAATAACACAATTTTTCAAAGATAATCTGAAATAGGCAGAAGTTTATTCAGATCGTGAATTGTTAAATACAAGCGGCAGACGTAAAAACCTGCCGTTTTTTTATAGTTGACTTTTTTGTATTAAAGATCATACAATTATCTTATCAATTCAAAAAACGCTATCCGACATGATTCTAAGGAGGTTCCCCTGTTTTATACAACAACTTATCAATCCCCCGTCGGACGTCTGCTGTTGGCATCTGACGGGTGTCATTTAACCGGTTTGTGGCTGGATCAACAAAAATATTTTGCCGATACCCTGCCCGCAAATGCGCAACCGAAATCGGACGTGCCTGTTTTTGATCAAACAAAAGCCTGGCTGGATAGATATTTTAAAGGAGAAAAACCTGAAATATCCGAATTACCGTTGGCTCCGATTGGCGGAGAATTCCGACAAGCCGTCTGGAAGATTCTGTGTGATATTCCTTATGGTCAAGTCATGACTTACGGTGAGATTGCCAAAAAAATAGCGCAGCAACAAGGGCGAAAATCCATGTCCGCCCAAGCCGTCGGCGGCGCAGTCGGACACAATCCGATTTCACTGATTATCCCTTGCCACCGCGTCATTGGCACAAACGGCAGTTTGACCGGATACGCCGGCGGAATAGATGTGAAAATGACCTTGTTACATCTGGAAGGTGTTGACACGACACACTTTAAAAAATAAAAAACCGTTCAGGAATACCATTCGTTTTATTTTTGATTCATCATTCACAGAGCAGTCCCGCTCGGTTTTTTCTGGGTCGTAAGTGAATGGCTGCATCCACAAAACTGACGTAAAAACTTTTTTCATCCGTATAATCCGGGGCACCCCAAAATTCCTTTGCTCCATAGGCACGCATAAAAGCGGCGGCTTGTTTGCTTTTTCCTTCCGTTATGAAATAACCGGCACAATCATTATAACTGCTTTCACAACATTTTTGTCCCCCACTGACTCCCGCGTTCGGATTAAAGCATTTTAATCGGTTATTGCTAATATCAAGCATTTTCTTTCCATGCGCTAAACACATATTTTTGGCACTCCAAAACGTATATGTGACCTCTCCCTTTCCATATGTTTTCCAAGTGCAAATAGGGTTTTCTCCCGCCTCTTCAAGGGTATAAACCGTTTCACCATCGTTTCCTATCCAAGCGACACATTTTTCGGGTAACGCTTGCTTGTCTTGACAGGTACCCTCCCCCGGATGGACGCTGCTCACCGGATTTTCAAAAGTACAGTATTTTGTTATGTCAACACGCCCGTCCGGTGTTTTACAATCCTCGTTGCGTGTGCATTCTCCCTCGGAAATATAACATTGACTGTTCTCCTCTGTTCCGGAAGTTGTGCAAATTTCAGTCTCGGCACAATAAATGTCACCGCATTTTTCCCAATTGTTGGAACATAAACACCGTCCCGCCGCGCACGATGTTCCTTCCGGACAAGTAATCCCTTCACATTTTAAATCAACATCTTCTTCCAGTGTATTATTAAACGCAAACGTCACATCATTTGTTCCTTCCGCACACGTCGTGTCTGCCCCAACCACAACATCCCCTATTTTTTCTTCCACCACAAACGGGATTTTATCGGTAATGACTTTATCACACACCCCCTCTCCCTCTGTCATTCCATTTTTCTTTTTTATGTCATTCCCGCGCCCCTCTCTTCTGTCATCCTCGGGCTTACTGCGCAAGACAGAATCTGTCCGGTGGACAGTTTTTGTCTTGCGCAGTCCTCTCTGCCGAAGGCTTCCCCACAACACGCAAGTCCTTTCCTCTCATTCCCATTTCCCTTTCCTGTAAAAATTTAATGGTCAATAAAAAGTTATAAAAATGTATAATATAGGGACGGATATGAAATCAAGAAAAAAATGAGAATATAAAAAGAGTTCTTGTATTTTAGGGGAAAAGGGGGATAGGATGAAAAAATGTAAAAATTAAATGACCCTTTTTTCTTTACTTTATACTCTGAAATATGATATTCTATTTCTTAATAGGAGAGGGAGCATGGATACACCCGAACAACCGATTTTATCCGTTACGGAAATATCGCTGTCTTTAAAAAGCTGTGTTGAACAGGTTTTTGGACATGTTAAAGTTCGTGGTGAAGTTTCCGGATTGAAAAAAGCCGCTTCCGGTCATACGTACTTTTCCTTAAAAGACACGGATTCTGTTTTGTCCGCTGTTTGTTGGCGCGGTCGATCTACCGCAACTATGAACGCACTTCAGGAGGGGTTAGAGGTCGTTTGCACCGGCAAATTATCCACATATCCCGGTCGATCTAATTATCAAATGATTGTAGAGGAAGCCGAACCCGCCGGTGTCGGAGCATTGTTGAAATTATTGCAAGAACGAAAGGAAAAATTAGCAAAAGAAGGCCTGTTCGACCTTTCCCGTAAAAAAACAATCCCCTATTTGCCGGATGTGATTGGTGTCGTAACAAGTCCCAGTG
This sequence comes from uncultured Alphaproteobacteria bacterium, assembly GCA_944391735.1. Classification (GTDB taxonomy): domain Bacteria; phylum Pseudomonadota; class Alphaproteobacteria; order CAAHEQ01; family UBA3637; genus CALXZG01. The sequence goes on along the minus strand of CALXUR010000004.1, from coordinate 57,375 downwards.
GTGCCGTCATTCGGGATATTATGCACCGGCTGCGCGATCGCTTTCCCCGTCCCGTTTATCTGTGGCCCGTTTTGGTGCAAGGGGAGGGGGCCGCCGAACAAATAGCCGCCGCTATACATGGATTTAATATGATTCCGCCCGAAGGATTGCAAACACCTGACGGTTTAATTCCTCGCCCCGACCTGTTGATTGTTGCCCGTGGCGGTGGTAGTCTGGAAGATCTCTGGTGCTTTAATGAAGAAAACGTCGTTCGCGCGGCGGCCGCATCCGATATTCCGCTCATCTCGGCTGTCGGTCATGAAACTGATACAACCTTGATTGATTATGTTTCCGATTTGCGCGCGCCGACCCCAACCGGTGCCGCCGAAAAAGCAGTTCCCGTTCGAAGCGAATTAATGGTTCAAATTCAAAATCACCAAAGCCGATTGACAGACGCATTGTGCCGGTTTGCCGATGAAAAGAAAATGATGCTTGACGGCTTGAAACGAGCTCTCCCGAATTTGTCCGATGTGATAGAAACATTTATCCAACGCTTGGACGATCGTTCGGAGCGATTGGATCAAGCCTTTTCAACATATCAAAGCCTGATCAATGCACGTTTTGAAACAGTCTCTAAGTTATTGAAATCATATTCTTATCATTCCATTTTAGAACGTGGTTTCGCCCTGATTTCAGGTAGCTCCGGCCAAATCATCGACCATTCCCAAGCCGCGCTTTGTGAAAAACGACTGACAATCTCGTTCTCCGACGGATCTGTTCCGGTTGTGCCTGTATCGGAAACCACCTCTGCTAAAATTCCTGCCTCGCTCAATCGACACCGTTCGGTTACGACTCATGACTTACAAGGATCCTTATTCGATGATATGTAATTATAAAGGAATAACAAAAAATATCTTCTTATCCCTTTTTGTAATTACAATAGATTTCTTTCTATTCTCCCCCGTCCAAGCACTGACGTTTCAAACGCCGATTATTGAAGGACAATTAGTTTATGGACAAGCGGCTCCCGGTGAGCAAATTAATTTGATACCCGCTTCTGTCAATCATACGCAACCTGTCGACCCTATTCCGGTTCCTATCGCCCCGGATGGCCGTTTTGTCATAGGCATTCCGCAGGACAGTCGTCATCTGATACTGGAAATTCAAGTCGATAATCAACGGATTTCACATACATTTCCCGTTCAAAAGAGAGTGTGGCGGGAGGAGGTAGTTAACGGACTCCCCTCTCATAAGGTAACCCCAAGTCCGCGTGAACAAGAACGCATTACTGCCGAATCTTTATTAATGCGTCGAAAGAGGCAAGTTTCTGATTTTAAAACATTTCCGGATAAATGGAGCCGACCGGTTCCTGCCTTCAAACGAATTTCCAGCACATTCGGGTCACGTCGTCTGTTAAACGGAATTAAAACACAAGGACACAGCGGTACAGATTACGCCGCTCCGATCGGCACATCGGTGATCGCGCCGGCATCCGGTGTTGTTACATTGACACATCCGGACATGTTTTATTCCGGAAAAACAGTATTGATCGATCATGGATATGGTGTTTTTTCCAGTTACTCCCATTTAAATGAAATAACCGTCCGAGAAAATCAACACGTCAAACCCGGTGATAAAATCGGAGAAATCGGCATGACAGGGCGTGCCACCGGCCCCCATTTACATTTTACCGTAACCTGGTTCGATATTCGTGTTGATCCCGAAGCTTTATTTCAAATCACAAAAGAATAATTTTATTCAAATAGTTATATCAATAATATCAGATCATCTTTCACATAGATGTCTTGTGATAAAAAAATCATCTTTTTCTGAAAATCGTTCTATCGATGCCGTTTCGCAACACCGGCAATTTGCATAATAACACGATCTAAAATCAATTCGGCAGGTAATCCGGTGCTTTTGGCCTGTCGTTCGGCTTTCAATAATAAAAATAACACCTTTAAAACATACTCTTTCTTCCAAATCTGAATTTGTCGCCGCATGCTGGCTTCCAATCGAAATTGAGCCGGTCTTAAAATTTTTTTAACGGCCGCCTCCACTCCACCACCATTTGACATAATCTCCGCTGCTTCAAGTAAGCGATTGAAATAAAGAGATAATATCCGAATAATTCCGACGGGATTTTCACCGTTTGCCAACATTAAATGGTATTCTTTATCCGCCAGGCTCTGATTTCCTTCACCGACGGCGCAACAAAAGGAATCCGTCGAAGCGGTACTTGTATCCGTAATAACAGCGCGCACATCCGATGCCGAAACACTTTTTTGATCCCCCAAATAGGTGATTAATTTATCAAGCTCCCGCCGCGTCATCAACCGATTTTCACTTAATCGCTCCACAAGCAACCCCAAAGCATCCGGTTGAACCTGAATACCATTCGCACCTAAAATATCACGAATAAAAGCCGCTACATCCTTTGCCTCGTCTGCGTAACAAGCAACACTTAAAAAACTCTGATTTGATTCGCAAAACGTCCTTAAAACCGCATTTTTCGGTAAATTGCCGGCACTTAATAATAAAAAAGCATCCGTTTGACAATAAGACAGAAAAGACGAAACCGCCTCGGCAATCGTGTTATCGGCATCCTTTACCCAAATCAATTTACGTCCCCCCATCAAAGAAACACCGTTTCCCTCATCCAATAACAAGCTTGGTGTTTCTTTTATTTGCTGGGGCGTTATTTTAATAACACAAAACGTGTCCCGTAAATCGGAAACAATTTGGCGGGCAATTTGTTCGGACACTTCCTGAACAACGCCAAAATCCGGTCCAAAAACCAAAGACCCCTTAAATATCTTTTGAATTTGGGAACTTAAGGCCGATACCTGATACGGCTTTGCTTTCACGATTCCTGCCCTTTCAGATAGGCCATCATATGAAGAACAATGTCGTTTGAAAGAGATTGCACCAAATTTTGATACATTTTTTCTTTTGCGGTAACTGTCGCATAAGGCTCTTTAATAATGTTATAGGATCCGCTGATACTGCTGGATGAAGAAATCAAGACTGTCTTGTTTTCAATATCCGTTAAGGTATAATGGACTCTAAGCGTCATTTTTTCCAGACTGGCAAAATTATCGCCCTGAATACTTTGATCATAAAAAGACGGTTTATCAATAACGGCTTTTAATCGGTATTTTTTGGGAAGAGAGAGTGTGTTTGGATTTAATTTTTCTTTTAAAATCAATCCCATTTGATATCCACCTTCACCTACAACCGGTTCAATTTCAATCTGAGCGGATTCACGAACAACCTCCGGATTTTCCTGAAATCCGTATAATGGTTGAAACCCACATCCGCCAAGTGCCAAAACAGCGGCCAATATCATTCCGTATTTATTGCTTTTCATGTTCGTTCCTTACATTCCGATTTTCCTTTTATTATAACGATTTTAACTTGAAAAACAAGCAAAAATAAGATACCCTTAAAAAAAAGGATTCATTTTAAGAGACAAATGGAATGCCTGAAAGAAAGCCTTCATATACAGCATTCAACATAAAATTGTCGAAGGACAGAGCAGGGTATATGATAGAATTAAAAAGGATATGTGTCTTTATCAAACAAAAGAGTAAAAGATGATACGTCAAAAAATAAGAGTCATTGTCGGACCGACCGCCAGCGGAAAATCCGCATTAGCCGTCCAAATAGCTAAACACTTGAACGGATCGGTCGTAAATGCCGACGCCATGCAGATTTATCAGGACCTTTGCTTGATTTCTGCCCGCCCGACACCAGCGGAAACCCAGGGTATTCCTCATCTTTTATATGGTTATGCCGACGCTTATTTTCAAAGTTCCGTTCAAGATTGGCTGAACAGAGTTGTTCCGGTTCTGAAACAAACATCCAATCCCGTGCTTGTCGGGGGAACGGGTCTTTATTTATCTTCTTTAATCAATGGGATAAATATCATACCGGATGTTGACGAATCCATTCGTCGGCGGGTTCGGGAAATGGATATGGATGAGGTTCGAAACTTGGTGCAAGATTGTTCCGCAACAGATCCGCAACGCCTGCGGCGTGCTTTAGAGGTTCAACTGACAACGGGGCGACCGTTATCTTATTTCACTCAACAACCGAAACAAAAACTATTAGATGCTGATTTTAAAGTTATTTTCTTGAATCCTCCTCGACCGCTTTTGTATCAACGCTGTGCATTACGCTTTCACCAAATGATAGAGCAGGGGGGACTTGACGAAGTCAAACGATTAATGACACTCAAACCGACGGGCGGTGTTCTGAAAGCCATTGGCGTTCGGGAAATTATATCCTATTTACAAGGAGATATTTCAAAAGAAAAAATGTGTGAACAGGCTATTTTATCCACGCGTCATTATGCGAAACGACAAATAACATGGTTCCGTCATCAATTAAAGGCGGACATGATATTGAATACCGTTGAAGCATTTCATTATCAAGATTTGTAATTACTTTAAAATTACATAAAAAAGAAAAAAGAATAACCTTGTAATTTCATCCATTTCTTTTATTGAGATAGATATGTAATTACAATATTATTCTTTTTAAGATGTTATGTGATTATTTTGAAGATACATTAATCTTTGATAGGCCCCATTGCCGTCAGTCTTTGTAAAATCACATCCAGTTTTTCTAAACTCTCATATGAAATAACAACCTCTCCGCCTTGACCATTCCAATTAATGGAAACCTGTGTTTTCAACATGTGAGCCAGTTCGCTTTCTAGAGCCAGAATATCACTATCTTTTTGATATTCAATATTTTTTTTAGAAGAGGAGGTCTTTTTATGCGTCTTAACACCGCCTTTATTCACGGCCATTTTTTCGGTTTCACGGACACTTAACCCCTTTCGAACAATTTCAGCCGCCAATACGGATGGATTTTCAGCATTTAATAAAGCCCTTGCATGTCCGATAGTTAATTCTTTATTTTCCACCATTTGTTTAATATCATCCGGTAACTCCAATAACCGCATCATATTGGCAACATGGCTCCGGCTTTTACCGACAACTTGGGATAATTCCTCTTGAGTATATTGAAACTCATTCAATAGACGGCGATACGCTTCCCCTTCTTCAAGCGGATTTAAGTCTTCTCGCTGTAAATTTTCAATCAAGGCAACCTCAAGTGCCGCCTTATCATCAAAATCTTTAATAATAACAGGGACTTGATTTAAACCAGCTTCTTTGGAAGCCCGAAACCGGCGTTCACCGGCAATAATTTCATACATGCCCTCATGGGTCGGATGACGACGCACTAACAAGGGTTGCAACACCCCTTTTTCACGAATGGAGTGAATCAAATCCGACAACGCTTCCGGCGCAAAAACACGGCGGGGCTGAAAAGGACTGGGAATCAAAGACGTTATTTGCGCCAATACAATACCGCCGATAGCCGTGTCCGGTGAGGATTGAACAGCAACCGATTGATTAAAATCATCCCCCATTAACGCACTTAATCCTTTACCCAAGCCTAAATTCTTTTCCATAGAAACCTCCTTTTAATTCTTAATATCCAAGTCGATATTATTCTTTTCTTTTTCCCGTTTTAACACCTCACCAGCCAAACGAATATAGCTTTGTGCACCAACACTTTTGAAATCATACAGCATAACGGGCTTACCGTGAGAAGGGGCTTCGGGAATACGCACATTCCGGGGAATAACCGTTTCATAAACCAACTTTCCAAAAAAGGTTCGAACATCATTCACAACCGATTTAGACAAGTTTGATCGCCCGTCAAACATCGTCATGACTATGCCATGAATTTCCAGCTCCGGATTAAAATTCTTTTTGACGCGATCAATTGTTTTAATCAAATCGGCAACACCTTCCAAAGCCAAATATTCGCATTGAACAGGGATAATCACCGATGTTGAGGCAACTAAAGCATTCATTGTCAACAAACCGACAGCCGGCGGACAATCAATAAAAACATAATCAAAATCAGAAAGCCCCGTCAATGTATTTTTCAAAAAGAATTGCGGACGATCCACATCAGCCAATTCAATATCCACACCCAACAGTTCCTGGCTGGCCGGTAACACATATAAATAAGGAATCTCTGTTTTGATAACACTTTCCGAAACAGTATGTCGTCCGGTCAAGACTGTATATGAGTTTTGAGCTCCCGGGCGACGTTGCGCTCCCAAACTGACAGTTGCATTGCCTTGAGGATCCAAATCGATAATTAAAACTTTTTTTTCCAATGCAGCCAAAGCCGTTGCCAAATTAACAGTCGTGGTTGTTTTACCAACGCCGCCTTTTTGGTTTGAAATTGAAAAAACACGTGGTTTATTCATATATTACCTCCGTTGCTTTAATAATAAAACTTTTTGTATTTGTAATACTTTTTATTTTTTCAACATGACAGGAAACAGAACAGGCGGACAATTCGGACATACTGTTTTCTCCTTTTAAAAATAAACAGGTTGTATGGGGTGTTATAAACGATTTTCCCCATTGTAACAGTTGTTCGAAAGGCGCCAAAGCCCGCGCCGTCACCACATCGGCGGATATGTTTGAAAGTGTTTCCAAACGTTGATTTAACACGGTAACGGGAACAGATAATTGTCGGCTGACCTCTTTTAAAAACAAGCATTTTTTCAGATCACTTTCAACTAAAAAAATATCTTTCAAAAAGCCGTTATTCGCTTTATTTAAAATAGCCAGAACCAATCCCGGAAATCCGGCACCCGATCCCATATCCACCAAAGAAAAAGCTGTATTAGGAATAAGTGGATATAATTGTGCAGAATCCACAATATGCCGATGCCATGCCGTTTCCAAGGTTGAGGAAGAAATTAAATTAACCGCTTTTTGCCAGTTATTCAATAAATCTAAATAATGTTTGAGATCAGTTTCGGCTTTCTCAATAGATGCGATAATTTGTTTTTCCATTTTTCCTCTCTGTTTCACGTGAAACACACACCTGTAGGACAATGAATGTTTCATGTGAAACAATTTATCTTGTTTAAAATCTAATTGCAAGTTTTTTTTGAAAAGAAATGTTCCGAATAAAGAAAAATAAAAGAGTGACATCATAAAAAAAACACATATTATATAAACATCTTATTATCAAAAATTATAAATTTGATAAAAATAAGCTAATTTTTCAAATAATTAATCGATAGAGTCAATCAATAAAATATGCCTTTTAAGGCATCTTTTATAAAGAAAAAAGGGTCAATAAAAAGTTATAAAAATGTATACATGGGTGAAGAGATGGAGTCAAGGAAAAAATGAAGAAGGCCACATTAACACCAATCAATTTTGCAACATTCAAGCAAATATATGTGAATTTGGAGAGGACGTCGGCACATGTCAAGACAAGCAAGCGTTACCAACTCCTATTTTTGTTCCCCATGTCGGAAACACATATTTCAGTCCTATGGTTTTAAAATGGTGGGGAGCTAAAAATTATTGTTTATCTCACGGAAAATGATTAATCAGTGTTCGTGGCAACGCTTTACAATGCTTTAACCCTGAAATAGGCGAAACAGAAGTCGGATTTTGTAATAAAAATCAAAATGGGATTAACTGGGTCGGGCGAGATGCGGAAAAATCAGAGAGTATGAAAACTATTTTTGAGAATTATACCCATAATACAAATAACATTTGGACAGATTCTGATTATAGTTCCTGTTATTCCTTTTTAATAACAAGAGATGGCGGAATTGAAAAATACTATCGCAATACCAGCGGTGCCATCTATCATGCGCTCTGCATTGATTAACTATAAATAAAATTTAATTTAATCAAAAACAAAACGAACGGTGTTTAGAGAACCGCAAGATCCCGTCGGAACAACAGAACCGTTGACTTGAATTTCCCGAGCCGACGTCATGTTTGACACGAAATAGCGGCAAGAGGATTGATCTAAATCAGCCAACTGAATATAAAACCGATCGGGTGCTTCGGGGCCGACGGACCAGGATACCCCTTCAAAAGGGCGACCGGAAACCGAGGCGGCATTGACACCGGTATAACCGTTCATATAGCTTATTTTAATCTCCAGCGCGACCCGGTTTAAATCCTGTAAAATCTGTGTTTGTTTCAAGCGGGACAAGCCTTGTGCAACAGAAGAGGCCGATTGATTTGCCAAAGCCCCTTGAACCGCCAAACCGGACAAGGTATCCAACATTTGAGCGGTAGCGGAAATGGAAAGAAATACCACAAGCACGGGCATAACATAAAACGGTTTCATTGAATAAGCCTCCTATCCTTCCTTTTCTTTCGTAATTCCCCACAAATTATCGGAAATCTTCCGCATAAAAGCGACATGGGCGGCCAACTCATCAGGCGGAACGGGGAAAGAGCGCGGCTCCCGAAACGGCCTTTGACGCGGTTTTTGAGGTATGTTTGACGGCACGGTAACGGTTGAGACTTGCTTTTGAGCAGCATCCAAAACCAAGCCGGGTTCACGTCCGCCGATTAATTCCAAATACACATCGGCCAGCAATTCGCTATCCAACAATGCGCCGTGAACTGTTCGAGCGGAATCATCCACATTAAACCGTTTACACAGTTCATTTAAATTCACACGGCTGCCCGGAAATTTCTGACGCGCGATAATCAATGTATCCACGACACGATCATAGGACAACAAGGGGCGGCCGCATTTTTCCAATTCGGCATTCAAAAACTTCATATCAAACGCGGCGTTATGAATAACTAATTTCGCATCATTTCCGACAAACGCAAGAAATTCGTCCGCTATTTCATGAAAACGAGGTTTATCGGCCAAAAAATCATTTGTCAACCCGTGAACGGCAATCACCTCTTCGGACATAACCTTATCCGGATTCAGATATCTTTGATAAGTGCGGCCGGTCGGCATATGGTTTATCAATTCGACGCACCCGATTTCGACAATTTTATCCCCTTGAAACGGATCCAGACCCGTTGTTTCGGTATCCAACACAATTTCTCTCATGAAACATCCTTTTGTTATAAACAAGTATAACCAAAATATCGGATAAATGCAAGGAGATTGTGGATAAGTGTGAATAATGGGGATAAGTTGTTCAAAAAAGGATGTCAAGAAAAAGTTATTCAAAGTTATTCAAAAAATATGCACAGGAAAAAACGCTAAAATCGATTCGCAAAAAAAGACCTGTTTATCAGAAAAAAAACATAAAAAACACCGAGTCGGGAAAAATCAAAAATGATGTCAAGAAAAAAATAAAAAAGTTATCCCCGTTATGCGCAGCATCAACTACTTCTATTATATTTTTTATATATAAAATAGGCGGAAGCCGGTGGATAAGTTTTTCAAACGAATTGGGATTGCAAAGCAAACAAAAATATGATAGTTTGACACGAAAAAGGAGAAAGTTATGTTCACAGTTTATAACACGGCGACACACCAAAAAGAAATCTTTAGGCCCATCCGTGAAGGCGAGGTGCGGTTTTACGGGTGCGGACCGACGATTTACAATTATTCGCATATCGGCAATATGCGTGCGTTTGTATTTTATGATTTATTAAATCGTTATTTAAGATATAAAGGATACCGCGTTACTTTCTGTATGAACTTAACGGATGTGGATGATAAGACGATCCGCGATTCGCGTGCGGCGGGTAAGACGTTGCGGGAATTTACCGATTTTTACGCCGACGCGTTTTTAAAAGATTGCGCCGTGTTGGGGATTCGCAAACCGGATATTGTTCCCCGGGCAACGGAAGAGATTGAGGCGATGATTGATCTGATTCAACATTTGTTGGATAAAGGGCATGCCTATCAAACGGAACGGGGCGATGTTTTTTTCAAAATCAGCAGCTTTAAAGAATACGGCAAGATGGCGGGGATTGAACCGAAATCTCTGTTAGCGAATGCGGACGGGCGTTTAGCCGATGAATACGGCAAAGAGGACGCCCAAGATTTTGCTTTATGGAAAGCGCGGGAAGAACGGGACGGTGATAATTATTGGGACACGCCTTTCGGGCAGGGACGTCCGGGATGGTCTATTGAATGTTCGGCTATGGCGCGCAAATATTTGGGGCAGCCGATTGATATTCACACGGGAGGTGTTGATTTGGTTTTTCCGCACCACACGAATGAAATTGCGCAGTCCGAATGCGCTTATGGATGCACGTTTGTTAATTATTGGATGCATAACGAGCACATCACGGTTAACGGACAGAAAATGTCAAAATCTCTGGGGAATTGTTTTACGGTCAGTGACTTGTTAAATAAAGGGTTTAGTCCGGAGGCGATTCGATACGAGTTTATCAAAGCGCACTATCGTCAAAAAATGGATTTTCAGGAACAAAACATGTCCGGAAATGAAAGTGTCATCGGCCGGTTGGGGAATTTCATGGAACGGTTGCGCACCGAAGCGCGAGGATCCGGGTGGCCGGAGTTATTGCAAGTAATTCAACGGGCGTTGGCCGGTTTTGAAAAGGGCATGGATGATGATTTAAACACACCGGTGGCGTTGGCGGCTGTTTTTGAATTTATGAATGAGGTTAACAAAAACTTTGATCGGCTCAATCGGTCGGATGCGGAAATGGTTTTAGCGGCCATGGAGCAATTCAATACGGTTTTGATGATTTTGCCGAAACAGAAGGAGCATTCTTTGACGCCGGAGCAACAGGCATTGATTGACAAACGGCAGATGTACCGCCAGGCAAAAGATTGGGCAAAAGCGGATGCCGTTAAACAAGAGTTGTTGTCTCAAGGAATTGAAGTGAAGGATACACCGCAAGGGCCTGTTTGGCGTTTTATCGGATAACGTTTCGGATCCGAAAGAACAGGGGCACCGATCGGGGTGCCCTTTATGATTATTCAAGGATCATTTTAAAGTGAAAACAGATGATTGTTTTGGTTTTGATAAAGCCGAAACAAAGGGGATGTGTGGTTCAATGATCAGGAAACAAGTCACTGTAAAAAAATAAGGGACATTATTTTTTTACAGTTTTCAGTTTAACATGTTTTTATTTTTTTGTCAAATAACATCTTGATATGACACGGATTGGAGGAAAAAGGCGGTAATGACACGATAACCTGATAATCATAAAAAAATAATGTCCCTTATTTTGATATAGTTTCAGGAGGAAAACATGACTGATTATGACGAAAATGAAAATGACATCACACGGGAAGAACAGGCCGAAACGAATCAACAAATGAGTGAGGAAGAGCAAAAGATAGCGGATAAAGTGCGTGAGAAGGGAATATCAAAAGAGGATGCGGAAAAAGAGCGTGCCAAGGAGGAAGTGGAAGAAAAAACGGGCGTGAATGCCGACGAATTGGCGGGTGTGGCGCGTGATGCGTTAATGATGAAAGACGGGATTGAGCGACCGGATGCCGACATGATTCAAAAAGGTGTGGAAGATGTAAATGACGGGCATGTGCGGGATATGTTGGAACACATGAAAGACGGTAAAGTCGCGGAAGATATCGTCAAAGCCGGATTGGGATCGGAGCATGCGTCTACGGGGAGCGGCGGATTGGAAGAGGGTGCCAAGACCGTTCTTGAAAAAGGGTTGGAGTATTCGGACAATTCGAAAATGGGTGAGATGTTGGCTAAATCGTGCAACGGCGGGAAGGGAATTCCCGGTTACGGCAGTCTGGAGCAAGAGACGGAGCAGATGAAACAAGCCGGAAAAGAGGCGTTAGCCGATGCACCGCAGTTACCGGGGCGGGATATGGATTTAGATGACAAGCAACGTCAGGATATGCCATCTTATATTTTAGCACAGCAAAAGAAACAAGGTCGATAATCAAAAACAGGAGAAAAGTAGCCATGGGAATTGAAGATATTTATTATGATGAAGTTGATGAAGTCGAAAAAACGGAACTCGAAGAGGAGGAAAAATGGAAAGCAGATTTGACAGAAAGTCTGAAGAAAATAAATAACGAATTAGCCGACATGTTAGATGGGGTAACAGATTATGATGCGGACAGGGAAGTGTGGATGCGAGAAACAATAGAAGACATACAAGCCACGCTGGATGGAGGCTATGAAAAGTGGAAGCAAGCGGAAGAAGCTTGGGCGGAAGAGCAGAGACGAAGAGAGGAACAAGCCCGAGCGGAAGAGTTGAAACGGAGAGCTGAAGCGGTTGAGTCTTTAGTAGAAGATGTGTTCAGCCGGGACGAGGATAATAATACGCAATCGGGGCAACAAGAGAACACAGTTGTTTTGCCTGCGAAAGAAGAGTCGAAAACGGTATCCTCTGACAAAGAGCCGAAATTGTCCGAAAAGTCTTCTATTTGGGATCAAGCTTTTCGGGAACAACGACGGCAAGAGACGCATATTTTTGTCGACTTCAGAACAATTAGTTCTTTAAGGAATTTGGTGTTACAAGATATTATTCCCGCACCGGAGCCATTTGTCAAATGGCAGAGAGAAGAAGACAAAGTTTTTGATTTTCTGGAAGCGAATCAACAAAGCGCCAAACAGATTATGGACGTTGATAAACAGTTGATTGATGCCGTTTTAGATATGGATAAAATGATTGCTGTGAAGCGGATTGATTATTATTTTGACCGTCATAAAGATTTGTTTTATGATTCGAACGGGAATAAAGATTCTAAAAAAGTATTTGATTTTATTTCCAGTATCGGTCAGAACAAAGAGACTTTGCAACAATTTGCACAGGTCATTAACGAAGAAGCACAAAGAAACGATCCGAAGGGATGGCAAGAAGACCAAAAACGGTTAGTTGAGAAGCATAAGGATGTTTTAAGCTTTTTCCTTTTTTCCGATGCAGTGTATTTTTTCCATCAGACACCAAGTGTTCCGGACGAACTTCTTTCCATTATGAACAAACATGGACAAGATCCGGTGGATGTCATTCGAAAAATACAACGGTTACAAATGTCCGTTTCGAAAGATGTAACCAAATCCAGGCAATTAGTAAAAGGATATTTTAGCCGACATTCCGATTTAATTCGCGATGCTAACGGACAAAAATCTCCGAACGTATTTTTTAAGCTGTTGGATCGAGAAAACCGTGATAACTTCTCCAAGCTTTCCGAGGCGATTTTACAGGAAGACAAGGTGCATGGGGCCTCGTTGAAAGAGCAATTACATCGTGCCAGCACTGAAGGGAATGTTGGGAAACAGACGCAGACGAAAGACGAATATCATCATCCGTTTATAGGAAAAAAATCGGCGGGACGATAAATGATTCAATCGTTCCGAACGATATAAAAAACGATTGACAAAAATGTAAAAATCGGATAAACTGTCCTTCTTAAAAAACTTAACAGAAGGGCAGTTTAGGCTCGGAAGGATATATGCATTCTCTTTTTCGTAATCAGGTTTCCATTCCGGTTCATGAGGAACGATTAGCCGGCAATCGGGGTGTTTGGCAACGGGAAGTGTATCCGGACATATGGTTGAACCATTCATCCGGTCGGATAAAGATATCAGGAATCGGATATGATTTGACGCCGCCTGATCGATTGGGGGAAGCGGTGGAAGAGCATTTGAATCGGGAAAACGGCACATTAACCCGGTTGGATTTTCGATTTAAACGGGCTTTGAATGTTTTCGGTCGAGAATATGATTTGTTACGCGGGAACGGTATGGATGGGTTGCTTCGGGCAGCAAAACGGGACAGTGTGCGGTTTGTTTTTTCCGAAACGTCTCCGGACAATGATCTGTTGACGTCCCGGGCGACGGCTTATTATTGTCAACAGCGGAATGAAATTGTTTTTTTAGTGAACCCCTATGCCGATTTTAAACGATCACGGAATCAAAATGTTTTGGCTCATGAATTAGGGCATTATATTTTAGCGGAAGCGGGGCGAAGAGAGATTTGTTGTTCCGATTTCGGTTTAAAGTGGATGAGTTTAAACCAAATGCGGCGTCAAATGCTTGACGGCCAAAGATGGGGAAAGGCTTGCAAACAACACTATGAGCGATATGGAACGGATCATAAAATCATCAGTTTTTACGGACATTTCATCAAATGGGAATTGCAGAGTATGTTGGAGCATCCGTTATATGATAGAGCCGGTGCGGATCAGCAGCGTCAAATGTATCAGGATGAAATGATGTGCCGTATTTTAGGGTTTACGGGGAATCGAAAGAAGGGAATACAGTGTTTGGATACGATGACGGCGGACACTGTGTTAATGCAAATTATCATTCGATTGGCGGAAACGTGTGCGAACGGTAATTCCGTTTTATATCACGCTATCCGAAAAACGGTTGCAGAATATCGGGTGGCACCCGAAACGGTTGATACAATGATGCGGTTTTGGAAGACGAACGCCGACTTGCCGGATCGGGATTGTTCATATCGGGAATTGGGACGATTAAGTGTTTTATTTTTCAAGTTTCAAAAGGCATTAACGGCGGAGGGAAAGAATCTGTTACACGCCCTTGAGGAAATATCTCGAGACGATTGGGTTTATGTGTTTGAGCAAAAGAAAGTCCGACGGATGATTCGGGATTATAATTCGCGCAAGCTTCAAAGTGCCTATAGTCGATAGGCGAAAAAATACCTTTTTCTTTCAATTCAGTATAAAAAAGAGGAGGCGGCCTATTTTTTCCTTGCTTTTCGTAAAAAATTAACATAAGGTTAATTCGAGAGAAAAGGAGCCGGGCATGCGTGTATTAATAATTGATGATGACAAGCCGTTTAATCAAGGAATTTCCTTCTTTTTAAAGAGTCAGGGAATGACCGTTGATTCGGCGTATTCGGGGGAAGACGGCAGTGCTTTGGCCAGATTATATGATTACGACATTATTATTTTAGATTTAATGTTGCCGGACGTGCCGGGATATGAAATTTTAAAATACCTGCGGGCATCGGGTGTTGACACACCGGTTTTAATTTTATCCGGCGTTTTACTGGTGACTAAAAAGATAGAATGTTTTGGTTACGGGGCGGATGATTACGTCACCAAGCCGTGTGATAAAAACGAATTATCGGCGCGGATTCAGGCGATTGTGCGGCGATCCCGGGGGCATGCGCATTCGATTATACGGGTTGGGCAAATGGAAATCAATTTAGGCACCAAAGTAGTAACGGTCGGTGGTAAAACGTTGCATTTGACCAGCAAAGAATATGCGTTGGTGGAGTTGTTATGTTTGCGACGGGGGATGACGATCAGCAAAGAGCAGTTTTTAAATCATTTATACGGCGGCATAGACGAACCGGAAATGAAAATCATAGATGTTTTTTTGTGTAAAATCCGGCGAAAGATTGAAAAATTATCCGGTGGCGAGCAATACATTCAAACCGTTTGGGGACGCGGTTACATTTTAAAAGCCGAAAATGAAGATCGGCGTTCCGCATAAAAAGACTTGACTTGAGAGCCGATATTTGGTTATAATCGAAACATCGCCGATCGGCGAATCTATTTTCCCATTTTTTTAACAGAACAGGAATCCCAAATGCAATTAAAGGATTTAAAGCAAAAAACCCCCGCGGAGTTGTTGGTTTACGCCGAGGAATTAGAGGTTGAAAACGCCGCATCGTTGCGGACACAGGATTTAATGTATGCCATTTTAAAGCGATTGGCGGAAACGGAAACGACTTTATACGGCGAAGGTGTTTTAGAGGTGATGCAGGACGGATTCGGCTTTTTGCGTTCACCGGAAGCAAATTATCTGGCCGGACCGGATGACATTTATGTTGCGCCGGCGCACATCAAGAAATGGGGATTACGCACCGGGGATACGGTGGAAGGAGAGATCAACGCGCCGAAAAACGGTGAAAAATATTTTTCTCTGACCCGCATTGACACGGTTAATTTTGTCAAGCCGGAAGAATTGCGTTATCGGATTAACTTTGACGATTTAACGCCGTTATATCCCGAACGATCCATTAAAATGGAACACGAAACGGCACCGGGGGATAAGGATTTAACGGCGCGTATCATTGATTTGATTTGTCCGCAAGGTATGGGACAGCGCAGTTTGATTGTCGCGCCGCCGCGCACCGGTAAGACGGTTATGTTAAAAAACATCGCGCACGCCATTACGGCGAATTATCCGAACGCCCATTTGATTATGTTATTAATTGATGAGCGGCCGGAAGAAGTGACGGATATGATTCGGTCTGTCAAAGGGGAAGTTATCAGTTCGACATTTGATGAGCCTGCCGCGCGGCATGTGCAAGTTGCGGAAATGGTCATTGAAAAGGCCAAACGATTGGTTGAACATAAAAAGGACGTGATTATCCTGTTGGATTCCATTACCCGGCTGGCGCGCGCCTATAACACGGTGATTCCCAGCTCCGGAAAAGTATTGACGGGTGGCGTGGATGCCAATGCGTTACAAAAGCCGAAGCGGTTTTTCGGTGCCGCACGAAACGTTGAAGAGGGCGGATCTTTGACGATTTTCGGAACGGCTTTGATTGACACGGGATCCCGTATGGATGAAGTGATTTTTGAAGAATTCAAAGGTACGGGAAACAGTGAAATTATCTTGGATAGAAAGGTATCGGATAAGCGGATTTTCCCGGCGATTGATATCACTAAATCGGGGACTCGGAAAGAGGAGTTGTTGGTTGATCGGGCGCGTTTACAAAAAATGTGGGTATTGCGTCGGGTATTAATGCCGATGGGCGTTACGGATTCCATGGAGTTTTTAATGGATAAACTGCGCCAGACAAAAACGAATGATGATTTTTTTGAAAGTATGAATCAATAAGACACCCTTTGAACAGGATCAAAAATGATTTATACGGGAAGATTCAAAGATATTTCTTATTATCAACACGCCGGTCTTATTCCTGTGTCCATTGCGGGATACGCGCCTGATTTTTATAAGGGAATTCAATTTAAAGTTTTAGCCCCGAAATACAGTTGGTGGAAAGAATGGCATGATAAGAAATTATCTGTTGACTGGTATAAATCAAAATATCAGGAAACGGTTTTGAATAAATTAAATCCGAAAGTAATTGCTTATCGATTACAAGCATTCGGGGATCATGTTGTATTAGGAAGAGTTTTGCCATCGTCAGTTGGTTACCGATTGGCTCCGTTCGGCCGGTATTGAAGTTCGTGAATATGATCGGGTTTTATCTCGGGCATTGTCGGCTAAACGTGATTTGTCTATTGATTTTTGATGGATTTTCACTTTCCTCTTTTTTATGATTCCCATGATAAAAAGAGTAAGGGAATGACGGAGGGGAGAGAGGTTTGGATGATATTTTTAAAAAAATCGGGGTCAGTCCCTTAAAAAAAATAAAAAAAATAAAAAAGCCCTCTTTCTTTTTAAGAACAGATTTGTTATACTGCAATTAATTAATACAAAAGATGAGGTATACCATGAAAATTTACGCCCTTTTGCCGATGTTGTTGCTCGGCGCATGTATTCAAACAGTTAAGCCGGCCGAAGAGACGGTTCTTGTGACCGAAGAGAAAACCGGTATTACGGTTGCTCCGGCTGCTTATCAACCGGTGCAACAATCACAGGAAGGGGGCTATGTTCAGCAACAATCGGTTGCTCCGGCACCCGTATATAACAACACGGCACCCATGTATCAACAACCGATACAAAACAACACTTATATACCCCAACAATCACAAGCGGCACAGCCGGCTTATGTGCCACAGCAGACACCGGTTCAACAGCCGGTTTCGACTTTAGCGGCACCCGGAACGACAATTGACCTGCCGGCGCAACAAATCTATATTCCCGACACGCCGACAGAGACATATAATCAAGCTTTTTTAGGAGCTCAGACCGTGCAACAGACGCAATCCATTCCGTCTTATCAACCGGTTCAATCCGCTATTCCGGCGCAACAACCGGGCGGATATCACCCCATTCAGGCACAGGCAACGACGGTTTACCCGCAAGCGATTTCTTATACACAACCGCAACAGCAATCGGTTCAGCCCGTCTATCAACAAGCCGATCCGTATTATGCGGCAAAACCACCGGTCGGAACTCAACCGGTTCAGGCGGAAGCCGTTGTCATTACATTACAACATCCGGCGCAGCAAGGCACTTTGGCACAGTGTTTATCGACGGACGCGGGATGCATTGCTTCGTATGAGCAACAAGGATTTGTTCAGGTGCGTCACATGCCTCAATTTGCGGGATATCAGGAAATATCGGCTCCTTCCGATTATCCGGCCGGACAATGGCGCAACCAAAATAATATTCCCCGGTGGTAAATGCTTTCCTATACACATTCAGTTGCTTTTGCAGGGATTGACGTTTTAAAAATCGGAATCGAAGTCCAAATTACAGGCGGGTTGCCGTCCTTTACGATTGTCGGTTTGGCGGATAAAGCTATTGCCGAAAGTCGGGAAAGGGTGCGCGCCGCGTTGCATGCGTTGGGGCTTTCTCTGCCGGCGGCTCACATCACGGTTAATTTAGCACCGGCGGACGTTGTGAAGGAAGGGACACACTATGATTTACCGATTGCGGTTGCTTTGATGGGAGCGATGGGGATTATTCATCCGGAAGATATTCAAGGTTTTATGATGATGGGTGAATTGGGATTGGATGGCAGTATTCGGCCGGTATCGGGTATTTTACCGGCCAGCATTGCGGCCAACCGATATGAAATGGGATTTATTTGTCCGGCGGAACAAGGAGCAGAGGCGTCTTGGTCGGGGAATCCGGTCATTTACGCGCCTGATTCATTATTAACATTATTAAATCATTTAAAAGGGTTTCAAGTTTTAAACACGCCGGAGGCGAGCAAGACGGAAAGGGCGACCTCTTGTTTAGACATGAAAGACATCAAAGGGCATACGATTGCCAAAAGGGCTTTGGAAATTGCCGCGGCGGGTGGGCACAATGTTTTAATGATCGGGCCGCCGGGATCGGGAAAATCCATGTTAGCGGCGCGGATGCCTTCCATCATGCCGCCCATGACAAAAGAGGAAATTTTAGAAGTCAGTCAAATCCATTCGATCGCGGGATTGTTGCATGACGGGCGGTTGGTAACGGATCGGCCTTTTCGGAGTCCGCACCATTCCGCATCTACGCCGGCTATGGTCGGTGGCGGACTCAAGGCGCGTCCCGGTGAGATTTCTTTGGCGCACCGAGGAATTTTATTTTTAGATGAGTTCCCCGAATTCACGCGTTCAACGTTGGAATCGTTACGTCAGCCTTTGGAAACGGGGTTTGTGTCCGTTGCACGGGCGAACGCGCATACAACCTATCCGGCGCGGTTCCAATTAATTGCCGCGATGAATCCGTGTAAATGCGGATATTTAGGGGTTCCGGGGCATGAATGTTCGCGGGCACCGCGGTGCGGAGAGGATTATCGGGCGAAAATTTCGGGACCGATGTTGGATCGGATTGATTTACAGATAGAAGTGCCTTTGGTTCCGCCATGGGAGTTGGGATCACAGGCTCCGGGTGAATCATCCGCAGACATTCGGAAACGGGTGGAGCGTGCGGTTGAGTTTGCGCGAGATCGTTTTAAAGCGTTAAAAATTACAAATAATGCGCAAGCGGAAGGACAGGTGTTGGAACGAATCGCGCCGATGAGTGCGCGTGCCAAAGCTTTGTTGGTGGACGCCGCGCAAAAGTTAATGTTATCGGGACGCGGATACCATCGGATGATTCGGGTGGCGCGCACGATTGCCGACTTGGATCGAGCGGACATGATAGACACCATTCATATGGCGGAGGCTTTGTCTTTCCGGCAGGGATTGCGACAGGCAAAGGATTGATTTCCTGTTTTGAATCATTCCTTTTTGAAAAAAGAGGCTTGACAGATATGGGAACTTGTGATAACCTAAAATAAAAGATATAAAAAATAGACAAAACAAATTAAGGAGGAAACGGACATGGAAGAGTTAAAATCCGGCGACTTTATGAAGAAGGAAACGATGGTTTACGGGTGTGGTGTTGAAAATAAAACAGCGCGTGGGTATCATAAGGCGACTCAATTGGAAGAATCCGATGTTCGTTTGATCGGGATGCGCACCCAAACGCCGATTTCCCAGATCAAAATGCAAAGTGAATCGTCCAAATAGTTGGAAAAAACGGCCATGAATCGCGTATGGGGAGTGGTCGTTATCATATTCATGGTGTGCTGTGTGTTTGCGGCACACTTTTATTTTGCCGCGAAGGAGCCGATTGTTTCAGTTGTTATGTCGACTTACAATCGAGCCGACAAGTTGAAGCGGGTTATAGAATCCGTTTTAAACCAAACTTTCGATAATTTTGAATTTATTATTATTAATGACGGGTCAACAGATGGAACGAGGGAGGTTCTTCGTTCTTATCAAAAGCGGGACAAACGCATTATTTTAGTTGAAAACAAAGAGAACAGAGGATTAATTTATTCGTTAAACAGGGGATTGGCACTGGCGCGGGGAAAATACATCGCCCGGATTGACGATGATGACGAAATGTTAACCCGGCGTTTGGGCAGGCAGACAGAGTATATGGAACAACATCCTGAAGCGGCTGTTTTATGCACGGGGTATTATGCCTATAAAAATCAGGAGAGCGAATCGGGGGAAACCGTGCGCCGTCGGGTTCGCATCAGATGTCCGTCACCGGCGGAGCAGGTATACATCAATCTGCATTTTGCAAACGGGATAGCGCATTCGACGACCATGTTGCGGCGGTCTTTTTTAGAGGAAAAAGGACTTTCTTATCATGCGGATTACAAAAGTGCCGAGGATTACAAATTATGGACGGATGTGGTGCGAAACAAGGGTGAGATTCATTGTTTAAAAGAGCCTTTGACGGAATACACGCGGGCAGGGGATAATCTTTCCTCTTTTTATCGAAATATGGTCAGCAGCAGTAAACAGGCTCGAATGGATATCCTCTCTGATTTTTTTGAACATCCGGAAGAGATCATCAAGCAATCCAAATGTGATGTTTTAAAACAAATGGCATTGTTAAATGCAAGTAAAAAGATTTTGGATCAAAACCGATTGGAGAACGAGGTAAACAGGAACTGTCCGCCTGACGACCAAGTTACCTGGAAAACGGTGCATCCGAATTGGAGCGACTATTTGATTTTTACGGATGACGGGCGATCGGTTTATCGGTTTTCGCAGCCAAAAGAAAGGGCTTCGGTTATTTCTTTTAACGGAAACGAGTTGGTTTTAAAATGGGGAAAATGGCGACAGGGGCGATTTATCTGTGATCGGCAGAAACGGGAATGCCATTTGAAAGGAATGAAAAATGGAACCAAGTAAGCATCAAGTAATAAGGAGGAATGTATCCCAAAAGCAAAAAACGACGGCACGTAAGCAGGATCATCGTTTAAATGTTATTGTGGGTATTTTATCGGTTGCGGCCGGTGTGGGAATTGCTATCAGTGTACCGTTGGATTTTGATCGGGCTTTTGACAGTTGCGGCAGACAATCTGAAGATCGGGAGCGTGTTTCTTTAATCACGTACATTCGAAAAATCTGTGGTTGGTCTTCGCGTGCCGGCAATCGGGAAATCGCGCACCGGAGGGAGTCATATTTAATTAACCAGAGATCAGGATATTAAAAAAAACACTTGATTTTTGATTTTATTTTGTGTATAAAGGAATGCGACGAGGCCGATTTAGCTCAGTTGGTAGAGCAACGCATTCGTAAGGCATCGCCAATCAAAAAACTTTTCTTATTTTTCAATAGCCTGTTTTTGTAAGCTCTCAATTTAGGACTTTTTTGGGTTCTTTTTGCCCTATTTTTAAATTTTATTTTTTAAAAAATTTTGCATAGACTATTGACCTTACCGGAGTCTTTTCAAAAGTAAATAACCTTGTCATTTTTGTTCCCTTTCCACCCTCAAATCTTTTTCTGTCATTAGCGTGTTATTGTCAGATTTTACCTCTTTTGCAATATATGAGCCCCACGCTATATTATACAGCGGTTCAACATGCACTTTGGCTGATTTGACAATTTTTTGAACACCTTTATTCAGGTAAACAATCAACCTGCAAAGTGTGCAAAAATTAACAGATTCAACCTTTAACATAAAATGATAGTGCCTGTTCATTCCTGATTTTCCCATCTCTTGAAAACCAATAAAAGGATATTGTTCCGATTGCTTTAGATACCATTTTCTGCCTAATATCTTCCGGTAAAGCGTTCCGAAAGCAACCTTAATTGCCTTTTTAGCCTCATTTTCCGTAATATCATCCTTATTAAATTGAAAGGTTAAGCAGACATTGTAATTTTGGGCCAAATCAAGCATCCACTTTTGCATTTCCTCTTTAAACTTTTCATCTTGCCGGTTCATATAGCCTCCTATTGAAAAATACTCTGATTCATATTTTCAACGAACTTTTGTTTATAATCCGTCATAACATGTGCATAGCGTTTAACCATATCCATTGTGTGATGTCCTAAAATCTCAGAAAGCGGAATCAAGCCAATACCTGTCCGAAGTAAATAAGTGGCGGCCGTATGCCTTAAATCATGAAATCTGAAATCTTGAATACCGGCTGTTTTAAGTGCTGTTTTCCATGCTTTTTTAAAATCAAAAGTTTTTCCTTTTATTCGTCCTTGAAACACAAAGTCAAAATCATGACTTTTATCTGTTGCATTTTTAATCTGCACCAGAATATCATAAGCAGTCCCGCATAAAGGCACGCTGCGTGTATCTCCGTTTTTTGTGTCTTCAAAAATCAACCGATGTTCATCCAGCATCACATTTTTCCACTTTAATTTTAAAATTTCAGATCTGCGTGCGCCTGTGCTTAAAGCAATCACAACAATCGGATACAAGTAAGGCATTTTAGATTTTTGACAGGCATTCAACAATAATTTGATTTCGTCATGAGTCAAATAACGCGTGCGTCCTCTGGGTTCTTTTAATTTTTTAATCTGTTGACAAGGATTAGAAGAAATAATTTGCCATTCTTTCATGGCCGTCGTCATCAAGCCACTTAAAACGATAACATATTTGTTGATTGTTGCCGGTTGTCTTGATCTGAATTGATGACCGACTTGATATTCTGTCGTCATCAGTTCTGAACGACAGGCCACAATATCTGTCGTGGTAATAGCTGTCAATAATTTATGCCCCAGTTTTGCTTTCCACCAATTCAAAATGGACATAGATAATGATTTGATTTTATGCTCTTTGATATACTTATCAATCGCCTGTGCCAATGTGGCTTTACTGGACCCATAACCATGCGCCCTTGTAAAATTGTCAATATCGGCCATTTGCTGATGATACCATCTGGCCGCATCATCATAATAAGCAAATGTCTTTGATTTATCAATTAAATTTTTAATCCTGATTCTGGCTCGATAGTGTGGTGTTGATCTTCGTTTGCTTTCAATTTTCTCTATCATTTTTTACCTTTCATTTAAGTGTTAGGTATATATTTATCTAAAAATAAAAAATATAATTTTTAATAACAGGATGATTGTAAAAAATTTTACATCTTATTGAAAAACAAGAAGTTATGGATAATAACGCCTTTTGTTTATAAAAAACACTTCGGCTCAAAAATGTGCTATAATCCGATTCAGAAAGGATAAAAGTATGCTGATTACAGAGCCGAACACAATTTTGCTTGCAAAGCCCAATAAGAAAATAGAAAAAATATATGAAGGATGCTATTCGGATATTTTTCAACGCCTGAAAAACACATTAGAAAAGTATCATGAAGTTCATATATTGGATTTACCTGACATTTGGATAAGAGATTTTGCCCCCTTTTTTACCGATAAAAACGCTATTCCGTTGTTATATAAACCGCCCTATCAATCATTTTCCAAAAGTGAGCAGATTCAATCAGAATGTCTGAAACATTTTCATGATTTTCCGATCCCTTTGCCTATCCGATTTGATGGCGGTAATTTAATTGCAAACAGGCAAGGTATAGGTATTGCAACGAAAAAACCGTTAGAACTGAATAACATCAGTCAAAAAGAAATGAATCTGTTGATGGCAGAATTATTTGGCATTCAACAGATGATATGGCTTCCCTATGAAACTGGCGACACGATTGCCCATATTGATGGTATGATGCAATTTTTAGATGATACAACGCTCATCATCAATGAACCCAACAGCAAAGAATTAAAGAAATGTCATCAAATTTTGCAACAGGCATGTCCCCATATCAAATTAGTAGATATTCCGTGTAAGCCAACTTATGAAAAATATTATGGGTGGGAAAGCGTTAAAGGTGTCTATGTCAATTTCTTACAGACAAGCAAAATCATTTTACTTCCCATTTATGATATGCCGACAGATGAGGAGGTATTGAACATTATTCAAAACCATACTCATAAGCCGGTCATACCTGTCAATGCCACAAAAATATCAAAATTCGGTGGCAGTATCCATTGTCTAACCAATGGATACTAACCCAATTCAGCTACCTTGGATTCGTTGTTCAAATTCACATTGCGAAATGCGATATTCTATTTTATGACACTATGAGTAGGTTCCATCCAGAACCTAGCCACTTTAAAAATTTTCATTTTTAATTAGTTATTTTTCCTTTGTTTTGCTGTTTCTTCAAAAAGAACATGATATACCCAACCAGGACAACACTGATATTTCTTTAACAAAGAAAGCAACATAATAACCACTTCTGTGGTATAAAACAAAATTCTTTTATGAATGAAGCAGTTAATCCTATATTCTTTTGGTATGAATCGGTATTCCTTTTTTCTGATAATGCTGCTTTTTCGTCGTTTAAAGTAAGACGCATCCTGCATCATTTTATAGCATGCAAACAAATCAGATGGCAGCGGTCCATTATAAATACACCTCAGACGCCATTTGACACTGTTTTCTGATGTCATCTTTTCCTTACAGTTCAGCATGTAATTCCAAAATCTTTTTAGATTTTGCAACCACTCTTCCGCGTCATCTTTTGCATCGAAACAAGCCTCTAAATAAGACCATTCAAAATGAAAATCATCATTTTTAATGAAGTCAATCAATTTTTGGGCATGCCATTCAGCTGTTTCCAAATAATAATCATTAAAGGCAGGTCTCTCTAAAATTACTCTTTTATAACCGCCATCGTCTTTTTGTTCATACCATTTGTTATTTGCATATATGTAGATTCCATCTTTTTGAATAAATCCCATAGTTGCCATTTTTAAGCCTAACCACACCATTGAATCCATTTGATATTGCTTTGCTAAATTTTCCGCATCTTTATATTGAACCTGATCGTCAATTTCTTTTACAAATAAAAAACCTGGTTGTTGCTTATTTTCCTTTTTTGAATCCAATACCTTTTTAAAATCTGGTGAATTTATCAAAAAATCATCGTATTTTTCCAAAAAACTTTGATAATCCATTGGCGTAAAATCATCCAATTTTTTATTTTGATCACATTTGCCCAAACTAATGCCAACTGTATTTTGAACTATTAATATAGTCATATTTTATCCTTTTTTTTAATAAGTTATAAAAATCAAAATAACAATCCTATCATTTTGATACCAAAACCAACAACTAATCCAATTAAATTCAAATAAATAATAATAATCAATTACCACTCGTAAGCAGTTTCAAAATAAACAAATCTGTCGGTAGATGTATGCCATTATGAAAGACACGATGACATGGCATCTATATCTATATATCGTTTATTTTTATTTTTTAATTTATATATATAAAAAAAAGTGAAAAATTTTAAAAAAATTTTATTTCCAAAGCTCAATAATTAACTTTAATGCCTTGATTTGATTACTATTTAACAAATAAATCTGTTCTAAAATGGTGTTTAAATTTTGAAAGTCTTCTACACTTAGTTTTTGTTTCAGGACCTCACGTTTGACAAGAGCGCTACCTTCCACCCCGGATGAAACTTTGCGTGTTCCCAAATCCAACAGAGTGTCCAAACTTAAATCCAAAACATCACATATATTGACAAGTTGTTTTAATTCAGGAGGCTTATCATTTTCGATATTGCTGATTGTTTTACAAGAACATCCTATCATCTCGGCTAATTGTGCCTGAGAGAGTTTTTTTGTATTCCGAGCAGCCCGAATTTGTTTGCCAATTTGAATATTTTCTCTCATATTATACCTGCAAGATATTATCCTTTTATTAAAAGATAGGATTTTTATTTCTTTTTATAAACCCAATAAATTACTTAATTTTATTAAAATAAGAAATAAACTGCTTGACATTGGTGTCAAACAGAGCTAGACTACCTCCATAAAAAGGTATGAAAGGGAGTGTTGCATGGATAAATTGCAAAAATTTGCGGAAAATTTTCAAAAAATGCTGATTCAGTGGAAAACGGCGTATCAAGAAATTGATTTTGTTCCAGATGTTTCCGAGAATATTTTTTGCCCTTTTATAGAAAATATAAAGAAGCTTAAACCAAATGATTTACAATACATTGTAGTAGGGGATAATCCGGGACAGACAGAAAAGGAGCAACAACTTTATTTTGTCGGTCGGACAAAATATATCCGAATGTTTTTTGAAAGCATGCTGGGAAAAGAGTGGGAGAAAAAGGTATTATTTTTAAATAAAACCCCCATCTTTTCAAAAGAAACAGATGACTTGAATACAAAAGATAAGAAAGCGGCACTGGAAGAAACTCAAAGAGGTATGGCAGAGCTTATCTTTGCATTACATCGCGATTTAAAAAAATGTCACCTATGGATTGTTGGGCATTCACAATTTGAAAAAGGTATCTTTGTTCCGTTTGGGGATATTATCAATAATGCTTCAGATGAACAAAAGACGAGAATTTGCCTGTTGAAACATCCGTCTTATAAAGGGATGGCTTATGATATTTTAGATACGATTAACAAATATAAATCTATGAAAGGAAAAACAAAATGAAATTATCATTAAAAACATTTTTACTATTCGGTTGCCTCTCTGTTTTATCGATGCCGGCATGGGCTATTGAAGATGTCTATTCATTAAAACATGATGAGTTGGTTCAAAAAGGGATTGGGTTTTTGATTGATGAAGAAGTGTTGCCTGAGAAAGAAGCAAAATGCCTTGTTACATCATTGAATAAGGCAATGGCAGAATCCACTTTTGATGTAATGTTTCGATATGCGTTAACTTACGAAGATCCCTCCAATATTTTAAATGCCCCTAAAAGTGATTCTCGTTTACCCACAGCAAAGAAAAAACGCATTTATCAAGAATCCTATGATTCTTGTATGAAGGGGGAAATGGATTTATCTAACACTACTATAAAAAAAGAAGATAAAAGTATTTCAGAGAATCAAATTCCACCTAAACCACAGAATGATGCACAATTATCTGATGAAGAAATAGAAAAAATACTGAATACGCCATGTGACGAGATAGATTACTCTAAAGCATTCGAACAAAAAAAATGGTGTGGCGCATTTAGTGGTTCATTCGGTGATTTGGGTTTTATTTACATTTCAAAACTAGATCTAATTAACGGAACCAATCAGTATTGTGGAATGATGTTTAGCAAGGGAAGCTGTGCTATAAACTTAAATTTCCCGTCTGCACAAAAAGGTAAAGAATTTGAAGCAAATTACAAGGGCTATACGATACATATAAAAGCAGACCCTATAAAAATCAATAACTCTTTAGAATTATTTAGACCACTACTCTTGAATGTTTTTTGAGGTATGAAAATGCGTCTGTCTCTTTTTGTTCTTTTTTACTTTTTGATTACACCAATTTTTGTAATGGCAGATATGACGCCAAAATATGAAGCCATCCTTTCATGTGGTATAAACGGTCAACATATAGCCTTACAAGCTTGTTTTTGTAATTCACCCCATACAGAGCTGGAGTTACGCAAATCAGATTCATATAAGATGTATCAATGCCATGAGATTGCAACATCTTTTGAAGATGTTAGATTGGATGGTGTCCATATTGACCTCGGTGATAATTTTGAATTAAAAGCACAAAATAGTAGTCCATCTCTCTTATTAACAATAAAAATTATTAATAAAAACAATCAAAAAAGTGTCTATGAAAAGAGTGCTTCCTCATTCGGTCATATTTGGGTATCTGATAAAATTTTAAAAAATTAATTCAGGGGGGGGCAAATGCCCCCCTCTTATCTTTCAATCATTATTAATAAAGGCTCCTGTTTTTCTATTTGTCTTTAAATCAGTAGCTGTATCGCCCCAGCCCATTTTATTATGTAAAAATTGAGCAGTTATGGTATTCCGAAGACGTGATGATTCCTCAAAGGACAACCCTTTTTTAGACCCAACATAATCATAATGACACTTCAATAAAAGAACCGCGTCCGTATTGTAAATAAATAGGTCTCTATCCCCAAAATCAGACCAAATAGCGTCGCGATACCGATCATTTTCTACTCCAAAAGAAAGTCTTTTCGTTATCATAATGGCAACTTTTAATTCCGTTGCTAAATTTTTAAGTCTCTGTATCGCTTCAGCCTGATTATTTGCTTGAATAGACTCTAATCCATCAATAAAAATCGTCCTTAAATCTTTTATCTTGCCAGCATGCTTTCTTATTTGATCTATGTTAAAAACAGGTTTACAATATGTATAAAAAGGAAAATCTTTTAGTTCCTTACTTACTTCCCATTTCTTCTTAATATTATATGAATAGTTAGAAATAGTTGGATCTTCTCCTATTTTAAAAGATAAAATTTGATGAATCAATGCTTTATTTGACAGCGTTCCGGAGCAAAACAAAATAGCCCCGGTTTCCAATTCTTTGAAGTATTTCGCCATATTTAAGGCAATACTTAAAGCAAAAGCTGTTTTCCCCGAATTTGAGGCCCCACCAACAACAATTAAAGATGAAGTTCGTATTCCTGGGCCCTCAAACTCCGAATCTAATTTGTCTAATCCGGTAGGTATCCATTGAAAATCTTCTTCTTCCCTGTTAAAATAGGCATCTATAGCCTGATTTAAGGTCATAAATTCTTTGTCCAAGTTTAAATTCATAGTTTTTCCTTTCTGTTTTTAATTACAAACAGACCGATTATAGCACCTTTCAAAACGAAAGTGTTTTTATATAAACTTTGGGCGACGAGCCTGTTTTTGGACAAATTCAGGACAATTTTATATTAGATTTTATAAAAAAATAACTGCTTATAAATGAAGCAGTTATATGGAATATGGTGCCGAAGAGAAGACTCGAACTTCCGACCCACGCATTACGAATGCGTTGCTCTACCAACTGAGCTACTTCGGCAAAGATAAGCACTTATACAACAAAGAAAAGCGAATTGCAAGATTTTTTTTAATCTTGTCTTTATTTTTTGCAAAGAGAACATCATTCGTAATGCGTGGGTCGGGTGTTCAAGTCACCCAATCGGCACCATTTTCCAAACCTCTTGATTTTTCAAGGGGTTTTGTTTTTTTGTTTTTTTTAAAAAAGGAACTTCGTTTGGTTAAAAAAAGAGAGAGGACTCTTGATTTCAAATAGAAAATCCGATATACTGCCGCCATATCATGACATAAAGGAACACAGAAAATGACAGAAAAACAAAAACACTATCCGGAATTGCCGACAAAACTTTCTTTTCCGGAGATGGAAAAGGATATTATTCGGTTTTGGGAAGAAGACAAGACGTTTGAAAAATCCGTTGAAAACCGGCGTGGCGCGGAAGAGTTTGTTTTTTATGACGGACCTCCGTTTGCCAACGGATTGCCGCACTACGGGCATATTATGGTTTCCTATGTCAAGGACACGATTGCCCGGTTTCAGACGATGGCCGGCAAACGGGTTGAACGGCGTTTGGGGTGGGATTGCCACGGATTGCCTGCCGAAATGTCCGCCGAAAAACAGTTGGGGGTATCGGGTCACAAAGCGATTGAGGAATACGGCATTGCCAAGTTCAATGAGTTTTGTCGTAAGGATGTTTTAAAATATTCTTCCATTTGGGTGGATATGTTCAAACGGATCGGGCGTTGGGTGGATTTCAACAACGATTATAAAACAATGGATTTACCCTTTATGGAATCGGTTATTCATAATTTTAAGGAATTATATGATAAGGGGCTTGTGTATGAAGGATACCGCGTTCAACCGTATTCCTGGGCGGCGCAAACGCCTGTGTCAAACTTTGAAGTAAACCAAGCCTATCGTGACAAAACGGATACGTCGGTTACGGTTTTGTTCAAGTTGGAAAACGGGATGAACCTGCTTGTTTGGACAACAACGCCGTGGACATTGCCGTCCAACCTGATGATTGCGGTTGGAAAGGATATTGATTACGCGGTCATGGAAGAGGCCGGCGAAAAATACGTGTTGGCCGAGGCTTTATTGGGACGTTACAAGCAACAATTGCAAAACGCGGAACGGGTCGGGACGATAAAAGGTGCCGAATTGGTGGGGTTACGTTACACACCGTTATTTTCCTATTTTTCGGATTTGGCGGACAAAGGATGTTTCCGTATTTTAGCCGGCGATTTTGTTTCAACGGAAGACGGAACGGGTATCGTCCATATCGCGCCGGGTTTCGGTGAGGATGACTTTAACGCTTGTATGGCTTTGGATAAAGATTTTCCGATTGTTTGTCCTGTGGACGAAGCGGGCTGTTTCACGGCGGAAGTTCCCGATTATCAGGGAATGCAGGTTTTTGAAACGAACGAACCGATTTTGGCGCGGTTGAAATCCGAACGTAAATTGGTGAAAAAGGAACAAATTACGCACAGCTATCCGTATTGTTGGCGGACGGACACACCGTTGATTTATCGGGCTATGTCCAGTTGGTTTGTGAAAGTCACGGACTTTAAGGATAAAATGTTGGAAACCAACGACGCCATTACATGGACGCCGGAAAACATCAAATACGGGCGGTTCGGAAAAGGGTTGGAATCGGCACCGGATTGGAACATTTCGCGCAATCGTTTTTGGGGTGCACCGTTGCCGGTTTGGAAGTCGGATAATCCGGATTTTCCGCGGACGGATGTTTTCGGATCCGTGGCCGAGATTCAGGAAAAGACGGGCTTTCAAATCACGGATTTACATCGTCCGTTTATTGATGAGGTGGTTTACCCGAATCCGGATGATCCGTCCGGTAAAACAATGATGCGTCGGGTGCCGTATGTGTTTGATTGCTGGTTTGAATCCGGATCAATGCCGGAAGGGCAGGTTCATTATCCGTTTGAACGGAAAGAGTGGTTTGAACACCATTTCCCGGCCGATTTTATTGTGGAAGGGATTGACCAAACCCGGGGTTGGTTTTATTCATTGCATGTGTTGGGAACGGCACTGCAAGGAAAGCCGGCGTATAAAAACTGTTTGGCTACCGGATTATTGATGGCCGAATCAGGGGTCAAGCTATCTAAAAAATTAAAGAACTATCCGGATCCGCACGTTGTTTTGGATAATATCGGATCGGACACGCTACGTTGGTTTTTAATTTCATCACCGGCGGTCAAAGCCGGTCAGGCCTATGTGAATGAAAAAGAAATTGTCAAGGCAACCCGAAAAGCGGTTTTACCGTTTTGGAATGCTTATTACTTTTTCTGCCTGTATGCAAACGCCGAAGGGATTCATGCCCGGGAAATCACGACGTCGACGGATATTTTAGACCGTTATATTCTGGGTAAATTAAAAGTGTTGGCGCAAACCGTTCGCGGGGCTTTGACGGCGTATGATATGAATCGGGCGTGTTCCGAATGCGCCGAGTTTTTGGAAATCCTGAATAACTGGTATATTCGTCGTTCCCGTTCCCGGTTCTGGGATGGCACGGATGCACAGGCATTTGACACGTTATATACCGTTTTGGTGACATTGTCCCGGATTATGGCTCCATTGATGCCCATGACGACGGAGTTCGTGTATCGCGGATTAACCGGTTCCGGTTCCGTTCATTTAACGGATTTCCCCGATGTGACGGCTTGGAATGCGGAATCCGATTTAATTACCCGCATGGATTTGGTGCGTCAGATTTCATCAACGGCGAAAGCGATTCGCGAAGAGCATAAGTTGCGCAATCGGTTGCCGTTGGCTTCCATGACCGTTGCCGGTGAACGGGCGACGGTATTGGAATCGTTTGCCGATGTATTAAAAGATGAAGTCAATGTTAAGGAAATCATCCTGAAAACAGACATTGCCGCGGTTGCGGATACGTTCTTGTATTTAAAGACACCCTTAATCGGGAAAAGACTGGGACGATTCATGAAAGACATCATGGCGGCATCAAAGACGACAGATTGGGTGGTTCAAGCCGACGGCACGCTGTCCATTGCGGGACAGGTTTTAACGGCCGAGGAGTTTGAATTACGCCTTGTGTTAAAAGACGGTTTAAACGGTCAGGCTTTGCCCGACAACACGGCGGTGGTTTTATTGGACACCGAAGTGGATCCGGCTTTGGAACGAGAGGGCGTCGCCCGTGATTTTGTGCGGATGATTCAATCCCGTCGAAAAGAAAGCGGATTGGATATTTCGGATCGTATTACGTTGGCTTGGTCCAGTGAATCGGATCTGGTTCGCGCCGCGATTGCTGAACATAAGGCCTATATTATGGAACAGGTGTTAGCCACGGCATTGTCGGAAGATGTCCCGGCCGGGGCGGTGACGGAAGAGCTGGGCGACGGAACGGTTTCATTTGACGTTATCCGGGCGTAAGGCGGCGGATTTAAAAAAAGGAGGGGAGACATTCTCCCCTCTTTTTTATTCACTGTTTTTTCTCTCGTCATCCTCGCACTCCTCTCTTCCGTCATTCCCGTGCTCCTTTTTTAGTGTCATTCCCGTGCTTTGACACGGGAATCCAGTAACACATAAGGCCTTATTTCTTCTGGATTCCCGATCAGGTCGGGAATGACAAAGGAAGGGTGCCGGAATCCAGTAACACCTAATACCTTTTTCCTCTTTTCCATAAAAAAAATATTGACTTTCAAATAAACCGCATATATCCTTATGAATAGGATAGAGGGCAACCTGTATCCTTGAGTGCCGAAAGGTGCAAAAGGGCTGTAGTAGGTCCGTAGCGATAGGGTAGGGGTCAGACTCTCTATCCGTAAGAAGGTATTCTTTTTTTGAATAAAAAAATGTATCTTCTTATCCTGGTCAGTATTCCGATATTGGTCGGGGAGCCTGTGGTATATGTTCAGAGGTAACCACCCTTGGGCAAGGCTTTAGGGCTAAGCCCTGGGGGTGCAAGCCCTAAAGGCCACGGGAACTGTATCGCTACAGTCTACTAACTCCCCGACCACCTTTGTCAATTCGGACAAAGGTGATTTTGTATCAGAAATAAAGGAATATAATCAAATGAATAAAACTTCGTTATTTTCAATTTTCGTTTTAACCACAACACTGGCCGCGACGGTTCACGCCGCCGACCTGAATCCCTATGTCGGGGCGGGATATTCCTACGCTGACGCCGGATATAAAGGCGATTTCGATACCTTGGCCGAAACACAACACCATGCCGGATTTA
Organism: uncultured Alphaproteobacteria bacterium; assembly: GCA_944391735.1. Classification (GTDB taxonomy): domain Bacteria; phylum Pseudomonadota; class Alphaproteobacteria; order CAAHEQ01; family UBA3637; genus CALXZG01. The sequence continues at coordinate 24,193 of CALXUR010000004.1, read as the reverse complement.
TTGCCGCCGGTGTTCGTCCTCACCAAAATTGGGGCGCGGAAGCCTTTTATCAACTATCCGCCCATGCGGATAAATCGGCTTTAAACCATCTGGTTAAAACCGAAACCAGTTTTCAGGCATTCGGGTTGGATGCTTTGGGATATCTGCCCGTCCACGATAAAGTAGACTTCATCGGTTCCGCCGGTGTGGGTTACTATCGGTTCAAAGCTGATTATTCCCGCTTTGTATATGGTTCCGATACCGAAAACAATTTCGGTTGGCGACTGGGTATCGGTGCCCAATATCACCTGACGGATAACTTGTCCTTACGCGGTATGGTGCGGTATGTGGATATAAACAACAGCGGCACCGACGCTGTTGACGATTTAACCGACGTTTCCATCGGTGTTTACTACCACTTTTAACCGAAAAGCTGGAACACGATCTCCCGCCCGACTTATCGGGCGGGCTCCCTGCTTTCCCTTATCCCCTATCGGCCGTCCGATTATCAATCGTGCTATTTTTGTCATTCGGACGGCCGTCTTCAATAAAATCATTTTAAATAAAATCGGCACCGATGGCTTCTTGGACGGATTTAAATCCTTTGGCGCGCAAGATAGCGGTTAATTCCCGATTCACGCGGGTGATAACGCCGGGACCTTCGAATCGAATGGCTGTTCCCAATTGAATCAGGGACGCGCCGGCGGCAATATGATTATAGGCATCCTGCCCCGAAAAAACGCCTCCGCAGGCAATAATCGGAATTTGACCTTTGGTGAATTGACGCACTTTGGCAACCGTTTCGGTGACGTATTTTTGAATCGGTTTACCCGACAGCATGCCTATTTTAATCGGCTTGCTTAAATGAACGCTTGTGCGGAACAGGGACAAGGGACCCCCGACGATAACGGCATCCACCGCAGCGTTCAACATATTTTGACAGACCAAAGGCAACTCCAACGGCGTCATATCCAAAGGCAGTTTGACCACCAATTTCGGTGTTTGAATCGGTGCGGCTTCGGTCAATGCTTTTTTCACACGTTTAATCAACGGAACCATGGTGGATGCGTCGGAAACACGGGATGACAACTCCACCTCGGGGTGTGAAAAGTCAAGCGTGATGTAATCGCAATACGGGGCGACTTTCCGAGCCATCAAATCAAATTCATCATCATACATCATGTGATGTCCCAACTTAATGTTTTCCCCTTCGGCAGCGGCGGTAATCGTCAGGTTAATCCCGATAAAATTCGGTAAATAGCGTCGATTGATAAAAATGGGAATCATCTTTAGAATGCCGGGATTTTTCCAACCGAGGCTTTCAATGACAATCGCGTTGTCTTTTTTTAAAAAGAACGTTTCCGTCGTCGGATTTTCATAATCCAAAGTATAAGGGCCAAACTCGCCGAATCCGGCTCCCATAAAAATCAAATCATCGATAACATTGGCTTTGCGATCAAATCCGGCACCGATACCGATCGGCGTATTGAAATGATGCCCCAGGATATCCAGTCCCAATTCGGGATCAAACCGGGCGGCGCTGGGGAACGCGCCGGAGCGCAACCCCCAATAGAGCAGGGTATCGCCTTGTTTCGGAGATATTTTTTGAATCATCCACCAAAACAAAGAAAACAAAAAAGTGTTTAAGTTACGGCGATTTGCTCTTTTTGCCATTTTTAAGACTCCGTTTCTTTATATTTGACTTTCAGCTCTTCCAAGCGTTCCGGCGTGATTTTGCTGAACAACGGATCGCTGGGCAAAAAAGCGCGTCCGGCGGGCAGTGTTGTCAAATAGGTTGCCATTTTTTCGGTTGGCCAGACAAAATCGGCCGGTTCCCCGACCAAAGCCAACATTTTTTCGGCCGTTTCCGGCATGACGGGTGCCGCCATTTGGGCGAACAGGCGAATCAAATTCAACGCCGTATTTAAAATGGTTCCGGCATAGGCTTTGTCCGTTTTAACGACTTTCCACGGTTCCGTTTTGGCAATGTAATTATTACCGCTGACCCAAATTTCACGCAGGGTCGCCATGGCTTTGCGGAACTCCAGATTTTCCATATACCGCGCGTAATCGGCTACCAAAGTATCCAAAGCGGCATACAAGTCCGTTTCGGCGTCCGTAACGGGTCCCATGGGCGGGATGACCGTTCCGAAGTTGTTTGACGTCATTTTCAAAACGCGGTTGATAAAGTTCCCCAACACGTCGTTCAAGTCTTTGTTCACCGTTGCGGCGAAATGGTCGAATGTGAACGAGGCATCGTCGGATTCCGGCGCGTTGGCAATCAACCAATAACGCCAATAATCGACGGGAAATTCGGTTAAGGCATCATCCAGGAAAATGCCCCGGTGTGCGGATTTGGAAAACTTGCCGCCCGCAAAGTTCAGGTAGTTCATGCCTTTTAAAAAGCCGACCTCGGTCCATCCTTCCCGTGTGCCGCGCAGGGTAGCGGGAAACGAAATGGTGTGGTACGGAATATTATCTTTGCCCATAAATTCGATATGATTAACGTTATCGGGGTTTAACCACCACTCTTCCCAACTGCGCCCCGGAACGGCGTCCGCCCATTCTTTGGTGATGCCGATGTATCCGATCGGCGCGTCAAACCACACATAGAAAACTTTATTTTCAAAACCCGCTTTCGGGACGGTGAAGCCCCATTTTAAATCCCGCGTGATACCGCGTTCGCGCAAGCCTTCTTTCAACCATTTTTTAGCGATGGAATACGCGATATCGGGCCACACGCCTTTTTTGGTTTCAATCCAGTTTGACAATTCACTTTCCATTTTAGGCAGGTTTAAGAACAAATGTTTTGTTTCCCGAATTTCGATATTGGAGCTCCCCGACAAAACACTGCGCGGATGAATCAAATCCGTGGGATCCAACACTTTGGTGCAATTTTCGCACTGGTCGCCTTTGGCGCGGTCATATCCGCAATACGGGCACGTTCCGATGACATAGCTGTCGGGCAGGTAACGGTCATCATCGGGGGAATAAACCTGTTTGGTTGTTTTTTCCTCAATCAATCCGTTTTCGTCCAATTTATGGAAAATGCGATACGTGATTTCTTTATTTTGATCGGAACTGGTGCGTCCGAAAAAGTCAAAAGACAAATTAAACCGGCGGTATAAATCGGCATGGCGATCGTGATACTTTTTACAATAATCGGCAACGGGCATCTTTTCCTGAGCCGCGCCGACTTCGGAAACGGTGCCATGTTCATCCGTGCCGCAGATGAACAGCGTTTCCCGTCCGCGTTGGCGTTGAAAACGGGCACAAATATCGGCGGGTAGCAGACATCCGACCAAATGGCCGAGGTGTGGTAAGCCGTTGACGTAGAGCAGAGCGCTTGTAATCAATTGTTTTTTCATAATTTATTAATCCTTTCATATTCAATTAGCGTTATCATATCAAAAAAGAGAAAGCGGCGCAAGGACTTATTCACAAAAAAAGGGATAAAAAAACGTGTCAGGCTTCTGTCAGGTAAAAAAATTATTTTTGCCTCTTGACAGGAAGGTATGCTTTTTGATACAGTAAGAATGATTAGTCCATGAGAGTGGATAGTCATGGGTTTTTGTCTCGAGGAGAGAAAACCCGGTTATATTGCTTTTGAAAAGGATATACAATGACACAAACAAATGCTTTAAGTTTACTTTATTCTAAAAATTCCCTCTCCCTTTATTTAACGGAAATCAACAAATTCCCTATGTTGGACGCGGATCAGGAATACATGTTGGCCAAACGGTATCATGAAACGGGTGATTTGGCCGCCGCGCACGAATTGACAACGTCGCACTTAAGATTGGCGGCAAAGGTTGCGTTGTCTTTCCGGCACTATGGATTGGCTTTGGCGGATTTAATTTCGGAGGCGAACATCGGCTTAATGCAAGCGATTAAGAAGTTTGACCCCGATAAAGGGTTCCGGCTGGCGACATACGCGATTTGGTGGATCAAAGCGTCGGTGTCCGAATTTATTTTAAAATCGTGGTCTTTGGTTAAAATCGGAACGGTGGCGACGCAAAAGCGGTTGTTTTACAATCTGCATAAAATTAAATCCCGGCTGGGGTTGTATGATGAAACGGCTTTGAATGAGGAAACGGCCGTTAAAATTTCAAAAATGTTGGGTGTATCCAAAAAAGACGTATTGGAAATGGAACAACGCTTAAGCGGCGATTCTTCATTGAACACGGCGTTATCCTATGATTCTTCGACCAATCATCAGGACATGCTTGTTGACGAACACGATTCCGTGGAGGAACAGTTGGGATCGTATCAGGATTTAGCGTTAAAGAAAAAACTGTTGGCGGAGGCGTTATCGTCTTTGTCGGACAGGGAACAGGAAATCGTGAAAAAGCGGTTTTTGACCGACACGCCGGAAACGCTGGAGGATTTGGGATTACAATTCGGGATCAGCCGTGAGCGGGTGCGTCAGATTGAAACCAAGGCCTTTGAAAAAATGAGCAAGATGGTTAAAGCGGCGGCTCAAAAACTTGTGATTTAACACGATTTGAAAGCCGGCGGTTGGTGTGCCGGCTTTTTTTTCTATCTTTTTTTGTTTTTTTATGGTATAATATATTTATAGTCATCATAAATATAGGAGGAAAGCAATGGGATTACTATCAATTTTTAAAAAACATCAGGAAGAACAAAAACCGGCATTGGCTCCGGGGGAACGTATGGTGTCATTCAAGGGACCAAAAGATCCGATTACGGGATCCGATAAATATACATATCATTCTCGGAACGGTGAGGTGACGTTACGATCTGAAAATAAAGGAATCAGTGTTGAATATGGATTTTCTCAAAAAGGAAAAGGATGGTTTGAGGTCAATACACCGCCCGAATTTTCAAAAGCAACTGTAGACGCTTTATCATTGGGCGGTAATACGAATGCTGTGATGATCAAAAACGGTCGAAATATATATAATGAAAAATACAGTGGTGGTTTAGATACTGTTTCCTCGTCTTTGTTGCGACATCTTCATTCAGTGAATGACAGTTTAGCAAGTACGATCAATTTTAACGTTCGGGAGGCGATTCAGAAAAATTATGCTATTATGGATTCCTCGAATCCAAATCAACCATCTCAATGGGATATTTGTAAAATATACGGAGGTCTCCGTCAAGCGGAGCAAAAAGGAAAAGAGTTTATGATGGCTATGCAACAACAAAAGCGTGAGCGTTAAAGAAAGTGATTTTATGGAAAAGCCTTTCATCGAAAGGCTTTTTTTTTGAGGTAAATCTAATTAACCAGGGGCGAGTTTTTCAACAGGTAATAGGCGATAAAGCCAAAGATCGCCAGCATGATTAAAATATGTTCGGTTCGGGACATCATGATACATTTTCCTTTTTCTGACAATGCAATAAATTTTAGAATAAAACATTAAAAAAAGCTAGTAATTTTTTTTCAAATGGGATAATATATACCTATGAGTACAAAAAAAGAGTTGACGATTTATCCTTTAACAGATTTTGGCGGATTGCGAAAAGCCGGAAGATTGGCGGCTGAAACACTGGATTATATTACTGATTTTGTAAAACCGGGGGTAACAACGGCTTATCTGGACGATTTGCTGGAGCAATTTATGCGCGCCGGCGGCGGCATTCCGGCAAATATCGGTTATCACGGTTTCCCGAAAGCCAGTTGTATTTCCCCGAATCATGTTGTTTGCCACGGAATTCCGTCCGAACGCAAAGTTTTGCAGGAAGGGGATATTATCAATATCGATATCACGGTTATTTTGAACGGATGGTATGGTGATACCTCTCGAATGTATTATGTCGGAAAGCCGTCGGTCAAGGCAAAGCGGCTTGTGGAAACGACATATGATACCATGATGGCGGGAATTCGATCTGCCCGGCCGGGTGCGACGCTGGGGGATTTGGGCAATGCCATGGAACGGACGGCCTCCGCCAAGGGGTATTCGGTTGTCATGGATTATTGCGGACACGGTATCGGGCGGGTTTATCACGGCTTACCGAATGTGTTGAACTACGGCGTGCCGGGGACGGGGGTAGAGCTTGTTCCGGGACTTGTGTTTACCGTGGAGCCGATGGTCAATGTCGGCGGTTCGGAAACATTGACGTTATCGGACGGATGGACGGTTATCACCAAGGATCGGACGTTGTCGGCTCAATTTGAACACACGATCGGCATTACACCGGACGGGTATGAAATTTTCACTTTATCACCGGCGGGATATACGATGCCGCCTTATGAAAGAAAATGACAACTTTTAACCCCATGAACAGTTTGGATAACAAAGGGCACCGGGCGCGCGTTCGGAAACGGTTTCTGGAGTCGGCTGATTGTTCTTATTTACTGGATTATGAATTTTTGGAATTGATATTGATGAAGGCGATTCCGCGTCGAGATGTTAAACCGTTGGCGAAAGCGTTGCTTCATCATTTCGGATCGTTATCGAAAGTATTGCGGGCGGAAGCGGAAGAGTTACGACCGTTCAAAGGGATTGGGGATTCAACTATCGTTTTGTTTAAAATTATTATGGAAGCTAATCGGCGGATATTGGATAAGGATGTGAAAGAACATCCCGCTTTGAGTTGTTGGGCGAAGGTCGTCGATTATTGTTGTTTATGTTTGCAAGACGAACGCGTTGAGAAATTTATGGTGTTATATTTTAACAATCAACTACGATTGATCCGGCGTGAAATTCCGCAAACGGGAACCAAGGATCGGGTTAGTTTATATCCCAGTGAGGTTTTACGCCGCGCGTTGATCTTGGGGGCGACTCATATTGTGGTTGCGCACAATCATCCTTCGGGTAGTGCGGAGCCGTCTTTGGCCGATTTTAACATGACGGCAGAGTTATTTAAGTTATTAACAGCAAACGGGATTAAATTGCTTGATCATTTAATTATCGGATCCGGAAAAACATATTCGTTCAGTGGGCAGGGGCGTCTTTCCGCCAATCCGCGCATTATTCTGAAAGAGTTATAATCTGCCGAATTTTGATCTTCATGCAGTTGATTCGTTTTGCGGTAGGACGAGGCCTGTTAAAAAATAATTACAATGTATTTCTGAAAAACACATTAAAGACATAAATGTAATTACGGTGTGTTTATTTTTTTATTGCTTTTCAAATTGGAAAGCCGTAAAATAGGATAAAATAAATACGGGAGGGATTATGGTCAAGCAAGACGACAACAACAGTCCGATGTTTTTTGAGGAAGAGGAGCGTCCGGTCGCACGCGTGTGGTGGCGGAAAAAGGGTGTTTTAATTTCAATTTTTTTCAGTCTGATATGGCTTGGGTTTGTCATTCAGTATTTGTCTGTTTCGGGGTGGTGGGCCGGCCGGTCGGATTTGCCGCCGGGGGAACTTGTCGGCGGATTGGGCGGGTTATGTCTGCCCATGATTATTGTCTGGCTGGTGTGTGCTTATTTTGACAGATCGGAGCAGTTGGCATATGAAGCGAAGACATTGCGATCCTATTTGAATGAGCTTGTCTATCCGACGGAGGAGGGAGCCATTTACACCAAGACACTAACGGACGCGTTGCGGACGCAGATACGGGAGTTCAGGGCTGTTTTTCAGGAAATCAATGAACAGACGCAAACCGTTCGGGATGATTTAAAACATTGGATTCAGGATTTAAGCGCGATTATTGATCATGTAGACACGCGGACGATTGATTCGGTAAAAGAAATTGCAGCCCATATTCAATCACTGGCAAGTGCGACAGATGTAGCGAACAGTCAGGCGCAACAGGCATCTGCGTTGTTTTCGGAGCAGGCTTCCATTTTGGAACATATAACAACGGGAACGGTTCAGGCGGCATCGGATTTAAGTCATTCATTACATGACAACGCTTCGGAAATACAGGCGGTAACGGCGTCGATTGAGGAAAGCAATCGGCGTGCCGGAGAGGCGGTGACACGGACGTCGGAAGTAATTAAAGCGTTGGAGCGGAGCAGCAGTAAAATCGACGCGTCGATAGAGGCTTACGAAGTTTCCGCCCGCCAACAAAATGCGCGGTTGTTCGGTAATTTGGAGAAGGTTTTATCTGTTTTTCGGGCACACGGCGATATGTTGGAGCAGGAAGTTGCCAAAACGGCCAACCGGTTAGGTGTTGTGGAATCGGCCTTGAAAGAAAACGCGGCACAGTTGTTTAAAATGGCGGATTCTGCCGTCCGGCGGGTAGAGGAGGCCGGCAATGCTTTCGGTCAAAAATCGGCTTCATTGGAAAATGCTTTGGATATGTTCAAATCGGAATCGACGACGGTTGTGCGGCAGATAGAGGCGGCCGGTCGGGAAATGATGGCCGCGCCGATTGTCCAAGCGGTCCGAACGGACGATATGTTGAAAGAGGCGGCGGGTATTTTGGATCAGCTGCAAGAATTTTCGGTTGACATGGCTCATTTATTTGCGCCGAAAGCGGAAGAAAGTTTATGGGAACGGTATTACGCGGGGGACAAGGCTGTTTTTATGCGACACATTAAAACGGAATTGAGCGGTGGTCAATCCCGAAAGATGAAAGAATTGTATAAAAAAGACGTTGTTTTCCGGGAGGCTGTTGACAAATACATGCGTGCTTTTGAAGCGATGACGCAAGCGGTCGGAAAAGGGGATGAAAGTAAATTGTTGATGAGTATTTTAATCGGATCGGATGCAGGGCGGTTGTATATGGTTTTGGCGGATGTGTTGAAAGGGAAAAAATAATGCGGGTAAAATTGATTAAAATCGGTAATTCAACGGGGATACGGTTGCCGAAAGCCATTATTAAAGAGTGCGGTTTTTCAGGGGAAGCGGAAATGACGGTGCAAGACGGCGGTGTTTTGTTGACGCCGACGGGAGCAGGACGCGTGCTTTGGCGGGATTTGTTTCAATCGGATGTGCAACAAAATCCGGTACGTGAAAAAGGAGAATGGGAATGGTAAAACGGTTTGAGGTTTTTATGTGTGATTCTCGGGGCGTGGCCAAACCGTGCGTGGTGGTTTCTCCGAATGAAATGAATGACACGCTGCCCTATATTATTGTTGCGCCTATTACGGCGGTGGAGCGGTCTTTTCCCTGTCGCATCGGTGTGCGTTTGAAAGGACAACAGGGGCAAATCGCTTTGGATATGATCCGGGCGATTCCGAAAGCGGCTTTGATTGAGCGGTTGGGTGTTTTGCCGGAAAACACGGGCAAAGAGATTGCCAAGTTATTGCAAAAGATGTTTGAGATTTAAAAAACGCGGAAGCGATAACAGCTGAGAATAGCGACAGAGGCTGTTTCGGCGCGTAAAATCGTATCACCGAGATGACAAAAAACGGTTTGCGGGCGTTGGGCAATTTCGTCCAATTCCTCGGGGGTAAAACCACCTTCCGGGCCGACCAGAAAAGCAACGGGACGATTTGTCGGAACGGGGGCGGTTGTTTTGCCGCGTTCGGATAAACAGACCAAAACGGTATCGGCGGGTAAATCACAAAGCAATCGGCGCAAGGGTGTCGGTTCGAAAAGCTCGGGAACGGAAAGGCGTTCGCATTGTTCGGCGGCTTCTTGTGTTTGCAGGCGGGCGCGTTCTGAATTCAAGCGGGAAATGACGGTGCGTTGCGTTAAAACGGGGCGGATACAAGTGACGCCGAGCTCGGTCGCCTTTTGAAACACAAAATCCATATTTTCTTTTTTTATCAACGCCGGACAAAGGGTCAGCGGTGGCAAGGCGGTTTGTTTTTGGGTTTGTTGTTTAACCTGTAAGAGGCCTTTCTTTTTCGACAATTCGACAATATCGCACAACCATTCACCATCCTGACCGTTAAAGACCAAGATTTGATTTCCGGGGCGTTGGCGCATAACATGCAACAGGTAATGCGTGTGCGCTTCGGAAAGGGGAACGGATTGGGCAGCGGCCAACGGTACTGTGATAAACAAACGAATCATTTTTGATGAGCTCGAATCAATACGGCGGTTACATCGTCCGGCGGCGGCGGGGGTGCGAATTCAAAAAAGTCGTGCATAATCCCGCGGAGAGCCAGTTGAACCGTCGGTTCTTTGAAGTAGGGGGAAGCTAATTTCCGAAAGCCTTCATTTCCCAAACGAAGACCGTCTTTGTTCGGTGATTCGGTCAACGCGTCGCTGTATAAGAACAAAGTATCCCCGGGATTAAAGGCAATATTTTGATCGGTATAAGTTGCATTTTTCGAGATACCGAGGGGAAGGCCAGCCGTATCCAGGTGTTTGACTTTTCGTTCGGATTTCAACAAAGGCGGCGGTGATCCGGCACCGGCATAGGTAAAGCGGTTCTGTTCAGGATCATAAATACCGAAAAAGAAAGTGGAAAATTGTCCACGGGGCAATAAATCAACTAACTGTGTGTTCAAATCCTGAAGAAAAGCCGCGGGGGAAACGATTTTCTTTTTATCCGTTTGAGCAATAATGCCGTGCAGGCGGAAGGTGTTTAATGCCGCCGCGACACCATGTCCCGAAAAATCACACAGATAAATACCGAGCAACGAACCACGAATAGGAAACATCTGCCAAAAATCACCGCCGAGCGTAGAGGAAGGGGAAAAATACTGGGCGATATCGACGTGGAAGTGTTGACGGACTTCCTCAATATGATCGGAACCCGGCAACATACTGACCTGCATCCGGCGGGCACTTTGAAGTTCGGTTTCGATTTGTCCCAATTGATTTTCCAGGTTCCGAATCAAGGTGCGGTTTTCCAGGTGAACTTTGACACGGGCAAAAAATTCAAGCGGATTGACCGGTTTTGTAATAAAATCCGTGGCACCGGAACTGAACGCTTTTTCACGCATTTCTCGGGTATCCGAAGCCGTTTGAACCAAGACGGGAATGGATCGGGTTTCCGGCGTTGACTTTAAATGATAAAGAACTTCGTGACCGTTCATGCGGGGCATGGTAATATCCAAAATAATTAAATCCGGTTTATAGGACAATACCTTGTGCAATCCTTCAATACCGTCAGCGGCCATTTCGATATGCGAAATGCCGACGACATTTAACAGACGCGCCAAAACGGCTTGGTTACTGAGATTATCTTCCATAATCAGAACGCGGCATTTAGACAAATCCGGTGTTTCGACATGAACGGCAGGAGGCGGTTCATCCGTGATGGTGTCGGCGATATGGAAGGCGTCTTCTTTTTCATCAAGCAGGAAAGACAATGTGATTTCGCGTCCGAAATCATCAATCGTGCAGGAGTCCGCCGTTCCGGCAATAATGCGCAATCCGCGTCCGGATTTGGATCGAAGCGGCGGGTTGGCTTGTTGAATAACGGGGGCGGCCGCGTAACCGGTGCCTTCATCCCGAATTTTGATTTCCAATTTTTCTTCATCCCAAGCGGCCCACAAGCTCATGGATTTTTGGGCATATGCGGGGTTATTCAAACGTTCGTCAAGCAATCGGGCGTATTCGATAAAATCACGGGCGGATTGACGCAGGTTACTGGATAATTGAAGATTTCCGTGAATCAGACCGTTAACGATAGATTCGTGCAAGGCTAAATGGATGCCTTCCATCCGTTTTCGGGAAAAAAACAGGCGGCGTTGCAGGGCATCGACAAAAATACGGGCGATATCGCACGCGTAAATAACGGGACATGTCAGCAAAACGCCGAGCGAATAATTAAATGCGTGATGTTCCAGTTGTAGGGAGAAATCTTGAATTGACACGTTAAGAGCGTTGGCATCTATGACACACGTAATGGACGTGTTTAATAATGCTTTTAATTTATCCTCGGTGATATTTCCGGCCAACACGGCCAATTTTTTGGGAAAACGCTGTTTATGCAACATATCCGGTGTCATCAGCGGGCAGGCGGATTCAGGCCATGGCTTAAACGCCGTTAACGCCGCTATACGCAACACATGATCGGGGGATACATCCCATCCGGTTACACAACCTGCCATTTTTTTCTCCTTTTCTCCATCTGACCAGATTTTTCAAGAAAAAACAAGCTTTTTTTGTATGGATCGCCTTTGTTTCTGTTTAGGGGGATACACTATCAAAGATGCGCTTGTTGGTGGGAGGATAAAAAGAATTACTTTGTAAATACAAAAAATGGTTCTGTTGTTATATGTAATTACAAAATAATTCTTTTAAGGATGAGATGAACTCTTCTTATCGGGCGGGAGGGGAAATTACAAGTGTGTTGACAAAGGTTCGCCGCCGAGGATATGGGCGTGCAGATGGGGAACCTCTTGTCCGGAATCTTTACCGGTATTAAAAACGATACGGTAGCCACTGTTTTCCAATTTTAAGAGTTCGGCTGTTTTTAAGACGGCTCGTGAAAAGCCCGCGATTTCATCATCGGTCGAATGGCGGACAAAATCGTTATAATCGGTGAACATGCCTTTTGAAATGACAAGTGCGTGAATTTTGGCTTTGGGATTAATATCGTAAAAAGCGAGGGCAAAATCATCCTCATAGATTTTCCGACAGGGAATTTCACCCCGCAGAATTTTAGCGAAAACGTTGTCGGCATTATATTCCATTTATTATTCCTTTCATAAAAAGGTTGCTCTTTTATAATTCTTTTGTTAAGATAACAGCAAAGAAAAAAGTCTTCAATGAAAAAAGTGTGTTTCAGATGAAAAAAATCTTATTTGGTTTATGCAGTATGATGTTATACGCCGGTGCGGCGCGGGCGGATTTATATCAAGTATCCGGAATTTCGGTCGCGGCGGAGTTGAACAGCGCGAACGAAGCGCGGGAGGTTGCGCTGGCGAATGGTCAGGTGGAAGCGTTTTGGCAATTGATGCGTAAAATGGCGGTGCCGTCGGAGCTTCAGAAAATACCGGTTTTAAGTCAGGACGAAGTGGTTAATTTGGTTCAAAATGTATCTATTGCGGATGAAAAGACGACGGCCACCAAATACATGGCGACGATTTCGGTTCGGTTTAAAGCGAAAGAAACGCAAGATTTTTTAACGGAAAATCAAGTGCCTTTTTTAATCCAGGCACCGCCGCCGTATGTGGTTATTCCTGTTTTTAAGCGCGGCAGCCAGATTTTATTATTGGAAGAGGACAATCCCGTTTTTGCCTTTTTAAAGCAGATGCGGCGGGACAATCCTTTGTTTGAGACAGCCGTGCCGGTGGGTGACGGCGAAGAGGCTCTTTTGGTTCAAGGGCTTTGGGACAGTTGGGCCGAAGAGGGATGGGAGCCGTTATTGAAAAAATACAATGCCGAGCGGGTGTTATTTTTCGCAGTGGAGCAGGCGGGGCCGACGATAACGGTTCGGACATGGACAATTCCGACGGACAAAGAGGCGGTGGAGCGGCGTGAATTTCAGGTGATGGTGCCGAGCGGCGACATTCCGGGGGCTTTGCCACGGCTATGGCGGCAGAGTCTGACCGAAATTGAAGAGGCGTGGCGTCATGCCCGGACGAATGATTTAACGACGCCCAGCACGTTTTGGGTCAGTGTTCCGATTGAAACGATTCAGGAATGGCAAAGCATTTATAAAGACTTGTTAAAAGCCGGCTTTTTAAACGGTGTCGAAGTGCGGGCTTTCCGGCCGAGACAGGTATTGGTGGCGTTGCGATACAAGGGCGCGGGTGCGCAGTTGGACGCAGCGTTAAGGGGAATCGGCATGCGGGTGCGTCCGTTACCGGGAAGCGGTGCCTGGGAGCTTGTCCGGATACCGGTTGAAACGGAAGATGGGGGATTTGAATGAAGGCTTATTTGACGAAAACAAATATTATTTTAACGGTTGCGGTACTTATTCTGATATGGTTTACGGCGTCGGTTGAATCGATTTTAATGCCGTTTATATTGGCTTTTGTTTTGGCATATATTTTGCATCCGATGGTTGTTCGTTTAGAAAAATGGCGGTTCGGGCGCGGTGCCGCGACGGGGTTGGTTGTAACCGGTTTCTGTTTATTCGTGGTGGCGGTGTTTTTAATCATTGTGCCGGTTCTTCAGGCTCAAGTGCTTGATTTCACACGGAGGATACCTCAATTTTCGGCATCGGTATGGAATCATTTAAAAACGATTTTAATGTATACGAAAGAAAACATGAGTCAGGCGCAGTTAGCGGAGTTATCGGATGCGGTGAGTCAATCGGTTGTCAGTGTATTAAACGCCATCGGTTCCAGTGTCAGCCGTGTTTTATCGAGCGGCATTGCCGTATTCAACATGTTGGCTTTAATTGTCATCACGCCGGTTGTTTTATTTTATGTGTTACGGGATTGGAGAGAGGTTCAAATGCAGGTCAAAGAATTAGTTCCGAAAGACAAAGAAGAAGATGTGAAATCAATTTGGCGTGAAATCAACATGACATTGGCCGGATTTATCCGGGGACAAGCGATGGTCTGTGTTATTTTAGGATTTTTCTATGGCGTCGGACTGTCTTTAGTCGGACTTGATTTCGGTATTTTTGTCGGTATGTTGTCCGGCCTGTTATCTTTTGTGCCGTATTTCGGTTTCGGAACGGGGTTGATTTTAAGTTTATTTTTAGGATTTATGCAGGGATTCAGTTGGGGGCAATGGGGTGGTTTGGCCGTTGTGTTCAGTTTGGGGCAAATCCTGGAAAGTTATATATTAACGCCTTATTTAGTCGGCAACAAGGTCGGGTTACATCCGGTGTGGGTGATTTTCGCTTTGTTGGCCGGAGGGGTGTTGGCCGGATTTTTAGGGATTTTAATCGCGGTTCCGGTTGCGGCGGTCATCGGTGTTTTAGTGCGTCGAGGATTACGGTGGTATAAAAAGACATCTTTTTACACGGGGAAGGCCGAACGAAAATGAGAGAATACGTCCAGTTGCCGCTTGCGCTGTCATACCGAAAAGCCTTCGGACGGGAGGACTTTATGGTGGCACCGTGCAACTGGGAAGCGGTATCATGGGTGGATAAATGGCCGTCTTGGCCGGCACCGGCGGTATTGATTTACGGGGAAAGCGGATCCGGCAAGACGCATCTGGCTCAGATTTTTTCCGAATACAAGATTGAGGCGCGGGATTTAACGGATGAGTTCATGCCTTTTTTCCAGAAAAAAATCGTTGTGGAAAATCTGGAGGAGTTGGGAAGCGAGGAGGCTTTATTTCATTTATTTAATTTTGTGCGGGATTTGGGCGGGTCTTTGTTATTGACGGCGCGGGAGGTGCCGGTATTTCGGTTACCGGATCTGCGGTCACGCATGATGACGGTGCCGAAAGCGGCGATCGCGATGCCGGACGAGCGTTTTGTGTTTGATGTGTTGCAACGCGCTTTTGCGGACAGGCACATTTTAGTGGACGCGTCCGTTATATCCTATGCCGTTCGGCACATGGCGCGTTCTTTCAGAGAAATTCAGGATGTGATACGGACAGCGGACGAGCTGTCTCTGGCGGAGGGGCGACGCATCACGATTCCGGTTATGCGGGAGACGTTAGAGCAGGTAAGGAGCAAAATTCATGCGGGTTGTTAATTTTTGTCGAGCCGGTGTTGCATTTATCATAGGTTTGTTTTTGGCGGCAGCGTGTGTTTCATATCAGGCGGGAGACGCTTCGTGGAACACGGGATCGGATGAAATCGGCAATTGGGCGGGGGCATGGGGCGCCGTCATAGCGGATATATTATGGCAAGGTATCGGTATTATGACGCCGGTGATGATTGCCGCTTGTTTTGCATGGGGGATATTGATTTTAAAAGGGGAGCACGTGCGCCGGAAAGTCGGGTTATTGATTGTGGCGTTATTATTGGGGTGTTGGTTGTCGGCACGGTATGAACCGATGGCTGATACCCGTTTTTTAAAAGCGGGTCCGGGGGGATTTTTAGGATTTTATTTAGGGCGTTGGGGGATTATTTCCGTTGATTGGATCCGCATTTTATTATGGGGCGTGTGGAGTGTGGTTGCGGTTTACGCTTTGGATTTTCCGGTTCGGCGGATCGGCATGCGCATCGTGCGGGCCTTACCGGTTTTGGCAAAAGCGTTGCCTTTGTTAAAGCGGGCGGAAAAAGCGGTGGAGCCGTTGGCGAAAATCAGGGTTCGGAAAAAAGAAAAGCCATCGGCTCGCGAAAAAGAAGCGGTTGTGCCGAAAGTTCGTTCTGTTTCGACAGGGGTCAATCCCTATAAATTACCGACGGCGGAAATGTTGAATCCGGCGAAAGTGACGGGCAACACGATTTCGAAAGAAACGATGGCGACGATTTCCCGGGCTTTGGAAGCGGTTTTGCGTCAATTCGGCATTATGGGGCAGATTGTCGGAGCGAATCCGGGGCCGGTGGTGACATTGTATGAGTTTGAGCCGGCATCCGGTGTTAAGACGTCACGGGTCATTGCTTTATCGGACGACATTGCGCGTGAGATGCGGGCGGTATCGGTTCGGATTGCGGTGGTACCGGGGTCAAACGTTATCGGGATTGAGATGCCGAATCCGAAGCGGGACACGGTTTACATTCGGGAATTAATCGAATCCGTTAAATTCAAAGGGAACACGGGGGCTTTGCCGTTAATTTTAGGAAAAGACATCGGCGGGCGGCCGGTTTATGCGGACTTAGCAAAAATGCCGCATTTATTGGTAGCGGGAACGACGGGATCGGGAAAATCCGTAGCGATCAACACAATGATTTTATCGTTATTATATCGATTTACACCGGCGGAGTGTCGATTGATTTTAGTTGATCCTAAAATGGTCGAATTATCAGTATATAATAACATTCCACACTTATTAACACCGGTTGTGACGGAGGCACCCAAGGCCGTGGTTGCTTTGAAATGGGCGGTGCGGGAGATGGAGGACCGATACCGGGCGATGAGTCAGTTGGGCGTTCGGAACATTGACGGTTATAATCAAAAACTGTTACAAGCGGCCAGGGACGGGCAAGTTTTGACACGGCGGGTTCAGACGGGATTCAATCCGGAAACGGGTAAGCCGATTATTGAGGAACAGGTATTGGATTTAACGCCGATTCCTTATATTGTTATGATTGTTGATGAAATGTCCGATCTGATGGGGCAATGCGGCAAGGAGGCCGAACCGCCTATTTTACGGCTGGCTCAGATGGCGCGAGCGGTCGGCATTCATTTAATTTTGGCGACTCAGCGGCCGAGTGTGGACGTGATTACGGGGTTGATTAAAGCGAACTTTCCGACACGGATTTCGTTTCAGGTGACAAACAAGATCGACAGCCGGACGATTTTGGATGAGCAAGGTGCCGAGCAGTTATTGGGGCGAGGCGACATGTTATACAGACCGGCGGGATCAAAACCGTTACGGATTCATGGACCTTTTGTCAGTGATGAGGAAGTCGAGCATGTGGTGGCACACTGGCGGAGTCAAGGCGAGCCGCACTATTTGGATGCCGTTATTACGGATGTGGAAGAGGGCGGAGCGATGGGCAGTGGTTCGAGCGGTTTTGGCGGCGGAGACATCGGAGAAGGGGGCGACCTGTATGACAAAGCGGTTGCGATTGTTCTGCGGGACAAGAAGGTATCAACCAGTTATGTGCAGCGGCAGTTACGGATCGGATACAACCGGGCGGCGGATTTAATTGACCGGATGGAGGCGGAAGGGATTATATCCAAGCCGAATGTTGCGGGAAAGCGGGACATTTTGGTTCCGACGGACAACGCGTAAACAGAAAGGGGAACAGGGCATGTGGAAGATTTGGGTTTGTGTGGTTATTTTAGGGTGGAGTGCATCGGCGGGTGCCGTTTTGGACAAGCGTATCGACACGCCGGAGACCCGGAAGATATTGGAGCAGGTGGAAGCGGCGTATAACACGATCGGGACGTTGGAGGCCAAGTTTGCTCAATTCAATTCAAAATCGGAAGATGATTTACAAACGGGGACTTTATATTTATCACGACCGGGGCGGATGCGGCTTGTTTACGAGAAAGGATCGCCTTTGGAATTTTACGCCGTGAACGGGTATTTAATTTACCATGACAAGGAGGCGAAAGAGGTCAGTTATTTTGAATTATCCCAGACGCCGGTTGAAATGATTTTGCAAAAGGAGTTAAAATTCGATGATCCGCGGTTTGTCGTTACGGACGTGCAGGATGTGTTGGACGAATACTATGTGACGGCGCACAAGGAGGGAGCAAAAGAGTTGGGCAGTTTGACACTTGTGATTGACAAAGACACGATGCAGTTGAAACAATGGGATGTGTTGGACATGCAAGGAATCAAATCGACGGTTTCTCTTTTTGACACAAAAGTGAACATTCCGGTTGACAAAAAGTTATTTTTGTTTCAAAATCCCTATCAGAAGAAGTGAACATCAAGGAGGAATAATGAAAAAAGAATTAATAGCAGTTATGGCAGCGGTTTTGTGTGTTGCGTCCGTGACAGCCGATGCGGCACCGCGTCGCCGGGGCGGAGAGTCTAATTTTGGGAATTGCGCCTATACACCGTTACAGGAATTGGTTCGCACGGTGCGGGATGCGAAAGATATTCAACAATTAATGGAGCGGGGTGTCCAGATGGATGACCCGAGTGTCAAGTGTGGCGGCAACTTGTTACAATTAGCCATTCGGAGAGGAAATCCGGCCGTTGTTGATTTGATTTTGAAACAAAGTCCGAATCGGGCGAAGGAGACGGTTTCTTTGGCCGGATTTGACATTCCGGGTGCACCCGAGAGTGTGCCTGTTATTATGTTTGCCGGTTTTTATGCGCCGTCCGAGCAAATTTTCCAGTTAGTGGCGAACGCGAGCGGGGACACTTCGGTCATAGACGATAACGGCAACACGGTTTTGTGGTATATGGAGCAAAATCCGGTGTTATTGGAAACGGGGACGATGGACGATGTTAGAAATTCGATTTTAATCGGATATTCCCAAAGCGAGGAAAATTCGGATGAAGCGGAGGACAAGCCCGCCCAATCGGATAAGGATTCGAAAAAATAATTAATCGGTTACCAACGTATAACCAGTCGAATTGTATTGAATCAGAGAATCGGCTTTCGGGCCGATTTTTTGGCGAAGAGAATAAATATGGCTTTCCAGGGTATGGGTTTCGGTATCGGGATGATAATTCCAAACAGCGGACAGAAGTGTTTCTTTGGAAAGAGGGGTGGGGGCGGCGGTTGCCAAACAGCAGAGGAGGGCGTTTTCTTTTTCCGTCAATCGGATGAGTATATCGCTTTTTTTATCCAGCAGACTTCGGTTACGACCGATGAACAGAAAAGATTTATTTTCGAAGACCGGCATTTGGCGATTTTGATCCAGGAACGATTGAATCCGTCGGCGCAGCGTATCGGGTGACACGGGCGTTTTAATATGAAGTAATTCATCCGGATGTGACAGGCCGAGTGTAATAACCGGTGCATTGAATTCCGGTAGGGGGGATGGAAGCGGTTCGGCCAATAAAATGGTGTCGCAAGCTAAATCGGGAGACCAGGCTTGGGCATTAAAATCGGCCAAAAGCGATGTGAGACAGGAAAGGATGGTATTATTTTGCGTCAAGAGTCCAATCATATGTTGCCTTTTTTAAGAAGTTGTTTTAGAATATACTATTATCATGTGAATTCAGAACAAGGACATGTTGTCGTATGACACCTCTTATTTTATATCGTATTTTCATTTTTTTGGCAACGCCTTTCATTTACGTCTGGTTAAAAATCAGACAAATGCGTGGAAAAGAGGACGGTCAGCGTATTCATGAGCGGTTCGGACGTAGGCTTCGTCGGCGGCCTGCCGGCACATTGATTTGGATGCATGGTGCCAGTGTCGGGGAATGTTTATCCATGTTGCCCTTGATCAATCGAATTTTAAAGGAAAATCCGAGTGCGTGGGTTATGGTAACATCCGGAACGGTTACATCGGCGTCATTAATGGCGAGACGGTTACCGGAACGGGCTTTTCATGAATACATTTCGGTTGATATGCGGGGTGCTTGTCGACGTGTGGTGCGCCATTTTAAACCGGATGCGGTGTTGTGGTTCGAGTCCGAATTTTGGCCGAATATTTTAAGTGAAATACGAGCGGCCCAGATTCCTTTGGTTTTATTAAACGGGCGGATATCGGATCGGTCTTTCCGGCGTTGGCGGCGCATGTTGTGTCTTATTCGGCCGTTATTGGAATTGTTTACCTTTACATTCGGTCAGACGGAGGAGGATGCGCGTCGGTTGCGTGTGTTAGGAGCGCGGGACGCTGTTTGTGTCGGGAATTTAAAATACGCCGCGCCGCCGGCACCCGTTAACAAGGATGAATTACAACGTTTATTAAAGCAAATCGGGCAACGGCCGGCCTGGGTCGGGGGCAGCACGCATCCGGGGGAAGAAGAGATGATGGCGGATATTCATGTTCAAGCGGCAAAGGCTTTACCGGGATTGTTAACGATATCCGCGCCGCGTCATCCGGAGCGGGGGGACGAGGTGCGTCGTGCGTTTGAAAAGCGTGGTTTAAAAGTGGCACAGCGGTCAAAAGGGGAGGCAATCACGGCAGACACGGACGTTTATTTCGCCGATACGTTAGGGGAGATGGGGTTGATCTATAGAATGGCTCCGGTTGTTTTTGTGGGAGGATCTTTAGTGCCGTTCGGCGGGCAGAACATGTTGGAGCCGATGCGATTGGGACGGGTGGTCATTATCGGCCCGCACGCGTTTAATTTTCGAGAAATCGTGGCTTCGGGAAAAGAACGGGGGGCATTGATTGAGGTGAAGGACGTTGCCGGTTTATTGGGTAATCTTGTTTTTTATTTGAAAAATCCGGATGAGTGTGCGGATGTGGGAGAACGCGCGGAAGCTTTGGCCGCATCGGAGATGGCCGTTTTGGATCGAGTCTATGACGTGTTGAAAAAGAGGATTGGATTACAATGAAGGCACCTGATTTTTGGTATCGTTCTTCTTCCGTGTGGGGTCGAATTTTAAATCCTTTTGGACGGTTATATGCTTGGAGTGTTGCGCGGCGGTTTCGGCGGGTCAGGCCATATCAAGCGGACATTCCGGTTATTTGTGTGGGTAATATTTCCGTCGGCGGGACGGGAAAAACGCCGGTTTGTCTGGCTTTGGGAGAGATTTTAAAACAGGCGGACGTTCATTTTTTCTTTTTAAATCATGGATACAAAGCGCGTTTAAAAAGTGTTCTTGTTGACACGCGGCAGCAAACAGCTTTGGATGTCGGGGATGAGGCTTTGTTATTGGCTCAGGCAGGGCCGACGGTTGTGGACAGTCATCGGGCGCGCGGTGCGCAGATAGCGGTTCGGGCGGGGGCGCGTGCCGTGATCATGGATGATGGTTTTCAAAATCCGAGTTTAATTAAGACGATATCGTTTGTTGTTATTGACGGCCGACGTGGTTTTGGAAACGGGCGGGTATTACCGGCGGGTCCCTTACGGGAGCCGATGGAAAAGGGGTTGGCGCGTGCCGATGCGGTTATTATTGTCGGTGAGGATACGGCGGGTGTGCGTGAAACGGTTTTGGCGGTGGCTCCGGACATGGTTATTTTAACCGGTCGTTTTGAACCGGATGCGGATGTTTTGTCCGTTATTAAAGGGCAATCGGTTATGGCTTTTGCGGGGATCGGAAATCCGGTTAAATTCTTCAACATGTTGGAGCGGGAAGGGGTTATTGTTGCGAAACGGGCGGCTTTTCCGGATCATTATTTTTACACACGGTTTGACATTGAGCAGATGATTGCGGAGGCGGGGCGAATGCCGTTGGTGACAACGACGAAAGATTTTGTCAAAGTGCCCAGGGATTTACAGAAGAATGTCATTGTTGTGCCGGGACGTTTTGTTTTTGATGATACGGCCGCCGTATCAAACATATTACGGGAGGTTATATCATGAGTCGAGAGATCCGGCAGTCACGGCGTCATTTTATTCAAAGATATGTAACGGATCCGGCCGTTGCAGCGGTTGCTTTATTATTTTGGGGATTATTCAAAATATTACCGGTTCGGGTCGCATCATACGCGGGGGGATGTTTGGGGGCTTTGGCCGGATATTTTGCTTTCCGACGGAATCGTGTTGGGTTAATTAACTTAAGAATTGCTTTTCCCGAAAAAACAGAGGCGGAGCGGCGTTTGATTTTGCGGCGCATGTGGTGGCATTGGGGGCGGTTTTATGCCGAAATGCCGCATGGTAAGACGCTTTATCGTCAGGCAGATGTCATTGGGTTAGATTATTTAAAACAGGCGGCGGCTTCGGGGCGAGGCGGGTTTGTGTGTTCGGCTCATTTAGGGAACTGGGAGCCGGCGGTATCAGAGCCTTTATTTGATGATTTTTATTTAAATCCCGTTTATCGGCGGGCGAACAATCCATGGTTGGATAAATTGATGTTTCAGCGGCGGAAGGGTGTTTTAATTCCGAAGGGGGTCAGTGGCGCACGCAAGATTGTGGAGGTTATCCACCGGAAAGGGTATGTGGTTATGTTATGTGATCAGAAATTACGGGAGGGGATTTCCGTTCCGTTTTTCGGGAAGCCGGCAATGACGGCGCCGGCGATCGCCGCTATGGCTTTGCGATTAAAGGTGCCTGTTTTTATGGCTCGGAGTATTCGTCAGCCGGACGGGCGGTTGCGCATTGAAGTATCGCCGGCTTTGGAAATGCCGCCGGAGGGAATGCCGGACGCAGCGTATCAAATTATGTGTCGCATCAATCAAATTATTGAGGGATGGATTCGGGAAAATCCGGAGCAATGGTTATGGATCCACAGGCGATTTGATAAATCGGAATACGAATAAGCCGTATTAAAAAAGGCCGTTTGAACGGCCTTTTAAATGATTGATCGGATTTTAGAGTTTTCCGAAGCGGCGATTTCGACGACTGTAAGCGTCGATCGCGTCATCCAAATCATGCTCATTGAAATCCGGCCAATAAATCGGGGTAAAATACAATTCGGCATAAGCCATTTCCCACAGTAAAAAGTTACTGATTCTTTGTTCGCCGCTGGTTCGGATAATTAAATCAGGATAGGGCAAATCGTGGGTTGACAGTGCATCGCGGACTTTGGTTTCATCAATACCCGAAATCAGGTATTTACGATCCAGGATATCACTGGCAATTTTTTTAATGGCCGCAATCAGATCGTCACGGGCACCGTAGCTGAGTGCCAGAACGACATGGAAATCGGTATAAGCGGCGGTTTCCCGTTCAATTTCAGTCATACGAGCCGACATATCGGCCGGAAATTTTTCACGATCGCCGATAAACGTAACGCGCACCTTTTGTTTTTGTAATTCACGGATGTCTTCGTCCATATACTGACGAAACAATTTGATCAGAGTATCCACTTCCGATTTGGGACGTTTCCAGTTTTCGGCGGAAAACGCGAACAGCGTGACCACTTTGATGCCGCGTTTTTTGGCATGTTCCAGCACCGTGCGAACGACTTCGGCTCCTTTTTTATGGCCGGCGGAGCGGGGGAGCCCCTGTTCTGTTGCCCAACGACCATTCCCGTCCATAATAAAGCCGATATGGACCGGCAGATTTTGCGGTTGTTCTGTCATTATACTTGTTTAATTTCAACTTCTTTTGTTTTTAATAATTCATCCAAAGCGGCGACGGTTTTATCCGTCATATCCTGAATCTCCGCTTCATATCGTTTTTGTTCATCTTCGGAAATTTCATTGGCTTGTTTCAATTTTTTAACTTCATCCAATGCTTCACGACGAACGTTCCGAGCAGACACGCGCGCCGTTTCCGTATATTTTCCGGCGATTTTAACCAATTCAATCCGGCGTTCTTCAGACAACGGCGGAATCGGAATACGAATCGTTTGACCGTCATTCATCGGATTCAGGCCGAGTCCCGCGTCCCGGATTGCTTTTTCGACTGTTTTTAACAGATTTTTATCCCAAACCTGAACAGACAGCATGCGGGCTTCGGGAACGGAAGCGTTACCGACTTGATTCAACGGGACAACCGATCCGTAAGCGTCCACCATAATACCATCCAACAGCGCCGTGGTTGCACGGCCCGTGCGTAAACCCGAAAAGTCTTTTTTCAAAGCTTCTTCCGTTTTGGCCAAATGTGTTTGCATGTTCGATTTGATTTGAGCGTAATCCATTGTTTCCTCTCTGTTAACAGGTTAATTTGACGTTATTATACCTAAAAAAACATCAAAAATCAATAAGAATCTTTTTAAGAGGAAAGAGGGGTTGACGATACTATAACAAAAAAATGTCCAATAAAATGTTATAGATTTTATAACATAACAAAATAACATAAAGCAAGGAAAAAAGTAAAAAAATTAAAAAGGTTAGTCGAATAGGCGGCTAACCTGGTTTTTGTATCAAAATCATAAAAATAAAATGGACATTAAAATTTAACAGAAGGAGTTGTAAAAAATGACGGGAAAACAAAGAGTTAATGAAAAAAAGAAGACGCGG